>JAQBOA010000087.1 GCA_028288305.1 Mucilaginibacter sp.
CATCGGCAGCATTAAAACGGGGGGGATATATCGTTTATCCGAATGGAACGGTGCGGGGGACAAGGAAATTCCTGTGGTTCAACAGCCATCCAAAAGTAAAGCCGGGCAGCGAGATATATGTACCAAAGAAACCGGCACCCAAGGGCGGCGATACCGGGCAACAGATATTAGGCTATACAACCGGCCTTGCATCTTTAGGTGCAGTTATTTTGGGGATTATAAGTTTGCACCCCAAATTATAAATTTGCACCCGGAAATTATAAGTTTGCATAAAATATCAAACAGTTAGTGTTTAATTAGATTATAATAATGAGTCAAGATAATTCGGATACAGTAAAAAATGTTAATGAAATAGCTATAAAAGATATTGTCATTAAAATCCGATCCGGAATCAGATATATAAAAAGTAAATGGGTAATTATATTAGTTGCAATACTTCTTGGAGCTCTATTGGGCCTATTTTACGCCATCCGTAAAAGGACAACTTACACAGCTACTTGCAACTTTGTTTTGGAAGATGCTAAAGGTGGAAGCGGGCTTGGGCAACTCGCTGGCTTGGCATCACTTGCAGGTATAAATTTCGGAGGCGGGGGAGGAGGAGGAAATTTATTTGAAGGTGATAATATAATTGAGCTATATAAATCCCGGGAAATGATTGAAAGGGCTCTATTAACCGAAGTAACCATCAGGGGTAAAAAACAAATGCTAATTGATAGGTACATAAACTTTAATAACCTGCGTAAACAATGGAGAGAAGATGATTATATCGATAGCATTACATTCCGGGGTGACCCTGACCAATTCAGCCGTAAACAAGATAGTATTATAACCGATTTAGTTGCCTTGTTTGATAAAAGCGTATTAGACATTGACAAATTAGATAAGAAATTAAGTATAATATCTGTAAAAGTTACCTCAGCTGACGAAATTTTTTCTAAAATGTTTGCAGATAAACTTGTTGAAACAGTAAATAATTTTTACATATTGACAAAAACGAAAAAAACTTATCAGAGTGTAAAAGTTTTACAAAAGCAGGCGGACAGTTTAAGGATAGTTTTAAATTCGTCTATATCAGGTGTTGCCTCTGCTATAGATGCGGCTCCAAATGCAAATCCTGCAATGCAAACACTTAAGGTACCATCTCAAAAAAAACAAATTGATGTACAATCCAATAGTGCAATGTTTGCCGAGATTGTAAAAGACCTCGAAATTTCGAAAATTACTTTACGGCAGGAAACGCCGTTAATACAGGTGGTTGATAAGCCCGTATACCCACTTCTGGTGAATCGTTACAAATGGTTAAAGGGAATGTTGATTGGAGCTTTCCTTTTTGCATTCATTACAATATTTTGGTTGATATGTAAAAAAATGCTGCAATCAATTTTAACGTAGCTGGTAAAAGGAAAAATTATTGTGAAAGTTCTGAAAAAATAAGTTTAGTTAATATGAATAATTGCAGGGATAGAAATGACGCATGAATCAAATAAGCGATGGACAATCAAGCCGTCAAGTACTTTATTAGATCTTAAAATTAGTGAAACAATAGAATATAGGGATTTACTTTGGTTGCTGGTAAGAAGAGATTTCGTTTCATTTTATAAACAAACTATATTGGGACCGGTTTGGTTCTTCATTCAGCCGATATTTACTATTTTAATATATACGTTAATTTTTGGAAGTGTTGCTGGCATATCGACAGATGGCATGCCTAAACCACTATTTTATCTAGCTGGAGTAGTAACCTGGAATTATTTTTCAGATTGCCTCATCAAAACATCTACTGTTTTTAGGGATAATGCTACCATTTTCGGGAAAGTATATTTTCCAAGGTTAATTATGCCGCTTAGTATAATATTTTCTAACATGGTTAGATTTGGAGTACAAATGATTTTATTTTTTTTACTAATGGCATTTTATTTTCTAAAAGGTGACCATTTTCATATAACCAGTTATGTGTTATTATTTCCCTTCCTGGTAATTTTGATGGCATTACTTGGTTTAGGATTAGGGATGATTGTTTCCGCATTAACAACCAAATATAGGGATCTGGCTTTTTTAATTACTTTTGGGGTACCGTTGCTCATGTACACAACTACAGTAGTATACCCTTTATCAGCAGCTCCGGGAAAATTTAAATGGCTGATTGAATTAAATCCCCTAACTGCAATTATTGAATATTTTCGCTATGGTTTTCTGGGTAACGGTACCGTTTCCTGGCTGTCATTAGCTTATTCTTTTATGGTAACAGTAGTTGTACTGCTTTTTGGTGTGATTATTTTTAATAAAGTTGAGAAGAACTTTGTAGACACTGTTTAAAATTACATATGAGCAACATTGCTATTAAAGCAGAAAATATTTCCAAAGCATACCAGTTAGGTGAATTTAGTACAGGTACATTAAGCCGTGATATTGAACGGGCATGGGCAAGATTGAGGGGCAAAGAAGACCCATTTTTAATGATAGGTGAAACTAATGACCGGACTAAGAAAAGTGAAAGCAATATAGTATGGAGCTTGAAAGACATAAATTTCGAGATTGAGAAAGGTGATACAGTAGGAATTATTGGCCGAAATGGGGCGGGGAAAAGTACTTTACTTAAAATACTGAGCAGGGTAACCTCACCCACGACAGGTGAAATAACTGGTATTGGCCGTATTGCAAGTTTATTGGAAGTAGGTACAGGCTTTCATCCCGAATTAACAGGCCGCGAAAATATTTATCTCAACGGAGCCATATTAGGTATGCGCAAAGCTGAAATAAAAAGACAATTTGACCAGATTGTTGATTTTTCTGGTGTAGAACGATATATCGATACTCCGGTAAAGCGTTATTCATCTGGGATGTATGTTAGGCTTGCCTTTGCTGTAGCAGCACATCTAGAATCGGAAATATTGATTGTTGACGAAGTATTGGCTGTAGGAGACGCTGAGTTTCAAAAAAAATGCTTGGGGAAGATGAGTGAGGTTAGTAAGGGACAAGGAAAAACGGTGTTATTTGTTAGTCATAATATGAATGCTGTATCAATATTATGTAAAAAAGGAATTTTTTTAAAAAATGGTATTCTTGATTTTTCAGGTTCTGTAAGCGAGTGCATTAATATCTACAATAAACACGATTTTGCAAACGTTTTGAAAAGTTTATGGGTAAATACTAACAACCAATTTTATGATGAATCCTTTTTTATTAAAAAAGTAGCATTAACTGACGAAAATTTTAATCCTATAGCTGAAAGAACTCTTAGTAGCGACGAAATATTAAATATTATTTTTGAAGGAGAAGTGGTTGAATTTAACAGTGCGTTAAAGATTGGATATGAATTGTTGGACGGGGATGGAAATCTGATATTTAGTTCGTTGAGCACAGATCAAAATCAGGCAAATTGGATAGGCTTAAATAAAGGTTTAAACAAAGTTGTTTCGAGCATTCCTATAAAGTTATTAAAGCCGGGGAATTATGTAGTTAGTATTCATGTTAGTTTACATCATCAAAAATGGATTTGTAATGCCCGGCAACAAGACATAAGATTAAACTTCAACGTAATTAATTCTTATTATGAATCACCCTATTGGATGCAAGATTCTGGATTAATAAAGGTTATTGTGCCATATTATTTAATTTCATAAATTCAAACGAAATATATTAAACTATCTGATTAAATAATATTTCACACAAAAGCTTGTGTTTATTTTCTTGGTAGGGAAACATTGAATTTATTTAAAGGGTAGGATATTTATTGTTACATATAATAGATAATAGAACTAATATAACATTTCCGATAAAGACTTTTTTACGAACCAATTGCAAGTTATAAATAATATAAATGTAACGATATTATGAAAAATATTTTAAAAAAAATATTCTGGTATTTAGGTATTGAAATTAATAAACGAAAAAAAGAACCGTCGTATGGCTATTTTAGGAACAAGCACATGATTGACGGAATGCAACGTGCTTTTTTCCGGGGACTCCATTCTGTAGAAACAATTGTTGATATCGGAGCTGCAGAAGGGGCATGGTCACTTTCGGCAAAAGAAATTTGGCCGAACGCTAAATATGTTCTTTTTGAGCCACTCTATGAAAGAAATACGGTGTTAGAAAACTTAACCAAAAAAAATCCTGAATTCTATTTTGTACCAAAAGCCGCTGGAAGTGAAAAAGGTGAGATAAGTTTTTATGTTTCAAATGATCTTGACGGAAGCGGAGTGACCCAAGACGCTAATTTATCAGACAATGTCAGAACTGTTGAGGTTACAAGTGTTGATATCGAAGTTAATACCCTAAAACTTAATGGACCATATATTGTAAAATTGGATACACACGGTTTCGAAGTTCCGATTATAGAAGGTTGTTCGCAAATTCTTGACCAGGTTGCAATGTTTATAATTGAATGTTACGGGTTTCAAATAGCCAAAAACTCGCTATTATTTTGGCAAATGTGCCAATATATGGAAGACAAAGGCTTTAGACTGGTTGATATTGTTGATATTTGCCACAGGCCTTCGGATCAAACATTTTGGCAATGTGATGCTTTTTTTATACCTAAAACTTCTCCTGGACTTGATATTAACACCTTTTCAATTTAACAAACTATCTCTGCATGAAGTATCCTAGAATAAGTATTATAACTCCATCTTATAATCAAAGTGCTTATTTAAGCGAAACAATTGAATCGATAATTTCTCAAAATTATCCAAATCTTGAGTATATAGTTATTGATGGGGGTAGCACAGATGGATCGATAGACATTTTAAAAAAATATGATAAGTATATTTCCCATTGGGTAAGTGAAAAAGACGAGGGTATGTACCATGCATTGCAAAAAGGATTTGAATTGTCAACAGGTGAAATAATGGGATGGCTTAATGCTGATGATTTGCTTCATCGAAAATCGTTGTTCGCCTTAGCTAATATATTTACAAGTATACCTAATGTAAATTGGCTTCAGGGAAGACCCACTGTATACGATGAATCGGGTATGACTGTTGGTTCAAGTGATCCTATCACTTCAAAATATGAGTTTTATTTAAAAAAGCATGAGTTGGGTAAATTTATACAACAAGAATCTACTTATTGGAGAAGAGATCTTTGGGAAAGATCAGGTGGTTATATTTCTAAGGTATATTCTTACGCTGGTGATTTTGAACTTTGGATGCGTTTTTTTCTATTCGAGCCTCTTTTTAGTACTAGTGCATTAATAGGAGGTTATAGAGTCAGAAAAACTCAGCTATCACGTGTATTTTTTCAACAATATATTATTGAATGCAATACAATAATCGATGGACAGAAATTAAGTAAAAAATGCCAAAAGCATTTGCAGTGGATGCGCTTTATTGAAAAATATTTATTTAAAATAAAACCATTTAAGTTGCTGTTTGATAATTATTATCAGTCACTATTTGGTCTTAATCATTTAGTACAGTTTGATTTTGAATCTGGAAGATTTTTTGTTTGATGAATATTAAGAAATTTTTTTCTAAATTCCTTGATACTGAATGTTGCCTATGATTTATGTAAAATTAATAAGTGGCTTAGGAAATCAACTTTGTCAATATGCAATTGGCAGGCATTTATCCTTAATAAACAATGTTCCATTAAAACTTGATCTTTCTTTTTTCGAAAGTCAAAGTTTGCGTTCCTACAAGCTTGATAAATATAATATCAATGCACAAATAGCAGATAAAGCAGAACTTGACAAGCTACTAAATATTTATGAGAGTAAAAATTTATATGCAGAGGTTTTTCGGAAATTTCAAAACAAACTTCCTAAATACAAAAGAAGATATTTTAAAGAAAACGAATGGTGGAGTTATGAACAAAATTTATTTAAGGTCGAACCAAAGGTATATTTGGATGGATATTGGCAACATTATAAATATTATCAAAACATCAATCCATTAATTTTTAAGGAACTTACCGTTAATGAAATTTATTCCGATTCAATAAATAAGCTTATTCACGAAATTGAGGATAATCCTTTATCGGTATCTTTGCATATTCGTAGAGGTGATTATATTACAGATAGCGATGCCAATAATTTAATGGGCGTATTGCCAATGGAGTATTACATAAAGGCAATTGATTACATGAAAAATCGCTTAACTAATTTTTCTGTTTATGTATTTTCAGACGATTTGAATTGGGCTGAATCAAATTTAAAAGCCGATTTTCCGATTAAATTTATGGATATTGAAAATGGACAAAAAGACTATATCGAACTAGATTTAATGACCAGGTGCAAACATAACATTATTGCAAACAGTTCATTTAGCTGGTGGGGTGGTTTTCTTAATAAAAATCCGGATAAAATTGTTGTTGCTCCAAAAAAATGGGTGAAGCCGGTTGAGATAAATAACAGGATAAAATTACAACTACCGGGTTGGATAAAACTATAATTTAATGACATTTCCAAAAGTTTCAATAATTATTCCATGTTATAATTCAGGAGAATACTTACCTGAAGCCATTCAAAGTGTCGAAGAATACCCTGATAAAGATGTTTATGAAATTATAATTACAAATGATGGTTCAACGGACGAATCCACTGTTCGTCTTTTGGATAATTTAGCAACAAAGGGATATAAAATTCTACATCAAAAGAACAGTGGACCCGCTTCAGCCAGGAATACTGCAATTATGGCGTCAAGTGGAGAATATCTGCTTTTTTTAGATAGTGACAATAAAATTAAGAGGGATTTTATCGATAAAGGTATAAAACTACTGGATGAAAATGAAGATGTCGGAGTTGTGTACGGAAACGCTGATTTTTTTGGCGAAGTAACAGACTTACATTTTAAATGTGGGGATTTTGATATGAAAAAATTGCTTGCGTTTAATTATATCGATATGTGCAGTATAATCAGAAAAAAGGTTTGGGATGAGGTTGGTCCGTTAGACGAGGATCCATCGGTAATCGGTTATGAGGATTGGGAATATTGGATTAGAATTGGCAATAGCAAATGGAAATTCTTTTATATAAATCAATGTGTTTTTGACTATCGGATGAGATCGGATTCTTTGATAAAACAAGCACGTGAAATTGAAAGATTTAATAAAACGCAATTGTATATTTATTCCAAGTACTTAGAGCTGTTTATCGAGCATTACAAATATTTAAATCATGAAAATAGCGTTTATAACGACGACAAACGCTTGCCTTTCCGTTCATTTTTTAAGTACATGTATTACAAATATTTAAAATCTAATTAATTGAACCATTTCGTAGTTTCCGTCATTATTCCTAACTATAATCATGCTGCTTATTTAAAACAGCGCATAGAATCGGTTTTAAATCAGACCTACCAGGATTTTGAGGTAATAATTTTAGATGATAAATCTTCAGATAACAGTAAGGAAATAATAGAATTATACCGAGATCATCCAAGGGTGAACCAAATTGTCTACAATGAACAAAATAGCGGTTCTACTTTTAAACAATGGCAAAAGGGTATTGAATTGGCAAAAGGTGAATTTATATGGATAGCTGAAAGCGACGATTGGTGTGAACCTACATTGTTAGAAACATTAGCTGTTGGATTAATAAATAACAAAAAATGCGCTATAGCTTATGTGCAATCCATTGTGATAAATGCAGAGGGGTATATAACATATCATTATGCGAATCAAACAAAATTGTTTACTTATATACAAGGAGTGAACTATATTCAAGAGTACTTACTTCATTATAATAGCATTGTTAATGCAAGCATGGCTGTATTCAGAAAGGAGTATTATTATAACATTTCAAAGCAATACACTTCCTTCCGGTTTTGTGGGGATTGGCTTTTTTGGATAGAGCTTGCAAAAGAAGGGTCTGTATTTGTGTCGGGCAAGTTTTTAAATTACTTTAGAAAACATGAAAAGGATGTAAGCGGCAAAGTAAATGCAACCGGATATAACTTTATTGAAGAACTTCGATTATTGAAAATTTTAAAAGACGATAAAATCATCACTGACCGACAATTTAAAAATGTCTTAGCAAATTTGTATCATAGATATTCAGATAAAAAAAGTGAGTTTACTAATGAAACACGCGTTGACATTGAGCAGTTGTTTTATTTTGAAAAAAATAAATCCTATAAAAGCTTTTTAATGAGAAAAAGAAGAATAAATATAATAAAAACCAAAGTCAAACTACCTTTAAAGTTTATTTTTGAATTTTTCGGCTTTTCTTTAACTAAAAACATTTAAGGATAACATCGATAAATCGATCAAAATAAACACTCGTTAATGATTTTAAAAAAACTTCAAATATCCCAACAGCAGTTTAATCTATTAATTTTTTTAGGTTATAAATTTAATGGCTAATAATAATCTTTACTAACGTAGTTATTAGAGTACTGTAAAAGAAACTTAAATTTATATGCAAAATATTTTATTAATAGGAGGGGCAGGATTTATCGGTTCAAGTATCGCCGAACAGCTAATTTTTAAAAACCACAATGTTTTTATTTTAGAACTTCCAGGGACAGATCTTTCCAGATTATATCAAATAAAAGATCGGGTTAAAATATACTATGGTAAGTTAGAAAATTATGATTTAATTAGGGATATTTTAAATAAAAACACAATTGACACTGTTATACATTTAGTATCTACTTTAATTCCTTCAAGTTCATTGAAATCTTATTTAGCCGAGGTAGAAATAGTAATCAAACCTACCATTAATCTGCTATCAATATTGTCCGATCTGAATGTGAAGTTAATTTACTTTTCTTCTGGAGGGACCATTTATGGAACAAAAAAAGATGCATTTTTTTCAGAAAGAAGCCCGTTAGCTCCTATCTCATATTACGGTCAATCAAAATTACTCATAGAAGAATCTATCAAATTTGAAAATAGAAGGTCAGGACTAAATTATTTAATTTTGCGCCCTTCAAATCCTTATGGTATTGGGCAAGCAATTTATGGTAAGCAAGGTTTGATAGCAGCTTCTGTAGGGAACATTATAAATAATAAAAAGATTACGATATGGGGTAATGGCAGTGTAATTCGTGACTATATCTATATTGATGATTTAGTTGACGCTATCATATCCATCATTAAATTAGGAGGCGATAATGAAATTTATAACATTGGTAGTGGTAAAGGTTATTCAGTAAATGAAGTAATTGATACTTTAACAAAATGCATTGCTGAAAAAATCGAAGTAGAATATGTTGCCGCAAGATCTGTTGACGTTCCTTCGGTAGTATTAGACATTACCAAATTACATACAATCTTTAAACCTAATTATCTCTCTTTAGAAGAAGGAATTAGAATATTTTTTTTGCATGAAAAACAAAAATCAATTAATAAATGATAAATATTTACCTTTCCATATGTATCCCTACAAATGGCCGTTTAAACATATTAAAAAATACATTGGATAGTATTTATTCTGATTGTAAAGTTAATTACGACGAGTTTGAGGTAATTCTTTCAGATAATTCAACTGATGATTTGTTGTTGGAAATGTTATCCTCCTATAAACAATATCCTAATATTGTTTATATAAAATCAACATCTGAAGGTTTTCTGAATTCAATAAACGCTTTAAGAACAGCTAAAGGATTGTTTCTAAAACTTCATAATAATTATACAATGCTTAATAAAGGTGCATTAACTAAAATGATATCGTTTATTAAGGAAGAAATGGCATTAAAACCATTAATTTTTTTTTCTAACAAAGAACTAAAAAGAAATAACGTAAAAAGATACAATTCATTTGACATGTTTGCTTATGATTTGTCATTTTGGAATACATGGAGTACCGGATTTGCCATATGGAAGGAAGATTTCGATAAATATTCAACTATGCAAGTAAACAAAATGTTTCCACACACATCCTTACTCTTATTCCAGCATGGGAAAAGTTCATTTGTTATCAACGACGTTTCATTGTTTAACAATCAAGACATTCCAAAAAAAGGGGGGTATAATTTATTTGAGACTTTTGCAGTTGAATATCTGAAAATGGTTGAAAATTGTTTAGAAAATAAGCAAATTATCAGTAAGACATTTCAGCATATTAAATATGACTTATTTAAGAATTTTCTTGTGATGTGGTATTATTACACTAAAATTGCCAAAAATGAATATACCTATGATTTATCAGGGATAAAATCTTCAATTGGGGTTTTTTATCCTAAAACCCACTACTATGGTATGATCTTATTGGCTTATAAATTAGCTTTTATGAAAATTGTTAAGAAAACTATAAAGTCATTATTAATGATAAAAAACTAAACTAGCAGAATTGTACACAACAATAAAGATTCAAATAAACAAATATCTAGAGATAATAGATATAAGTATTGTTTAATGAGAAATGAATAACTGAGATCATATTGAAACCAATAATAAAAAAAGCCTTAATATCCGTTGTTTGGTTTATATCCAGATTATTGGCAGTTTTATTTCCATACAGGTTTTTAAAACGATGGATCGCTTTTAAGGTAAAATGCCATACTTTTTGGATTTCAAAAGAGTTTAAGGCAGTAGGCGAACTTGTTTCAATTCAATATCCAATAAATCTTTTAGGTGGTAAATATATTTCACTGGGAAATAGGGTATTTATTGGCAAGGGCGGGGTTTTAACAGCCTGGGATCAATATAAGGAAGATGTTTTTTATCCTTTGATCTCAATTGGAAATAATACTGAAATTGGAGAGGATTGTCATATTACCGCTATTAATAGCATTTCAATAGGGAGTAATGTATTGTTAGGAAAAAAAATAACTATAACAGATAATAGTCATGGAAGAACGGATATAAATACACTGAATTTACCACCAATTGAAAGACCTCTTTATTCAAAAGGTCCGGTAATTATTGAAGATGGAGTATGGATAGGAGATAAAGCGACGATATTAGCAAATGTAAGAATAGGCAAAAATGCAATAGTTGGAGCAAACGCATTAGTTACTAAAAACGTTCCGCCCAATTGTGTAGTTGGCGGAGTGCCGGCAAAAATATTGAAACAAATAGTTTAAGTTTCCTAAGAAAAGCTTTGTTGTCTTACTAAAAAATTCTTTTCTAACCTATTACCTAAAATGAAACAATTTTTTTCAATGTATTACGAAGGGTATAAGAAACTTTATAATGCCGCTATTCAAAAATTAAATAAGGAATAAATGAAAATAGGGGTATTTACTATAGTAGCAAAAAATTATTTTGGTTTAGCGGAAGTTCTGGGAGCGTCCGTTAAAAAGACAAATCCTGATGTGGATTTTAATATTTTCATTGCTGATGAAATTGAAGACAACTCAATACAGCAGAGAATAGATCAGAGTGCTTTTAGGAGTTATATATGTAAAGATGTTTTAAACTTAGATAGTGAAAGGTGGTATAATAATGCATTTAAGTATAACATTACTGAATTTTGTACCTATTTAAAACCCCATTGTTTTAAATTCCTTTTTAATAGTTATGATCAGATAATTTATTTTGATCCGGATATATATTTATTCAATAGTTTAGACAATATTTTGCACGAATTGGAAGAGAATTTTATGGTAATTACCCCTCATATAACTACTTTAGAAACTGAATATACGGGCGATTCTTCACAACTGGATATTTTAGGCTCCGGAATTTATAACTTGGGATTCCTCGCCTTAAAAAAATGTGAAAATTGTTTGCGATTTATTGATTGGTGGGCTAACCGGCTCGAGAACTTTTGTTTTGCCGATAAATTTGACAATCTATTTACTGATCAAAAATGGATGGATTTTATTTTTTCTTTTTTTGACGAAGGTATTAAAGTTTCCAGGGATTTGGGAAGAAACATGGCTCCATGGAACTTCTACGAGCGCAAAATTATTCAAACCGACGATGGTATCTATGTGTATAACCGGATTACTCACGCGGAAAAATCAAAATTAACATTTGTGCATTTTTCAGGCTTCAACTACAAGAATTTGAATGACTCAAATTCAAACCTTCCGCGCCTGGATATAAATAATTATCCTGATATAAAATATCTTTTTGATTTTTACGAAAGTCAATTAGGTGAAGGCCATATCTCTGATTATTTAAGTTTAAGTTATAGCTATAATTTTTTTGAAAATAAAATTGAAATTTTACACTTACATAGGCGGTTTTACAGAAGAATATTATCAGATGAAAATTTAAATGTTCGAAACCCATTTCTCACCGCGGCGCCTGATTCATATTATAAACAATTATTAGACAAAAAATTAGTTGATAAAAACGTTGTTAAAAATGAGATTGATAAATTAAGTAAAGAGTCTTATGATAATTATTACAAAAAAACGTATTATATAAATAAGCTTTTTTATATAGCTAAAATGCTGCTGGGTTTCAAACGATATTTCATTTTATCCAGATTTTTTGTGAAGTATTTTAAAACTGAAAACCAGTTCTTTTTATTTAACAACAAAGACGTTATTAAACCCAATTAACCAGGAATGAGAATTGCAATAGATGGAATCCGTCTTTCCCGAAAACCCTCTGGCGTAACCTTTATTTTGATATCGATAATAAAACAACTTGCCGTGGAGTGTCCGGAATGGGATATATATGTTCTTTTAAGGACAAATATCCATCCATCCATAGAACAAATATTTTTTGAGAAAAATATTTATCTGGTAATCAGCCCATCTAAGTTTTTCAATAATATAAGTATGATTTGGTCTTTATTTAAACTTAATACTGAAGTAAGGAAAGTAAAGCCAGATTATTTTTTTTCTCCGAATTCTATTCTTTTCCCTCTTTTTCTAAATAAAAACATAAAAAATATAGTATTTGTTCATGATCTTGTATTCAGGGTTTTCCCCGAAACGATGTCCAAATTAAACAGAATTCAAATGATGTTGCTTTTTAGGTTTTCATTGAGAAATGCATCTATTATTTGGTGTAATTCAAATTATACCAAAAGTGAATTATCAAAGTATTATTTTAAACACATTAATAAAAAACAAGTGTTTGTAGGGGCTGGGTTAAATATTGATTTTAAAGAAGCATTGAAAAAAAACAAGAATCTTAACAAGATTAATAGCGGACAGTTTAAAAAACCCGTAATTCTTTTTGTTGGTACAATTGAACCCCGTAAGAATGTACGGTTTCTACTTCGGATATTTGAACAAGTATCAAATGCCTATGACTTGATTATAGTTGGAGCCAAGGGTTGGGGAGATGAAGAGAAAGCGATACATTCGATTTTAAGTGAACACCAATATCCGCGAGATAGTGTTACTCTTTTAAGAAGCGTTGAGCTTGAAACACTTGTGGGCTTATACTCCAATGCGTCATTTTATATGACAACTGCTATTAATGAAGGTTTAGGACTTCCGTTGCTTGAAGCGATGGCCAGTGGTTGCCCGGTGATCGCACCCGATAATTCAGCCATGGCCGAAGTAATTGGTGATGCCGGAATAAAGGTTAAATCATGGAATATTCAGGATTGGTTAGCAGCAATTTATTTAATGGAAGCTGACAGAGATAGGTATATTGGTTTAGGTTATAATAGAATTGCAAATTACAGTTGGGATGATGTAGTTAAGTCTTTTGTTAAAATATTACAATAACTTTTGTATAAATGTCAACTGTTTTAAATATACAAATTACTACTTTTTGTCAAAAGTAATAATCAAATTATTATAAATAATTGACACACATAAATAATTGATACCTTAAACAGGCTAAATAAATTAATTTGCACTTATGAACCTTTTGAAAAACTACAAATTTATAAGCTCTTATATCTATTTTAACAAAACTACATTTATTAGAAAAATGCAAGGCGGGAAGCTGTTAGATATCGGTTGTGGCAATCATTCTCCCTATAAAGCAAAAAGTGCCAATAAGTCAATATATTATGTTGGAGTAGATATAGATAAATATTGTATAGATGATTCTGATTTAAAGGCAAGTGATGAAATATATTTTTTTGAAGTTGAAGATTACTTTGAAAAAATAAACAGCGAAATTAATCATAGTTTTAACTACATTATCTGCACCCATGTTATTGAACATTTACCTGATAAAGAAATTCTTTTTAAAACTATAAAACAGAAACTTGCTAAAGATGGAAAATGTCTTATTACAACGCCTAATATAAATTCCATTAATTTTCCATCAACCGTTAATACATTAAATTACTATGATGATAAAACCCATCAGGGAATGCCTGTTACATTTCAACAAATCTATGATTTGTGTATTAAAAATAACCTTTGCCTAAGTATGTTCCGTTTGAGAAACAAATCGCTTTTAAGCTATGTGTTGGGATTTATTTTAGAGCCATTTAGAATTCTGTTGAAGAGAAGTTTGCCCTTTACCTGGAACTACTGGGGATTTGAAGACTTGTATATAATAGAGCATGTTAGGACATCAATTTAATTTCATAAAAAATTCATTTGTAATCTCCCGTTTTTTTTAAATATTTAAATGCTTGTAAAAACACCCGGCAACGTAATTTATTTGCCAATAAGATCTTTTGGTGATTTTATAATAACCGCTTCTGTAATAAAGGGAAGAATTATAAATAAAATACCAATTTTACTGCCTGATTATTTGGCCGAAATTTTTTTTGCAATTAACGGGGATGAACTTTTTGAGGTCATAAACACAATAGAATTTAAAAATCAGCCGGTGTTTTTTGAATTATATACAGTGCGGAATCTAAAAAATATAACCAGACTTATTAATGATTACAGATATATTTGTCGAATTTTAAATAGAAATGATAAATTTATACTTGACTACAGTAGCAAAAGATTATTCTTTGCCGGTGCTAACCTGGTATGGCCCGCAAAAAATGAAAATATATACAAGGCTAAATTGAAACTTTTTGCGGATAACGTGGAGTTAAAACCAGAAGGAAAAATTGGAAGTACAATTTCATTTGATCAATTTCGAAGAATTATTATTATACCTGATAGCAGGATAAAAGAAAAAAGTATAAGTAGTGATTTAATAAAAAAAATCATAAATAAGTTTAAAAATCACAAATTTGATATTGCTTTTTTTTCGAAAGAAAAAAAGATAGGTTTAGATTGCATATATTATTCAAATTTTAATGAGCTTATCCACCTAATTATTACCTACGACCTTGTGATTACTGCAGAAAGTTTACCGTACCATTTGGCAAATTACCTGGGAAAGCCACATTTTGTAATTTACAATCAGTCACGTCACTTTAAGAAAACTTTTATGACCCCATTTATGACAGATAATAATTTTTATTCTTTATACAACGGTAGTAATTTCGAAGCAATTATAAACGACATTGGAAGAATATTAAGATAAATTTAAAATAACAAAAATGCTATTTATAAAGAATTAACTGCGGTAGAGAAATCGTCATTTCACTGTTGTTTGATAGCCAGCCAAATCGCCTGTGTATTTGCCAGTATTTGAAAATTCCCTTTAAAACGTGGATTTAGAAATAATTTTAGAAAAAAATTAGAAATTAATAAAAAGACATCGATTTAAAAGACCGATGGAAATCCAAATCCGATTATTAATTACACTTTATTATGATACCAGAAATTAATAAAACACTTAGTAAAATTGTCATTTTTATCGGTGTAATTCTCTTTTTTCTACCTAAGGTAAATCTCATAAACCTACAAGCTGGAGAGTCTGCTGGTCTTAGAGTTGATGACATAATAATTTTTTTTATATTTATATTTTTGATTCTTGGCTTCTGTATTTTAAAAAGAAAAACGATAACTTGGATCGAGTTTTTTTTTGGTCTGCTAATAATTTCCTATTTGCTATCCAATATCATAAATATTTGTTTTTTTGGTCAGTCAAATATTCTATACTCTATAAGATACATTGAATACTTTCTTTTTTTTTATATTGGGTATTACTATTCCATTAATTACAAGATCACTACTTTTTTGTTCTGGCTGCTATTTATTAATGCAATAGTTATGATTCTTCAACTCTTCAATGTTATCGGAGGTTTTGCATCGGCAGGTTTTTCTGATTCTATTTCAGATCGGGTAATTGGTTTAACAGGTGGCCCCTGGGAAATTGGGCTTATAATTAATTTTATTTTTGCGATATATTTATTTGACGAAAAACAATATCCGGGTATCAAAATAAACCTTATTTTTATTATAACTTTTTTATTGATTTTGCTTACTGGTTCCAGGATGGCAACAATTGCTCATTTATTATTGTTTTTAATTTATAAGTATAATAAATCAGCAAATAAATCCCTCTTCGCTTTTTCCTTAACATTTTACGTGCTTCTCTTGATAGGCTTAATTCTTTTTATTCCGAACCAGGTTACTGAAAGATCTGCAGGTTTATTTTCAAAAGAAAATATTGATGAATTTTTTATTGTTTATAGGCGAATGCAAATAAATCATCCCTTCACAGGTCTCCCACTTCTTGAGAATACCAATATCTCAGGTGGTGACTTGAGTTGGATAATGCGGGTTACTAAATGGACATATATCTTCAAAGATTTTTTTGGCACACCGTATACTTGGTTTATAGGGTTTGGGCCCGGATTGTGGGGTTCCGCGGTAGATGGAGGATGGGTTAGACTTTTAACGGAGTGTGGTATAATAGGTACTTCATTTTTTGTTTTCTTTTTTAAAAAGGCAATTCAATTTGGGAAACCTGTTTTCGGTGTAGTTTTATCGTTATATATTAGCATGATTATGATTGACGTTAATATTTCTTATAAAGCAATGGCTTTTGTATTCTTCACTGTGGGTTATTATTATCAAAAAAGTGTTCATCAAAGCGGAATCTATTTAAACCAATATTATCCTGATACTCTTAAATGAACTTTTTAGATTGAATCCTTACTGATTCTTTTACAAATTGACTTTCAACACATTGACAAATAACCTAATATCAAATGCGGCTGTCTATTATAAACCCTCACAATATTTATTTTTCAACTTTGTCTTTTGGAATTTTGAATATCTGTTAAGCCTATTTTGAAACATTTATGGAAAATAATATTAAGTTCCGTTGATTTGAATTAAAATATTAGTCTTTATTTAGGATGTATTGCTATTAATTAATTTATTGCTTTATTTAATGGAGAGAGAACGAGAGACATTTATATAGATAACCAATCAAACATTTTTAAAATTTTGTTATGTTTGTTTTTGTATTAAAGCTACTGGTAAAATGAATAAAAGTACCCCTGTTTTTTTTAAATATGTTGATGACTTTCCGGGATGGGCACAAATGCCCCAATTTATTGAGGAATTGATAATAAAGTATAAAATTAAATCTGTTTTAGAAATAGGAGCAGGGGCAAATCCCACATTATCACCCGAAGCTATTAAACGGTTGGAAATCAGCTATACTCTTAACGATATTGAAAAGGAAGAGCTGGATAAAGCCCACTTAGTGTATGAAAAAAATATTTCAGATTTGTGTAAAGCCAATATATGCGCTCATTTTGATAGGAAATATGATCTTATTTTTAGCAGAATGGCTGGGGAGCATTTTGATAACGCTGAAAATCTGCACAATAATGTAAATAGTTTATTAAATGAAAAGGGATATGCAGTTCATTGTTTTTCCACTTTGTATGCATTTCCTTTCCTGGTAAATAAATTAATTCCTGATTGGTTAGGTAATTGGTTTCTTTCCATGTTTAATCCCAGGGAAGATTATTATCATCATAATAAATTCAAGGCCCATTACGATATGTCATTTGGACCAACATCAAAAATGATTAAATTTTTTAGTTTTTGTGGTTATGAAATTATCGATTACACTGGCTACTTTGGGCATCCGTATTATGCGCGGTTACCTATAGCCCATTCTATTGAAGTTGCTAAGGCAAAATGGCTAATTAAGCATCCTATCTCTTTTATGACTAGTTATGCATCAGTAATACTACAGAAAGCATAGTTTAAATATATTTTATTTTTAATTAAATACTTTAAATAAAGGAAAGCCAAGTGGAAAGCGTATTATTTAAAATATGAAGGGATGAATGGTTTAAATAATACGACAAGAAAGCATGCACAACGGTACTTACAGATGACTATCGTATGATAAATAAACTTAAGTAAGATTAGCTGATAACTTCGTAATCATTGAACCTAACAAAAAGAAAGCAGAAGAATTGTTTCGCCGGTAAACGAAATAACCAGGAGAGACAAGTTGCTTTAAACATTTCATCAATTAGTATTTTTCAAAACCACATGAGTGAGTTTTTCAATAAATTCATTAGTGTGTATTTGGCAGTTATTTGACAAACCAGTAATTGTAGCTTTAGAATAACACTTGGTGCTAATTGATGATCCTTTATTTTTTAAATTTGAGATGAACGATAATTTGGTTAAAGTAAAAGAATGATATGGCTATTTAATGCTATAGGAAATGATGATTCAAATAAATCAATATTTATTGTTTATTTATCGCAAATATGAGTTGTTTTGTAAAGTCCTTTTAGTTATCCAAAAAATAATGCATGTATTGTAAAGACCGTTTTTAAAATAGTTCATTTTCCTAAGCTACTATATCGATAAATTTAAAAAAATCATGATTAATGATTTAAAAATTTCTATTTTAATACCAACCCTTAATGCCGGAAAAGAATGGTCAAAAGTTCTTGAAAGTATTAATGAGCAGACTTATGAATTTGAAAAAAAAATTATTGTTGATTCCGGATCAACAAATGATACAGTAGACCTTGCTAAAGAATTTGGATTTGAAGTAATAGAAATTGACAAAAAGGAATTTAATCATGGAGCAACCAGGCAACTGCTTGTTAACAAAAGTTCAAACAGTGATATTTGTATTTTTTTAACGCAAGATGCTATTTTGGCTTCTTCTGAAAGTATAAGTGGTATCGTTAAAGTATTTTATGACCCTGAAGTAGGGATGGCGTATGGCAGGCAATTACCTCATATTAACGCGAGACCTCTCGAAATACATGCCCGAATATTCAATTATCCACCAGTTTCAGAAGTACTTTTATTAAGCGATTTAAATCAATTAGGTTTCAAAGTATTTTTTAGCTCTAATTCATTTTCAGCCTATCGCAAAAGTGCCCTGGATGCTGTTGGTGGATTCCCATCTGATTCAATTATGGGAGAAGATGCTATTGTCGCTGCAAAAATGTTAATGGCCGGGTATAAAAAAGCCTATGTAGCAGAAGCAACTGTGTATCACTCGCATAGTTATACTTTATCGGAAGAATTTAAACGCTATTTTGATACAAGGGTTTTTCACGAACAAAACAAATGGTTAATTGAGAAATTTGGCAAACCAACTGGCGAGGGAATTAAATATTTAAAATCAGAATTAAATTTCGTTATAAAAAATGACTTTAAAAGCATTTTAAAATCCATAATGTCTTTAGGTGCAAAGTGGCTGGGATATAAAAGCGGTAAATATTATAAACATTTTTCTAAACCAATACTAAAAAAGTTGTCCATGCATAAATCCTACTGGAAATAGTTAAACCAATACGAACTAATAAAAAAGAGATTAGTTTATTAATTATTTATGCAACTTAAAATGATTTTCTTAACAGTAAAATCTGATTTCAAATCTATAACAAACTCATGAAAAAACTGTCGTTGCTTATTTTGTTCATAATCTTATTATCATCAAAGGGCTTTTCTCAAACAATACCTGTGGGAGATTATGCTGAAAATATTGCGCGTATGAATCAACTTTTAGGTATAAGCGACGATTTATCATCGTTTACGCAACATCCATTAAACAGTGCATTCAACAGTAAAGGCGATTCTGCAATTCAAAGCCTGGTCGCCAGTAAAAACCTGGTTCCAAAATTTAAGCTTTTTGGAATTCCTTCAAGTGTAAAGGTACTTCCATTTACCTGGCTTAATGATTACAATTCCAAATTACCTTTCGGTTATAATAATGGCCCATTATATCCTAATGTTGGGTATCAAACTATGATTACAGGTGGCATATTTATAAAAGCAGGGATACTTAATATTCAATTTAAACCGGAATTGGTACATGCAGAAAATAGTCCATTTTTAACATTTGCCAATGTTCAGGCAAATTATAAGTCAGGGCTTATACCTAGTTTTTTTTATATTGTTAATGGCATAGATGCACCTGAAAGGTTTGGTCCTTATGGTCTTAGTTATGCCGGGCTTGGGCAATCAAAAATAACCCTCATCTATAAGAATGTTGAAGTCGGTGTTTCTACAGAAAATATGTGGTGGGGGCCTGGAGTACAAAACTCTATAATGATGAGCAATTCTGCACCAGGATTTTTACATTGGACTTTTAATTCTTCCAATCCTGTAAAAACAATAATAGGCTCATTTGAATGGCAATTAATTGGGGGTAGATTGGAACAATCAGGATTTCTGCCATATGATCCTGGTCATTTAGTTTACGATCCGGGTTACTATATACCTAAACCCCGAGTTACAAGATATATTTCTGCTTTTACAGCTAACTGGCATCCTAAGTGGTTGGATGGTTTATTTTTGGGCGTGTCTGGTTATGATTATATGAATAAAGATGCCGTATATGAAAATAAAAGTTTCCTCGGGAAATTAATACCATTATTTAAGTTCTCATCGACTTCGCTAAATTCTATAAACAATGCGACCCAGGGAGACGGTCAGGATTTTGCATATGCTGTAAATATACGCCAGGTGTTAGAAAAATACAATGCAGAAATTTATTTTGAATTTGCAAGAAATGATTTAGCAGCCAGCTTTACAGATTTTTTGCTGGAGCCTGAACATTCAGGAGCCTATACAGTTGGTGGTTCGAAAATATTTACCCTGCACAGGGATCAATATATAAAGTTTACAATGGAATTAACACATCTGCAAATTCCAGACACGTTTTTAGTATCGTCTGAGCCATCCTGGTACAGCCACGATGTAAATCCCAGAGATGGTTATACTAACTTAGGCAGAATGGTAGGAGCGGGAATTGGCCCGGGAAGTAATAGCTTAATGTTAGATATTAGTTATATAAGAAATATGAGTTCTTTTGGAATGAAGGTTGAAAGATATGTGCACGACAACGACCTATATTATTTGGGAAATGCCGGAACAACTAATTTTGTTTCAAACTGGGTTGATGTATCAGATACGTTTTATGCCCGTATTAAATTGAGAAAATTTTTGGTTTCAGCTGAATATACCCCAATTTATACGTATAACTATGAGTATCTTCAAGGAAATGATGTCAAAAATAAACATGCCAGAATTAGCCTGACCTATTATTTTGATTAATAGTCTTTTGTTAGTTTAATTGTTTTATCTTTTTCCTTAATAGTCTTAACAAGCTCTTCATTAAATTTATCAAGCCAAATATTGGCTCCGTGCCAATTCCAATGAGTGTCGGAAGTGGAATAAACGGGGGCTTTTACCCCACTAAATAAAGAAAATGCGTCGATATATGGTACTGTTAATCTGTGAGAATTCTGTACTCTGGTAATCAGGTTGTTATATTTAAAATTATCGTAATTGGGTTCCAACTCTGACACCGGATTAGGTATAATAGATAAGTATATTTTATTAAACCCAATTTTCTTCGCCTGAAGGTAAACTGCATTTAGCCTGTCAACTATTATATTGATTTCAGCATTAGATACCTGTTGAAATGAACTTGATATTTTTGAGGTGTCAATGGTGGGGGCAAAAAACAATTGCTTGCCATTTTTAGACAATTTGACATCTTTGTCTACAGAATTAAATAACTTATAATTTAAGTTTGCCTTAAATTCTTTAATTGGCGTTAAAAAGGAATAGTCACACATATTATATTCAAGATTGCTGTTGATCTCGCTATTAAACAACAAATGATAAATGCTTTTTATTTTTTCACTAAATTTGACCTTTGAATTGTTTAAATTTTTAGAAACAATATTTTTCACATAATCGGAGTCCTCCAGTAGTACACGAACATTTCTTTCAGAAAATTCAAGCAATAAAACGTTAATTTTTGAGGTGTCTAGATTTGTTGATAGCGTTTCTTTATCGTTGGTCTTCACCTGGGTCAATTTGTCAACCCCACAGTAATATTTATCAGAATTTAAAAAAAGAAACATATAGCTGTCGCAAATTTCATATAAATTAATTTTTTTATGATAATTACAATAGGGAATTTTAAAGCTATAGGCACTATTTTTCTTAAAGGACGATAGATAAGACAAACCAAACAAATCACCGTATCGATGTTTGTCAGATCCCCAAAAGGAATTCGAATTTTCTTTTAATGTATCTAATATAAAAGTTAATTTCTGAGAAGAACTAACAAAGTAAATTAGGATGCAAATTCCCAGTACGGTGTATCCGATAGTTCTTCTCATATTAAAATTGAAAATAAATAAATTGGGTGTTGTTAAAAACGCCAAAAAGATAACACGACACAAGTAAAAGAATGAAAATTAAATAAAACGACTTTGTATTTTTGGTAGGAATTATTAAAAAATAGTATTCTTTTATCATCAGGAAAATAATCAGTGTACTGCAAAATATTAAAAGAGGCAGTGTAGCAATGTTGTAGTTAAATGTATCAAGAATGGAAATGCTAAATATTCTTTGTAATACAGTTATGGCAATATAAATATCTGGTGATCTAAAGAATATCCATGCAAAGGTTACTAAAAGAAATATGCCGGCAGTTTGAAGCATGCGCTTAAACCAATTACTTTTTACATCAAATTTAAGTTTTTTGAAGCATGCAATTTTAATATGTTCTACTATTAGTAGTATACCGTGCAGGGCACCCCATATTACGAATGTCCAATTGGCGCCATGCCATAAACCGCTGATCAGAAACACAATTATTAAGTTTAAATATTTCCTTTGTACCCGTACCCTGCTACCTCCCAATGGAATGTAAAGGTAATCTTTAAACCAGGTAGATAAAGACATATGCCACTTTCCCCAAAATTCACTTAGTGATTTCGACAAATAAGGAACATTGAAGTTATTGACTAGTTTGTAACCCATCGTTCTGGCAGCTCCTATGCCGATATCAGAATACCCTGAAAAATCACAGTATATTTGAAAAGAATATAAAATCGTAATAATCAACAAAGTTTTTCCATTTTGTGATTTTGGATCAGCGTATACGCGATCAACTATTTCCGCTATTCTGTCCGCAATTACAACCTTTTTAAATAATCCAAAACCCATTAGCATTAATCCGCTTTTTAGATTCTCAAAACTATATTTATGTTCTTTATGAAATTGCAATAAAATATTTTGTGGCCTTTCTATAGGCCCGGCCACCAGTTGAGGATAAAACATTACGTATAAAGCATAAATCCCGAAATGTTTTTCAGCTTTATAATTTCCTCTATATACTTCGATGGTATAACTCATTGCCTGAAAGGTATGGAATGATAACCCGATAGGGAGCAATATTTTAAGGAACGGAAAGGGTGTATGGTTTGAAGAATAACTTAATACGTTATCTAAGGTATGGTTAAGAAAATTAAAATATTTAAAAAAAACTAAAATGCCTATGTTGGCGAATAAACTCAACAATAACAGCGTTTTTTTTGTATTAGGGTTGGTTGCTCTCTCGAGAAATATTCCGGCAAAATAATCAATGCAGATTGTAAATCCCAAAATAAAAATATAAACAGGAACAAAGGACATATAGAAATAACAACTAGCCAAAAGCAATAGGAGCCATCTTTTTTTATCAGGAATATACCAATAAAATAACGTTACAATTATATAAAAGAATAAAAACTGTAGTGAATTATATAGCATTACTAAGTATATGGGTTTTTGTATTTGCAAACTTAAACCAAGTACGCGAATCATAGCGAAGTAGACAAACTTTTTATTTCATTAGAAAAGATGCTCGTGTTCGGATTTCATTAATAAGAAAATCTTACATCGGATAAAATGAAGCTAAATATTCACAGCAAAGCTTTCAATCAATTTACTAACTTTGCCTACCGATGATGTGTAAATGAATTAGGATGATTAGTAAGATTACCATAACTAATTTAATTTGCACGACTCATATGCGCGATCTGCTTATATTCCTGTTTGAAGTTTAATTAAGTATTTCAATCGCCGTTATCAGAATTATCTGGAGACTATATTTGTTGAGATAACTTTATGATAGTTTAGCAATAGAATAGAAATATTAGCAGCGTTATAAACATTGAATTAAATTATTTATGAATTATCGAAAACCAGGACTTGTTTTAATAGTGTTAATACTATTTCTTTTTATCGACACCTTTCAAATAAAAGCACAGAGTCAAACCCTACCACAAGGGATTCCGCAAAATGTATCGAATGTAAATGTAAATGATTTGACAGATGCGCAGATCCGGCAGTTATTGCTACAGGCGCAGTCGTCTGGGTTGAGTGACGCGCAGGTAATCCAGCAGGCCCAGGCTCGTGGGATGTCAGACGACCAGGCGCAGCTGCTGCAGAAGCGCATAGCAGATGTGCGTGCAAAAGACGGTATTTTAGGGAGCCCTGGCAGTGGGAGTGATACGAGTTATCAAAGCAGCAGCCGGAGGTTAAATTATAAAGACACGAGCAATCAACAGAATAGTGTAAGCACATCGTTAAAGCCAAAAATATTCGGTTCGGATTTGTTCAGGAACAAGAACATGAAGTTTGAGCCGAATTTAAAGATGGCCACTC
>JAQBOA010000107.1 GCA_028288305.1 Mucilaginibacter sp.
AAGTGCTGAAAACCAAAATTTATTTACCAGTTTCACTGAAATAAATTACTTAAAAATTTATCGTATCTTGCGGACTTATAAAAAACAATATAATGGCAACAGGAACAGTAAAATTTTTTAATGAATCAAAAGGCTTCGGCTTTATTACACCAACTAATGGCGGCAAAGAAGTATTTGTTCACGTTACCGGTCTGATCGATCAGATCCGTGAAAACGATGAAGTAAGCTACGAAGTAGAAGAGGGTAAAAAAGGTCCGAGCGCGGTTAAAGTAAAAATAGCATAATTGAATTGGCAAAATCGACAGAAACATTTAGTAAAAAGGAAAAAGAAAAGGCCCGCTTAAAGAAGTCTAAAGAGAAAAAGGAAAAGGCCGAAGACCGGAAAGCAAATGCTGGCAAGGGCAAAAGCCTGGAGGACATGATGGCTTATATTGATGAGTATGGGAATATAACTTCAACTCCGCCCGACCCATCCAGGAAGATAAAGATCAATTTAGAGGACATTCAGATTGGGGTGGCTAAGCAGGAAAACCTGCCGCATGACACAGTACGGAACGGGATAGTAAGTTTTTTCAATGAAGCAAAAGGTTACGGCTTTATCAAAGATTTGCAAACACAGGAAAGTATTTTTGTGCACATCAACGCCTTAACAGAACCTTTAAAGGAAAACAACATGGTCACTTTTGAAACCGAGCAGGGTCAAAAAGGACTATCTGCAATCAACGTAAAAAAGAAATAATATGGTGGCCAAAACAACAGCGTCAGCAATTCAAAAGGAAAATTTCAAAAAAAGATTTGCAGAAATTATAAAAAACAATTCAAATCTGAAGGATCAGTATTCTATCCAGTTTTTTGAGACTGCTCAAAAAAGCAATTATGTCATTTACGGCTTAAATGGGAAAACCATCAATATTTTAGAGGGCCTGACTTTAGAAGAAACGGAAAAATATAAAATCCTGAAATTGGACTGGCAGAATTAAGTGCGCGATGCCCCAAACATTCATGTAAACGGGTTAAATTGATTAATCGAATCGCAAAAAAATCACTAAAAAACTGGCTTCAAATTTGTTGATCAGGATCATGAAGAAGCACGTACTGGTAATAGAAGACGAACCAATTATAGCGGAGATGATAAGCATCCTGCTGGAAGAGGAGGGTTATAATGTAATCAGCCTGGCGGATACAGGCATCGCCAGGCGAAAACTGCATGACAAAGAAGTAGATCTGGTGATGCTGGACCTGGGTTTAAAGGGGGAGGACGGGCAATCAATGTGTGCCTATATAAAAGGTCAGGATGACCTGAAACATATACCCGTGATCCTTGTCTCTGCGAACAGTGATCTGGAGAAAATCAAAATCGAATGCGGCGCCGACGACCATATCGCCAAGCCTTTTGAGCTGGATCATTTCATTGGGAAAGTACGCAATTATTCGATGGTAAATTAAACCATTTCCCAGCCAGACTGTCCACAATAAACTAAAAAGCCCTTCAACATCCGCTGAAAGGCTTTTTAATGCCCCGTTGAGGCTCAATCTCAAAAAGTTTGTTTCCTATTAATTTGTCTGCGTATCGCCGGTAACTACCTCACATTTAAAGCTAATTTGTACTATCTGACCTAAACCCGGAGGGCCGATTCCCCAATCAGATATGTACAATTTCCCGTCTGGACCGAAAGTCATAGCAGTAGGCAGATGGAGCCCGGAAGTAATCACCTGTCTTTTGCCTGATGCATCAATTCTTATAACATCTCCAGAACCAGGAGTGGGGCCGGGAGCGCCTACTGTATTTTCCAGTACATACAACCGGTTTAGATTGTCAAATGCAATTCCTGTTATCATGGTAAAGCCTGATGCATAAACACTGTAAGTTCCGTCCAACGATAATTTATAAACTTTTGCAGCTCCCTGTACTAAAGGGAAAGGCGTAAGTGTGCCAAAATAAAAACTCCCATCGTGATAAACCATTGAAGTAGGCCCGATCCACTTACCTCCCAGTCCACTATGAAGAATCGAAATATCCACAACGCGATGAATCTGGCCTGTTGATGGAGAGACGCGGTCAATCTCCTGTTGGTTCGGCTGGGTAATATAAAGGTCACCCCTCAGGCTTGTCATACTGTATGGTGTTCCATCCGGCTCAAAGTCATCTGGGTCAGGATGCACAACAGGGTTGTTCATTAGGAATTCACTTATGTTTGCAAGCTTTGTCCAGGTTTTATCAGCGTTTACCTTAATAACCTGATTTGGAATATCTGGCACACCATGAGAACACCCGGCACCTGTAATAACGGCGTACAGCCTGTTTTCAATAAATTGAACATCTGCTATACCGCTGATTGAATTTCCGGCAGCCGGACCTGTCATGCTGGAGGGAAGATGATCGGCAACGGTAGTGCGCACACCCTGCAAATCAATTTTGGAAATGCGGCTTCCTGTGTCACTCCCTTTATAGGGGCCTGCCGCTGGAACCTGAGCACATTGGCCATCGCTTGAATGGGTCCCGCCTACACCGCCTTCCGCAACGTACAGGTTATTATCCGGCCCAAACTTTAATCCACGCGGATCATTAAGACCAACATAAATAACTTTGCTGGTTGTAAGTGTTAGTTCATCACTGCACGCTGGTGTACCTTTTTTGCATGAATTTAAAAATACGCCAATTAATAGGATTGCTCCGATAGTACATGTAATTTTTCGTTTCATAATAGCCTCCTTTTTTTGTTGATTTAGTTAATAATCTATCCCTAAGCAAAAAAACAGATAACGAAATGAATCGTATCCTTTTCTTCAAAGTCCAAACCACTGATCCCAATCTCCGTTCGGGGCTACCTGCCACCGGTGATAAGCGGCGCCATCACCTCCTAATGCAAAAACTTCCAACCTGCCGTCCTGATTTTGAGCAACGGTGATCTGTTGAATATCATGGCCCGCAAGACCAGCCCATTGACCAAAATTCCCGTTTGGAACGGCTTGCCAGATATGATAAACTGCCTTATCTGCGCCTAATGCAAAGACCTCCAACCTGCCGTCCTGATTTTGAGCGACGGTGATCTGTTGAATATCATGGCCTGCAAGGCCGGCCCATTGACCAAAGCCTCCGTTTGGAACGGCTTGCCAGATATGATAGACAGCCTTATCACCTCCTAATGCAAAAACTTCCAACCGGCCGTCTTGATTTTGAGCAACGGTGATCTGTTGAATATCATGACCCGCAAGACCGGCCCATTGACCCCATGTACCATTTGGAGCAGTTTGCCAGATATGATAAACTGCATTATCCCCTCCTAAAGCAAAAATTTCTAACCGGCCATCCTGATTTGCTGCAACAGCAATTTGCCGGATATCATGCCCTGCAAGACCTTCCCATTGATTAAAACTGCCGTTTGGAATGCCTTGCCATTTATGATAAACTGAACCATCTTTAGCAAGAACAAATGCTTCCAGGCGTTTATCTTTATTTACCCCAATGACAATTTCAATAAGATTTGGCAATTGGGGTAAATAATTAAGTTCAATGTCAGCAGTTAAATTAACTTCATCTATTTTAATGACTGTCAATTTAGGGAATGGCCCCATGCCTGCTCCTGGGCTAAAAACGTCACCCTCAACTAATTCATAGTTCCCGTTTGTGCCGCGTGCTATATATGAATGCGAATCCATAAAACCACCAAGTGGCCCTCCACCATCAACTTCAAAATGATGTATTAATATGCACGCTTTAGGAATACCACTATCCCATGCCTCTTTATTTCTAAACTCAACAAGATATTTTGGAAAACCACCAGTATCATTTATGGGGGGTAACTCTACTGCGAGATTACCAGGTAAATCAATTCGATGCAATGGGCGTAATTGTATAGCTTGATTAAATGCAACGTTAGGACAATGCCAAACACGTGTTTCATCTAGCCAGCCCCTGCCACGCATATTCCACGCATTCATGCCAGGTCCTCTTGCTCCGTAGTCATTATCCGGAGCTGCATAGGTCCATGCAGATGTACTCATTATATCATACTTATCAGTGTAATCTGGTGATTTGTCAACTGGGCCAATAAGGATGCCGTCTGAACGCGAATGATGAAGTCCAAAACCGTGCCCCATCTCCTGGCCGAATATTTCCGTACCGTTGCCACCCCTTATACCCGGAACACCCTTTGAACCATCCAAATTGCGAGCGTCTACGCGCCTCCAATCGGCTGCCATACATCCATAGGGTTTAATTCCCGAAGACGGACCTCCCTGAGCCCAGCCGGTAGCAATGTTCATAATAACAACAGCTCCGGTAAATGAATCGCTTATTGGAACTCCGGCATCGCTTGCCGCCTGTTTTGCCATTGCTATAATTTGATCTTGCGTCTTATCTAATATCGGGTCACCTGCTGCATTATAACTAGTTATATTTACATTCAAAGTATACCAACCAAACACCTTAGATCCACTGATATCGATGCTTCCATGTGACATATCCGAGAAAAATTTTACCGCATTAAACCCGGCGTTCGGATTTGTAAAAAAATTTTCACAAATAGTTCTGAATGGTACTACCGGACCATTAATGGGCGGTTCTGGTAAATCATTTTGAAACTTACAAAGAAGAATTGCCCAAGGTTTTTGAGTTGCCATAGTAATAAATGTTTTTTGCCTACTCTATTCTCTTTTCGGCATCCGAGTGCTTACTCTTTTACAGGATTTTCAGCTTAATACCTTCCGGTTTGCAGAATGATGATGGCTATTGTTTACCAAAAACATTTTCTTATATCCGATCTTATTTTTTATTCCTATTCTTTTTGTGAAATATCCAATTTCATGATCTCATCCCAAAAAATACCAACCAGTACTGCAACAAGAAAAATCAGCACAGCCAGAACGAAATCAATAATTAAAAGTACATGTTGAAAAGCGGTTGTAAAACGCTATTTAGCTAAGTGCGGGATAAAGGGGTTGGAACAACGGTTTGATTTATTAAGACAGGCTTTCACTCCCGGATATTTAAAAGATGCATAAATTCATCTTTATGAGTTTTCGCAAGTTCTATTTCATGCCCGTTACTCATTACAATTTCGCCGCCGTCACCTTTTCTGTACATTTTTACATGCGCTAAATTGATAAGATAGGAACGGTGCGTCCGAAAAAATGATTGCGGAGTCAGCATTTCGTCGTATTGCTTTAAAGTATAGCTTGATAAAAGGCATTTTTTATCAATAAGGTAAAATTCCGTGTAGTTACTGTTTGCATGGCAATACACAATTTCCTTTACCGGGATAACTAAAAAGCCTTCAGCAGTGGGGATAGCAATTTTATCGTGAGTTTTTTGAGGGTTCGTTATTTCGTGGTACAGTTGTTCAATATATATTTTAGAAGCGGATTCTGCCTGTAACGCCCTCTGCTTTACTTTATTTACAGCTTCGGTCAATTCATCTGTTGCAATTGGTTTCAATAAATAGTCAATTGCATTAAAACGAAAAGCTTTAATGGCATACTTATCGAACGCCGTTGTAAAAATGAGCGCAAAATTAATTTCAGGCAAACGGTTTAATAGGTCAAATCCAGTTTCGCCGTTCATTTGAATGTCGAGAAAAACTATATCAGGCGAATGCTTTGTTATTCCGCTTAACCCTTCTTCCACAGATGAAGCCTGGCCTGATACTTGGATTTCAGGACAATATCGTTGCAACATTCTAATGAGTAAATTCCTGCTCAGAATTTCGTCATCTATAATATATGCTTTAAACATAATGCTCCGTTAGAATGACTTTATTACCGCTTTACGGGATGTCTAATCCGGGAATTAGTTATTGATATATAATATATGCTTTTTGGATATTGAAAGAAAACAAATATAAACTATATCCGGTATAAATTTATTTTAAACGAAAAAATATTAATTATTATCTTCTTTTAGAAATATTAAAACACTGAACAAATAGATTAATATTTGATCAGACACTTTAATCGCGGATGCGATATTATATTCAGTAAAATAACAATCGATAAATTAAACTGGTTTAGCCCGACTTCATACGCTTATATAACGCTGGTTATTTCCTGAATAATTTTAATTATTTGATGCCTTACAATATCTTACGTTTTTGTTATCTGAACAAAGTGCCCTAACTTAAAGCTTACTCCCTTAATAACAGGAAATTAGTTCGGCAACCTTTCAGTATGGTATTCGTATAATCGTCAAAAAAAGGTATGAGAAAAGTGATAGTGATAGCTTGGCTGATGTTACTTTTTTCGGCAGTGGGCGCATTGTTTTGGTACAATGAGTGGGTATATCACCTGCCGACTCCTATACCTGAAAATTATAAACCCATTAGCCAGGGTAAAATAATTAAATTAAACGGGTCGATAGGTGCGGATCATAGCAAACCACTTTTTCTCCATTTTTTTAATCCGGACTGCCCCTGTTCCCGGTTCAATGTTTCAACTTTTAAATCCCTGGTCAGACAATACGGCCGGAAGGTAAATTTTGTGGTAGTAGTGATGAACAATAAATATTATACAGCGAAGGCAATTCAGGATAAATTTGATTTGAATGTGCCTGTACTTTTTGATACGTCAATTGCCGTTTCCTGCGGGGTATATTCTACACCGCAAGCCGTTTTGCTGGATACACAGCATCAGCTTTATTACCGTGGAAATTATAACAGGAGCCGGTATTGTACCGATGAAAAAACAAGCTATGCAAAAATGGCCATAACCGGCTTGCTGCATGATCATGCCAGGTTGATTTTTGACCGGCTGGCATTAAGGGCGTATGGTTGCAGTTTGCCAAATTGTACTAAATAATGAAAAGTGCACTAATGAACAATCAGCCTCCTATATCCGATAACCAGACCTATGCTTTCCGGTTTGAAGTAAAGAAAAGGTCAGACCAGTTAATGAATTATTTCCTCCCATGCCACTTTTTGGTCGGACTGGCATTAGCAGGTTTTTATGGTACGTGGCTAATTGCGGTTGGCGTTGGCGGCCTTTGTCTTTTGGCTTATTACTCCGTTAAAATAGCCCTGCCGGATTCATCCTTATATCAATATATTTTAAGCGTTGTGCTGGGCATTTTTATGGCTCAGTTCATTTACCAAATGCATGGACTGTTCGAAATGCATTTTTTCGCCTTTATTGGCAGCGCTTTGCTCATCACTTATCAAAAGTGGAAGCTCCAGATACCAATAACGATCGTCGTGGTAGTCCATCATGCCGCTTTAGGATACCTTCAGGATATTGGCTATCCCCAGGTTTATTTTACACAGTTAGACTATTTTGACGTTCAAACTTTTATCATCCATGTGCTGTTGGCTGCGGTGATCTTTTTCATCTGCGGATTATGGGCTTACCAGCTGAAGAAATATAGTGAAATACAGCTCATCCAAACCATACAAATGGCGGAACTGCAAAAAGAAGCCCAGCTTTCCATAGAACGAAGAAAGAGCGCTGAGGCCCTGGAAGAAAGGAATACCATACTCGAAAGTATTACGGACGCCTTCTTTGCAGTCGATCACAATTGGATGGTCACTTATTGGAACAATATGGCGGAAAAGGTATTGGGAATGCCGAAAAATAAGACGCTTGGTTATCATTTATGGGAGGTATATGCCGATTCCATCGGTTCTGAGTCCTACCGAAAATACCATGAAGCGATAGAAACAGGGCAGGCGGTACATTTTGAAGACTATTATGCTCCTTTAGAAAAATGGTACGAGATCAGCGCCTATCCTTCGGCGAATGGCTTATCGGTTTATTTTAAAGATATTACCGAACGCAAGCTGTCGGAAATCCTTTTAATGGCCTCCGAAAAAAAATATAGTGAACTATTCCATTTAAGCCCGCTGCCAATGTGGGTATTTGACCTGGATTCTACCCGGTTTATTGATGTTAATGAAGCTGCCATGAAACATTACGGATACACCCGCAGCGAGTTCCTGTCTATGACCATAAGGGATATCAGGCCGGCTGAGGACCTGGCTATGCTCGACGACACTTTATTGAAACTGAAGTCACCGAAGCGATTTATTCACAAGGGAATTTTTAGGCATAAAAAGAAAAACGGGCAGATCATACAGGTTGACATTCAAAGTACGGATATTCATTACAAAGGGAAAAAAGCAAAGGTGGTTTTAGCGAATGATATCACTGAAAGACTGAACTATATCAAAGCTATTGAGTCACAAAATGAAAAGTTAAAGGAGATCTCGTGGATGCAATCGCATGTGATCAGGGCGCCTCTGGCAAAAATCATAGGACTCATTCCGCTTATTAATGATGTCAAGGAAAATATAGTTGAAAGGGAAAAGATGCTCGAGTATCTTTTATTATCAGCAAATGAATTGGATGAAGTGATAGGAACAATAACTGCTAAAACAAGTGTAGTCGAAATAAACAATTCCTGATTCCCAACGCCAAACACCTGGTCAATATCGATCAGCCTGAAATTGTAAATAAAAAAATAATTGAATTTTTTCTGTCTTCAAAATAATCAGACATTAATTGGAGTAAAAAAAATAATCTGGTTTTATTAAAAATATTATATCTTTACAACAGGTTGTAAGGGCAGCCTGTTCCCATAAAAGATGAATTCACCCTTGGTCTAAAGGTTTCGAATGCTTAATAATTTCCGCCAAATATGGGACATTGGCACCAGGGGAATTATATGAACATTTTAAAGCCAGTCAGATTATCTCATCTCAAAACACAAGCTGTATTTCTGTTAAAAGACCTTCGTTCCAACTCATTGGAATCTAAGCGAGCTGCGGCACAATTTCTAAAAATCCCTGCCTTTTCCGGCAGAACAATCCAATGGATTCTTGACAATACAGATGCTTTTAAACTAAAGGATGCATTATTGGTGATTGCACTAAATAATGGGTTTAGCAGTTGGACAGATTTAAAAAAGCTGGTTATTCAACAAGATTGTCTATATCGTTCGTCCCATGTCGGATTGATCTATGCCTGGTTTAGCAATTATGAAAAAGCTGCGATATATCATAAGCAGAATGGTGGCTTCCTGATCAAATTCTGGAAAGATTTTGCTGTTTGCGGCAATGAGTATATCTACTGCCTTTCGCTTGAATACCCGGATCATTGGAAAAGAATAGGTTACAATTGGGTAAAACCTGCTGATCAACAGGCATGGGAGTTTCTAAATCAAAAGGCCGTAGAACGTTATCTGGATCAAAAATAATTTATAAAAACTTAAACTTAAAAACATGAAAAACTACATTGGAAGAATGATTATCCTGGTGAATGACTATGAAGAAGCCTCAAACTTTTATGAAAAAAACTTTGGTTTCAAAAGAATTTATGATGTCACGACAGACGTTGGTCAAAGATTCCTGCAAATTGGTACTGGTGAACCAAATTCTGCAGGCCTTTGGTTCATAAAGGCAGATGGAAAGGGTCAAAGGGATAATGTTGGGAAACAAACCAACGGTCAACCCGCAATGGTTATCTATACTTCTTTATTTGATGATTTATATCAGCAAATAAATGACAATAAGGTCATTGTTAACGTTAAGCCGGTTAATACGCCCGATTATAGATATTTTCATTGCCTTGATCTGTACGGAAACGAAATAATCGTTGTTGAATTAAAAGAGGTTCAGGCAATCAGTGATATAAATTAAATTTATGGACTGTTTTCCGTTTCCGCAGGGCCTCTCGCAGTAGAGACCCTGCGCTATCCAACACAAATGTTATTAAACCTTATCAATTAAAAGGCGCTTTAAAGCCATTATATAGCCTGTATGCAGTCCTTCGTGGAATAATGCAAAATGTATTGCGTCATCAATATCTTTAACTTCAATGCCATACATTGTTGTCCAGGCTGGGTGATTTGAGAACAATTTGCCTTCATAGTCTTTTTCAAATTGATCTATGGCAGTTAAAAAAAGTTTTTTCATTTGTTCAATTTCAGCACTTTCCACAAACTTATCTGGTTTTGTTTGTGGTTTGTAAAACGGTAAATATTTCTCGTCAATAAATACTTTAACTCCCGAACGCAGATAGCAAATGCTTTGCTGGCTTGTAATCAGATGTCCTAAATTCCAGATGATGTTATTATTAAAACCAGCCGGAACTTCATTTAATTGTTCCGTTGTTAAACCTTCAATAAGATTCAGCAAGTAAATTCTTGTTTTCTTTAGTCTTTCTATTCCTTTTTGCATATTAATTATGTGATAACGGTTTCTCAAAAGTATCGCTTATTTTCTTCATTGGGATTGTGATGTCCCACGATTTGCAAAGTTTAAATTATTGTCTAATTGTTGTGCAACTTATCTCTTCTTTCCTGCAATTCCCGCCAAGTTGTTAACATGAATCCCTGTTGCTGTATAAATTTACTTAACTCAGGATCGGTCATAGCCTGTAAATCTTCCTTTCTTGTAACTCCAGAATCACTTATGTGCTTAAATCCGTCTCCTGCATCAGTACAATGAATAAGTATTACTGTGATTCCTGGTTTTACAGATTGAAGTAACTCCTTGTATTTTTCTGTTTTGAATTTTTTTAGGTTTTCATCCGATGGCTCGGTACCGGGAGGCAGTTTCCAGTCATAACTCAAAATATACAAATCATCTACTACCGCCAGGCCACCGTTCCAAATCACTTCACCAGTCTTTTGGATAGCATTCAGCACAGCGCTTGTATCAACATCATTGTATACAGTCTTTTTTACAAGATTATTTAGTCTCGCAAGTGGTCCTTCCCGGAGTGACTGCCGAAGTAAAGTATTGTGTCCTGCTGAAAATAAGACAGGGATATGCTCCTTTATACCTACTTTAATATATCGCTCAAGATATTGGGGCGATGCCCACAATGTACCCATATGCGTGTCCAGATGAGTTGGGTTAAATCCCATTTTTCTTGCCTTTGATAGTTGAGCCATTATCTCAGATTCTATCTCATCCGGTGAAGCATGATTGACCACATCGGCAACATTGTTCCATAAAGCACCCTCATTATCTGATAGACCTGGGGATGCTTTTATTCCTGTAACAGAACCCCAGCGATATCCTTTCCATTCGGAAGTATGTGTTAAATGAAGGCCTGCATCTAATTGTGGATGCTGGTTAAGATATTGAATCATATCTGGCACCCACGGACATGGCATCATTACACTTAAAGAGGTTGCCACGCCTTTCTCCAGAGCCTGTATCGCTCCCTGGTTGGACTCATAAGACATACCTGCATCATCCACATGAAACATAATTACCCGATCGCCTTTTTTCCATCCTAATTTTTCTGCATAGGTTTGCGATGGCTGACTATGTGCCTCGTTTGAAAAGTAACTAAATAAAATGCTAAGTATTAATATTGAATGTTTAAGTTTAATGACCAAAGGAAATTTTATCTTTATAGCTGACATATTGAAATGATTTAACTTTCAGCAAAGTAAAGTAAGATACCTGGTGCCCACAATAAGTCAAATTTTTATGACTACTCAAGAAAACAATTTAAGCCTGCATTGTCCAAAAGAATACCTGTTGAAAATGTTAACCGGCAAATGGAAACCTTGTATTTTTAGGTATGCTGTACAAGGTCCGGTTCGGTTTGGTCAGATAATGAAATTATTGCCTGATGCTACCAGGCAGGCGCTTACCAATGCTCTGCGCGAATTAGAAGAAAGTGGTATACTCGACCGTAAAGTGATAAAGTTGAAACCATTGCATGTTGAATATCATCTTACTGAGCTGGGTATAGAATTTATTCCCATTTTTAAAGCAGTAGAAGAATTAAATCTTTTGCCGGTTATGCTAAAGAAATAGCCTTTCAATTTTTCTTTCTGCTGTCTATAGCTTTTGCTGTCCAATTTCTGACTACGAATAAACTAACGGTAGGCTGGGTTTACCGCAAATTAAAAAGCCCTGCGGCAACGCTCAAAGGCCCTTGTGTCCCTGTAAGTACGAATGTCAAACTCTTTTATTGAGGATTGTAAGATGATCATAGCTTTAAGGGTAAAAAATGGGACCGATTAACCGCAATAATGATTTTGATTTTTTTGGCAATTGTCCTTTAGTTTTTCTTTTTATTGTATTTTAGTGCATGCATCATCTGGTGATCCAATATACCTGCCTCCTGGTCGTCATCCTGTTTATCGTCATGGTGGCACAAAAAATCAGGGTAGCTTATCCAATTTTGTTGGTTTTAGCTGGGCTACCGCTTGGCTTTGTGCCGTTTTTAAGGGGTATTCAGATACAACCCGAACTGATCTTCGCCATTTTTCTACCCCCTTTATTATATGAGGCCGCCTGGAACACGTCATGGAAGAATTTTTGGAAATGGCGACGAATCATCAGCAGTTTTGCTTTTCCCGTAGTGATTCTGACCTCCTGCGTGGTGGCTTTTGTTTCATTCGGTTTGATACCGGGTTTTACCTTAGCTATCGGCTTTTTATTGGGCGGCATTGTTTCACCACCCGACGCTGTTTCGGCCAGTGCAATCTTAAAAAACATCAAAGTACCTAAACGTTTCATTACCATTGCGGAAGGCGAGAGCCTGTTGAACGACGCATCCAGCCTGGTGGTTTTCCGTTTCGCACTGTCAGCGGTACTTACGGGTAGTTTTGTTTTCCACGAGGCGATTATCGATTTTGTGCTGGTAGTTGTGATGGGCATCGTCATCGGGATTATGGTCGCATTACTATTTTTTGCCGTTCATCGCTGGCTACCCACTTCCGCTAATATAGACGTGGTACTCACCTTTATTACGCCTTATGTGATGTATATGATGGCGGAAGAATTTCATTTTTCGGGTGTATTGGCGGTAGTGAGTGGCGGATTGTTCCTGTCAGCCCGGCGGCAACAATTCTTATCAAACCGTAGTCGTTTGCAAGGCGTTAATGTATGGGAAGCAGTGGCTTTTGTTCTGAATGGTGTAGTATTTATCCTGATCGGGCTGGAATTTCCGGTAATTATCAAAAATCTGGGTCCCGATGGATTGATACCGGCCATTAAGTATAGCCTTGTCATAACGGCGGTGTTGATCTTAACCAGGTTTGCAAGTACCTTTGGGGCAACCGTCATCTCGATGGTGATGAGTAAGATCATCACCGTTGCAGACCCCAATCCTGGCTGGAAGGCGCCTATATTATTTGGCTGGATTGGAATGCGCGGCGTGGTTTCGTTGGCCGCGGCGTTGAGTATACCGCTGACGCTAAATTCCGGTCAGGCATTTCCTAACCGCGATCTGATCTTGTTTATCACCTTCACGGTAATCCTGGTTACTTTAGTATTGCAAGGCCTCACCCTGCCGGTATTGGTTAAGTGGATAAATATGCCGGACCCGGATTTTACACTTTCCATAGCACAACAAAGACAACTGGTGCGTAAAAAACTATCACATCTTTCTTTGGGGATATTGGATAAAGATTATAGCGGTTATACTAAAAACAATAATATGGTCAAAGCACTCAAACTGCAGTTCAGCGCTGACATGGAACTGCTGAAAGATTGGGATAAGAATGATAACGAAGCCCGCACGAGTGAATTTTATAAAGACTACCGTCAGATTATGGCGCGGCTATTACAAGAACAACGCGCCTTACTGCAAACGCTGAATAAAAAAGAGAACATTAGCGACGATCTGATCAGGCAAGAAATGGAGATATTGGACCTGGAGGAAGAAAAACTACGCCAGCTTTTCGAGGCGGAATAGTTGTGGTAGTCGCCGTCTCCTTTCGTTAGCCAGATTTATAAGCAAAGCAGTGCAGCCAACGATTTACCTTATGTCAAAGCTTAATTATAAAGTTATTAACGATTTTAAGATCTTACCCTGGTTATTAATGGTTTGTTAGTAATCTGTTAATCTTCCCGTTTAAAATTGCATCCATAATAATCCTCAAACAATTATAACCTAATGGATATCAATTTAAAACCAATTATTAATTGCACTATTTTTCGTTTAGGGTTCAAGGTAAGGTCTGCAATATTTTTATTATTACCTGTCGTTTTTATATTAAGCACAAGGATTAGTGTAGCACAACACAAACCTTTAAAGAATCCTGGCACCCAAATAACAAAATCGAAGGGAGATATGGTACTTTGGTATAGCCAACCAGCTGAAAAGTGGACGGAAGGAATGCCTGTTGGCAACGGTTTAATGGGTGCTGTGATATTTGGCGGTATTAAACAAGAACGTATTGCCTTAAACGAGTCCAGCTTTTGGTCGGGCAGGCCGCATGACTACAACGACCCTAACGCCATAAACTATTTTCCGAAGATCCGTCAGCTTGTGATTGATGAAAAATTTCAGGAAGCCGAAAAAATGGCTGATGAACATTTTTTTGGCCTGCCGGCAGCGCAACAGGCCTTTCAGCCTTTAGGCAATCTGATGTTATCTTTTGATGGTATGGATAGTGCTGAAGATTACCGCCGGGAATTGAACATGGAAACCGGCATTGCAAAGGTAAGTTACAAGGTAAACGATGCGATCTATACCAGGGAAGTATTTATGTCGTATCCCGACAAGGTGATGGTTGTACGTTTGTCTGCAAACATGCCGGGCAGTATTTCAGTTAAAGCAAATCTAAACAGCCCTTATTTGGATAAAATGACCGCTAAGCCGGGTAAACTCGTAATTGACGGAAGCTGGAAAGGCCCGATGAAAAAGGATTGGCTGATTGCTACCGTTGATGGGAAAGGTATTAGTTTTCAAACAATACTGCAGTATCGGGTGGAAGCAGGAAAAACTGTGGCAACGGATTCAACCGTTGACATACACGAAGCAAATGCAGTTACTTTTATTGTTTCGGCGGCAACCAGCTATGTGAACTATAATGATATTAGCGGCGATCCGGCGGCAAAATGCGAAAAAATAATCGCGGCCAGCGCAAACAAAAACTTCGCATTATTACGTGAAAGACATATCAATGATTTCAGTGACTTAATGGGTAGAGTGCACCTGGATGTTGGGGACAGCTTGATGAATAATGAGCCCACTGATAAGCGCCTTGACGCAATGCACGATGGCAAAGCTGATCCGAACCTGGAAGCCCTGGCTTTCCAGTTAGGGAGATATTTATTAGTATCAAGCAGCAGGGCAGGAGGGCAGCCTGCCAATTTACAGGGAATCTGGAATGAAGATGTTATTCCGCCATGGGGCAGCAAATACACCATTAATATCAATACAGAAATGAACTACTGGCCCACTGAAGTTTGTAACCTCAGTGAATGCCATCAGCCATTGTTCAGTATGCTTAAGGACATGTCGGTTACCGGTGCCGAAACGGCCCGAAGATATTATGGTCATGATGGTTGGGTAGCCCACCATAACACAGACCTGTGGCGAGGGACTGCCCCGACTGATGCCGCCAGGTTTGGAATGTGGCCGGTAGGGGGCGCGTGGCTTTGCCAGGATATATGGGAACACTATGCATTTACCGGAGATAAAAACTTTTTGAAGGAATATTACCCCGTTATGGCCGGATCGGCCAGGTTTCTTTTAGAGCTAATGGTTGTTGATCCTAAGCATGGCTGGCTGGTTACCCCTTTCTCCATGTCTCCGGAGCATGGATATTTTGATAGTAAAGGTCAGTTATCTTTTTTATCCCCTTCCCCAACAATGGATATAGGGATTATCCGCGAGTTGTTTCCTCATTGCATACAGGCAGCAAAATTATTGGGTATTGATGAGCATTTGCGTCAACAGCTGGAAATTGCACTTACAAAACTCCCCCCTTACCAAATTGGTAGTTCCGGCTTTCTACAGGAATGGATTGAGGATTGGAAACCTGCCCCAGCCGGGCACAATGTGTCGCCTAATTTTACTTTGTACCCTGGTTGTTCAATACGGTTGCGCCGCGATCCTAAACTGGCAGACGCAATCAGCAAATGGATGGATGCGCATCCTGCCCGTGGAGCATTTCCTGCTTCCTGGGACATTGCAGTATGGTCCCGACTGGAACGCGGCGACAAGGTAGAAGAAGCTATAAAAGCTTTTGTAAGTAATTCGCTGGCGCCTAACATGCATAATAAAGGTTCAAATCAATCGGATGCCAGTTTTGGATTTACAGCAGCTGTTGCAGAATCGCTGATCCAGAGCCATGACGGAGAAATAAATTTACTCCCCGCACTTTCTGTGGAATGGAAAGACGGCTCAATACAGGGTTTACGCGCCAGGGGCGGTTACGAGGTGAGTATGCAATGGAAAGATGGGAAGTTGATATCAACACAGATACGCAACATTAACGGAAATTCTTTTAAAGTTCGTTATGGACAGAAAACCGCAAAATTTTCAGTTAAACGAGGCGAGATTATTCACTTAAACGGGGATCTGATTGTTCAAAAAGGATAATTGTTACAGCCTTTCAAAAAAAAGCCGCAAATTAATTAAAACTTGATTTGCGGTTTAATGTGATCCCCAAAGTACAGATGACAAACACATTTGCGGAAGATGAGGCGACTATCCCTATAACAGGTCTTAATGCTTAATGATCGTCGGTAAGTACCGTGAGTACCCCGTTTAAATACCGTGTTTTTACTGTATAAATTTCCAATATTTACTATTACATTTATTGTAATTTTGCTACTGCGTAAGTAATTATTCCCTATCTATCTATCTATCTAATATTCTAAAGGCTAGTAACAAGTAATTCTCAAATACTTTTTGCAATTAAAATTTACACAATTTTTTAAGCTATATAAAAATGGACCCACTATTATAAAAATGTAATAATTTCAAGATCCACCAGCACAATTGGCGAAGTTGAAGTAATTAAAGCGTGCGATTATTAACTCTAAAAAAATAATATCATGACCACTAAACAACAACCAAAACGCAAAAATCCCAGTTCAAAAAGAACTGGCAAGAGTGTAAGCCTTTCGAATAAGCAAGGGGATGTAATTCTCGTTAAAAGAGCTTTTGACAATTCGGATTTTTGGATTAAGACAATTGATTTTTCATTGCGAAAAAGAAAACCTTTCAAAAAGAAGGATGTAAAAACGAATTTATCAACAGGAATTGTAATGCCGCCTGATGAAAAAAAACTTCAAGCCAGGCAACCGCAACTACCAGGTGGTAGAGATCTGACCTTTACCGCCGATGATGGAACATCAGCACATACAGTGAGTGATGGAGGTGGCCCTAAAATAACAAATGTAAATGTTCATTTACTATTATGGGGTTCTCAATGGCTTTCTGCGTCTAACAACCCAAGTGCAGGCAGTGTGGTGAACGCCATAGATTCTATTATAACCGGGCCTTATATGAATGCCCTCAATCAATATGGCATTGGAAGCGGTACTTTAGCTGATGCCTTTATCATTACATCCCCCAATCCTCCTAATCCTTTTTCAGATAATAACGTTGCTGATATGGTTTGGAATGTCATTGACGCCGGATTCTTTCCTGAACCTGATGATAGTGCCGGACGGAATGAATTTTTTGCTTTTATAATGCCTCCGGGTGTTAATACAAATAGAACTGATGGGGCTATCGGACTGCACACAATTGCAAATGATTATGATTTTCTATTTGATTTTGATAACGCCTGGTATTGTTGGGTAATGAATAATGGAACACTCGATTCAATAACGCAAATATTTTCTCATGAATTGGTAGAGGCTTGTACAGATCCCGAGGGAAGTGGTATTCAGGTAAATCCAAGAAGCAGCTCAAGTTGGTTAGAAATCGGTGACATATGCCAAAACAGTTCGGGAAGATTAAATGGTGTATGGGTGCAATCCTATTGGTCTCAGAGCGATAGGGTTTGTATTATACCAACAATTCCCACAAACCCAATGCCACCGGAATTTAGACGAAAAATAACAGTTAATGCACACTTTCATGTTGTTGATCCAGGCATTTTTTCAGATGATGTAGGAGATTCTACCTCCACTCGGGCAGCTGTGGTTGATCTGAACAGCCAAACTGCGCAAATTGTGATTAACTCATTAGTTGTAGGTGGGGAGTCAACCGCAAATCTTATTGCCAATTTAACCTGGAACAACGATCTTTCAGTTAACGTTGCCTTCACATCTGCGCTATTTGATGGTACTGATGTGGATACAAGTACAGGAAATAATTTTAATCTTGGTCGGGATACGTGGCAAAGTTGGTGGGTGAATCACCATTCAGGCGATTGGATTGAAGCAGATTCCTGTCATATCGATTTTGATATTCATAATGATCAACTATAGCCCCGTTATATAGCAGGAATTCGATTTCACCCTTGTTGATGTTGACAGAACACCAACAAGGGTGAAATCTTTGTACTATATCCCGAGTAAGAAAGCCCCCAGCGACGCTGAAAGCTTTCGCAACCGAGGAACTGGAATTTTCGAACCATTTCTTGCAAGATTTAAAAAATTTAGCAGCAACCGCTGAGAACATTTTTAAAAATGTCTAAGATAAGTTAGAAGAAAATATTTAAATTAACGAATGGTATTCGATGTATAACTATGTATTATCGGCCATTGTAAAGCGACACCCAAACATTCCCAAATCTTCTCGATATTATAAGTTTTAAAAAAAAATTGAATAAAAATTTGCGCAGTCAAATAACTGCATTATATTCGCAGTCAAATAGCTGCATAAATGGAAATTCGTAGAGATGTATTTCAAGCCATAGCCGACCCAACCCGCAGAGCAATATTGGGTTTGGTGGCTTTACAGGCAATGACACCGGGTGCAATTGCCGAAAACTTTGACTCGTCAAGACAAACGATTTCAAAGCACATTCAAATTTTAAATGAATGTGAATTGCTGAATCAAACCCAATCTGGTAGAGAAATTTATTATCACTTCAACCCTAACAAAATGAAAGAAGTAGCAGATTGGCTAGAGCCTTATCGCAAAATATGGGAGGGCAGGTTTACAGCAATTGAGGGTTTACTGAATGAAATGCAAACAAAAAAAACAAAAGAAAAAAAATAGTTCAATAACAATTTAAAATCAAATAAAATGACAAAGCAAATGTATCCTTGCTTATGGTTTGATGGTCAAGCCAGAGCAGCAGCAGATTTTTACTGTACAATTTTTCCAAATTCAAAAATAATCAACGATTCAGGGATGGTTATAAATTTTGAACTTAACGGAGAATTCTTTATGGGCTTAAACGGGGGCAATAACTTTAAATTTAATGAAGCCGTTTCGTTTGTTATTCCTTGTAAAGACCAGGAAGAAATTGACCATTATTGGTACAAACTCATTGCAGATGGAGGCCAGGAGAGTCAGTGTGGTTGGTGCAAAGATAAGTTCGGATTATCCTGGCAAGTAGTCCCAGCCATATTAGGTGAACTAATGTCAAATCCTGAAAAGGGGCAAAGTGTTGTACAGGCATTTATGAAAATGAAAAAATTTGATATTGAAGCATTACAAAATGCTTAAGATTATGAAAAGGAACAAAATAATTTATTGGATTAGCACAGGATTATTCTGTGCTTTCCTTTTACTAACAAGTATTTCATACTTCACTGACCCAAACTTTGTGAATATATATAGGCATTTGGGGTTCCCCCAGTATTTCCGCGTAGAACTTGGTATTGCAAAAATTTTAGGCGTTTTTCTGCTACTTATTCCACAGATACCATCAAGATTTAAAGAGTGGGCTTATGTAGCTTTTGGAATTACATTAATTTCAGGTGCAATAGCTCATTTTAATAGTGGCGACCATGTTGGTTATATCATCACTGTTCTTTTCTTTTTTACCCTTTTATTAATCTCCTATATCTATTGGCACAAAAGAAACAATGAAAGAACAGTTCTTCAATAATTTAAATTATTTGTAATTAAAAAAAGTATGGCAAAGCAAATAGAAGTTACGAAAATATTTAATGCCCCGGTTGAAATGGTCTGGAAAGTTTGGGTTGACCCTGAGCTGGTTAAGCGTTGGTGGGGTCCAAAAAATTTTATATCCCCAGTAGCGAAAATTGATTTTCGGGAAGGCGGTAAATCATTAGTAAGTATGAAAGCTCCGAAAGAAATGGGTGGTCAGGAAT
>JAQBOA010000038.1 GCA_028288305.1 Mucilaginibacter sp.
GCGAATTTAAACATCTTGTTTCATGACCGGGAGCGGTTTCAAGTAAAACAGTATCAGTGGCCTGCATGGCCTGCTCTTGAAATTTATCCTGTATAGCCCCTGTAATTACTGCCTCTTTGGTATACAGGTACGCTGTACCCATCAGCACACCAACTTTTACGCCTTTTGCTGCCAAAGGCGCTGTCATTATTGCTATAAACGCTGTAGAAAAAGCATCGTGAACGCCACCTGCAAAAAAAACACTGATCTGTTCTGACAGATCTTCCTTTAGCAAACGTTCAATTTGTTTTTCCCAAAGTACCATGCTTGATAGTGGGCCAACGTGCCCACCGCATTCACGTCCTTCAAAAACAAACCTTTTGGCGCCCTCCTTTAAAAACATATCCAGCAATGAAACAGAGGGGACATGCAAAAAAGTTTTTATGCCCACTTTTTCAAGAGGTTTAGCTTGTGATGGTCTGCCGCCGGCAATTAAAACAACCGGAGGTTTAGCTACCAGGATATATTGCATTTGTTCGTCTCGTAGTTCCTGGGGAGCAAAGCCAAGGATACCCACACCCCAGGTTTTTTCGCCCGCAAGCTTTTTGGTCTCTGTGATCAGTTCCTTTGCGCGTGCACCTGTTAACAAGGATAGTGCAATAAAAGATAAAGCGCCCGCTTCTGACACAGCATTAGCGAACGGTGCAACATCGCTTACCCTTGTCATGGGGCCTTGTGCTATAGGGTATACAATATTGAGATCTTTTGCCATGGCATTGCCCGGACTGATCACATTCAGTGATCTGGCCTGGTTCAAATGCCCGTGTATAGCTTCCTTAATACCAAATATAAGTTTGTTTAATTTTTTATATCGGTTAACCAAGTCGGTAGCCAGTGCAATATCCTGTCCCATCGGGATATAACTTTTTTCGGGATTGAGATCTGTGAAATATGCTTTAAGATCGTTATAAGATACATTATCAGGAAGTACCGGAGAGTTAGGACGAACCAAAACACGGCAATTGTGTATTAACTTAGTTTCGGTACCGCTCAACTTAGTGCATAGTTCTTTAAGCGATTTAGGAGCAGAGCATTCAGGAAACAACACCAACTGACTATCAAGCACTATGCCTGCGGCGCCCAGGGCAGATAATGCTGCCGCTGTATGGATACCCACGCCACCCTGTACCCAAACAGGTATGTCCTTAATCTCCTGGATAACGCGCTGGAAAAGCACAAAGGACGATTCATAGCCAACATTGCCGGCGCCCTCATTACCCTTAACAATAATACCATCAGCAGCTTCGGCTTTTGCCAGTTTCGCTGATTCAAGATCATTTACCTGATAAATAAGTTTGGTTTTGTTTTTACGCTTGATTTTTACACCGTAAGGCATAATTACCATACTAACCTGATCTGGAAGTTTAATGGATATAAGATCGGCCGAAACAAAACAGATACCAAATTCATTTAAACCGCTCTTTACTAATTTTTCAAGTGCTTCTTCGGCAGCTACCATGTTAAGTCCCAGGTTTATTACCGGAAAAGCACCTGCATTATGTAAATCAAGTGCAAGAGAAACATCAGGTTTTTCAAATGGGGTGATTCCAATTATTAGACATTTTTTCATGGGATGCGTTATAAGGAAGTGAATGGATCATTATAAAGTGAATAAATATCTATAGTTAAATTTTTATTAACCAATTGTTAACTTTAATTATAAAACTGAAAGCTATAATACTAAGTTAATACATTTTTTTTATAAAATCATAATTATTTATAAGAAATCAATAAAAAAAATGGTACATCGTTTGTAATTAGGCAATTAAAGTATTAATCGATGGTTGCTCAATGGTTAAATATAATCATTGCTTAATAGTTAAATTAAGAATGTTTTATAGGTAATAACAACCCGGAAAAAGCGTCCTGATTATAATCATGGAGATTGTATTACCATAGCCTTTAAACCTGTGCGCATTTAGTGTTCCAATCCTTTAAATGCTGCCTTAAACAATTGCAACTCTATAAAAATACGCCACACTACAAGCGCGGCCGAGAAACTACCATGTATTTTGGGGGTATAAATATGGGAAGCTGGAAAATTACACCGAATTCCACTTTAAAAAAGCTAACAGCTTTTCATGGAATAAAATAGGCAGCTATTGGAAGCCTCACTTATTCTTCTGGACGAAGAGATCGAATTACTTATCCAAGGTAACAATGGCCTGGAACGCCGGGCAGCCATCTTCACCGGTAATAGCTTTCATGGGCACTGATGTCCATTGCGCACTATAATTGCCGTTGGTATCCCAGCTACCCTGCAAATTTACGTTGCGAAAAAGGGCTTTTTTTATGCCGGTAAGGTAGGTGAAAGTTACTTTCGTGGCCATAGGTGTTGATGTTAGCGGTATTGAAAGAGTTGATTAAGCCAGGTATTAGGACAAGGTATGCAGGACTAATAACTTTTAAGGTCTTTATATAATGAACAAAATATAGCGCTATTTTTTTCATTTGGGATGTGGTTTAGACTCCCTATAAATATATTGGTAATTAACTGTTAATCAAAAATAAAAAATTTCTTTTTTGATGTTAGCCGCGGTCAGCTTGCCCGGGAGCCGTTCATAACGGGTCCTTGTAATGGGCTAATTGGGGCCAGCTGGATAAAATCAATGCGCATTAATTGAAGCTTGTAGATTTATTTTCAAAAAACACACACTTAGGATCATGTAAAAACAATAATGAATTACATTTGCTAACTTTTGACCCGTTTTATATACATACAATGCCAGCAAAAAATACCCCGGTTAGGATAAAAGATATAGCCCTAAAGGCAGGAGTGTCTACCGGCACGATAGACAGAGTACTTCATAACAGGGGACGTGTTTCTGAGAAAGTTCAAAAGAAAGTACTTAAGATTATAGACGAAATGAATTATGAGCCTAACCTTATAGCTCGTTCATTGGCTTCAAATAAAACCTATACGCTGGCAGCACTCATTCCTGATCACAAAATTGATTCTTATTGGGAAGCACCTAAATTGGGTATCGAGAAGGCTGAAAAAGAATTAAGGCAATTTGGCATTATTGTTAATCAGTTTGTTTTTAATCCGGATCGCGTTGAATCATTTGTAGAAAAAGCGAATGAGCTGACCAATAGCCAACCCGATGGAATTTTTTTATCACCTATATTTTACAGGGAAACATTGCCATTTTTTGAAAAGTGGAAAACGCAAAATACTCCTTTTGTTCTTTTCAATACCCAAATAGCCGATTATGACCCCTTAACCTACATTGGGCAGGATTCCTATCAAAGCGGCGCCTTGGCTGCGAAACTGATATACTACGGGCAACCTGAGCCATGCGCTATACTGATTGCGCATATTGATGAAGAACCAGCTAATGCCGCACACCTTTTAAAAAAAGAACAAGGTTTTTGTAATTATTTTAAGGAGAAGGACATCGAACATCATTACCATATTATAAAAACTGTATTAAACAGGTCGAACGCATCTTCATTCATCAAACAGTTGGATGCGATTATGGAAAATAACAATAATTTGAAATGTATTTTCGTAACTACCTCAAAAGCTTATGAAATTGCAAACTACCTTGAACAAAAGCATATTAAGCACATCAAGATCATAGGATATGATTTGCTGAAGAAAAATCTGCATTATTTGAATAAGGATGCTATAAGTTTTCTCATTAATCAGAACCCACAAGGCCAGGGGTTCTGGGGAATCACACTCTTAACCGATTTCTTAGTATTTAAAAAGGAAGTCCCTATTTTAAAATATTTGCCCCTCGATATTGTTACTAAAGAAAATCTGAGTTATTACCTGGAAGATTAGTCATCTGAAATCCCCATCAATTTACTTCATTCTTCATACTAGTGTCGTGTCAACGATGAGTTGACGTTTAGTCCTGAGCCGAAAGTCTTAAGTCCTGAGTCAGAGAGGCGCAAAATTGACTTAAGACTAAAGACTGTTGACTTGACACTAGTAAGTTGCCGGCAAACAATTATTGAAATAAAATTTTGTAAAAATTTGCATTTGCAGAATTTATATGTTTTCTTTGATAAGTGTGTACGCACACGCAATGTTTTAAACACTTTGTGTTCGAACACATATCTTAAAAATGTTCACGCATACTCAAACCAAAAACTTAAATTAAATGAAAAAAAACTTTACTCAAAAATGGTGGAGGCCGATCAGATCCAAAACTGGATTTCTGCTCTGCACCAGTGTGCTCTGCTGCTGGTTTGTTACCAGCGCAAGCGGTTCGGTTTCGACTCGCGATCCTATCATTGTTGCATCTGATATTCCTGTTAAAGGAACAGTAAGTGACAAAAAGGGTCCATTACCCGGCGTTACGGTCACTTTGAAATCTAATAGCCGGATGGAGACAGTTACCAATGCTAAAGGCGCTTTTAATATCACTGCTCCTGAGAATGATGTATTGGTTTTTAAATATGTCGGATATAAAACGATTGAGATACCTGTAAATGGCAACAGGGTGCTTAATGTTATCCTCGAAGAAGCTAACACAAGCTTAAATGAGGTAGTGGTAATCGGATATGGAACAAAACAAAGGAAATACCTGACAGGGGCGGTTTCATCTGTTGGTTCTGAAGTATTTGAATCCAGGCCAACAGCAAATGCCTTATCAGCATTACAGGGAGAAATTCCGGGAGTTGTAATAGAAAGATCAAGCGGGCAACCCGGAGCACAAGGATTTAATCTGAACGTAAGAGGTTATTCATCAACAAATGGTTTATCAACCGACCCCAATTCTCCATTAAACGGCGGAAATTCTCCACTGGTATTGATCGATGGGGTCCCCGGTGACCTTAATTTATTAAATCCTGATGATATACAATCTATTGATGTATTAAAAGATGCGGCGGCTTCTATTTATGGAGCCAGGGCAGCTAACGGGGTTTTTATTGTCACTACAAAAAAAGGTAAAAAGGGTAAACCAACAATCAGTTATAGCGGAAATGCGGCAATAACTAAAGAATCGGGTATGATGAAAAGCCCAACCACTTATCAATTCGCTATAATGGATAATGAAGCAAATATTCATAACGGTTCCGCTCCAATGTATACCGCCGACTTGCTTCAAAGAATAAGAAATAACGATCCAAACCCAATTGATCACCCTCTTTATGGCGGATGGAAGCTTTTCTTTACTAATACCGACTGGATAAAAGCCGTACTTGGAAATGGGTTTCAGCAAAAGCACAATATAAATATTTCGGGTGGCAGCGACAATTCCACTTATTTTTTGTCTGGTGGGTACTCCGACCAGAAAGGCGTTATAAAATATGGAGATAACGGTAATAAGCGGTACAACCTCAGGTTAAATTATGATTATGATTTTTCGAAATGGCTGCGGCTGGAGACAAAAGTTTCGTTGGAAAATCAGCTGCGTACTGATATTGGGGGCGTGAGGTCAAGCGGTATTATCCAGGAGGCTACTTTTGGAATGCCAAATGTGCCTGTTACCAACCCCCAGGGCGAGTATTTTGCGCAAGGAGGATGGGGTAATGCGGTTGCCGAAGCTAAACAAGGTGCAACATCTACATTTACCACCCGCAATCTGAATACCAATTTTAAATTAATTGGGAATATTGCTGATGGACTAAAATTAAACCTGCAGGCGGGAATAAATTATTCAACGGAAAATGACAATAATATTGCCAAATCGGTACCATTGTATAACTGGGACGGAGCCCTGGCTTATTATGCCATTGCTAATCCTGCCCAGGCAAGCCTAACACTTTATAATTCACAAATCACCTATCATAATTATACAGGTTACCTTCAGTATAATAAAAAGCTGGGTAAAAACGACTTTGACCTTATGGGGGGTGCCTCTCATGAAGATAGTAATTTTGACTGGTTTAATGCAAGGAGGGATAATTTTACCTCCCAGGATGTGTGGGCGCTCAACCTCGGTGGAACAAATAATATGAGCAACGGCGGAGGCGGGAATCATTGGGGCATTGAATCGTTGTTCTCCAGGTTCAGCTATGCCTATGATAATAAATATATGCTGGAAGCAACCCTGAGATATGATGGGAGTTCAAGGTTTGAACCAAGTAACAGGTGGGGTTTATTTCCCGGAGTGTCGGCAGGCTGGAGATTGTCTCAGGAGAATTTTTTAAAAGATGTAAAATTTATATCTGATTTAAAACTTAGGGCATCATACGGTCAAACCGGAAACCAGGAAGGCATTGGCTTATATGATTATTTACAATTGATTAACATTGGGGGCGCATATCCTTTCGGAGCGGGCGGGCAAATTCAAGCAGCGTCGCTGGCGGGAATGGTATCCACCAACAGAACGTGGGAAAAACTGATCAACAAAAATATAGGGCTTGATGTAAGTCTTTTTTCGTCAAAACTTGATTTCTCATTCGATTATTTTATAAAAAACAACAAAAATCTATTAATCCCGGTAACCTACCCAAGTATATTAGGTTCCGTAGCACCTTATTCAAATTCCGGCGAATTGAAAACTTGGGGTTTTGAAACTTCTGTTGCATACAAAGATAAGATAGGTAAAGTTCAGTATTCCGTGCGTATAAACGTAAGTGATGCGCAGAATAAAGTTGTTAACTACGGAGGCGCCGATACCTATGTCCCCGGCTTAAATAGTATCCGCCAGGGATATCCTATAAATACCTATTTCGCTTATGTTTTTGATGGAGTAATACGAAACCAGCAACAACTGGATACTTATAAAAAATTAGGAGGAGTTCCTTCTAATATACAAATAGGTGATGCAATGTATAAAGATGTTAACGGAGACGGCAAAATAAGTGCATACGGTAATAAACCCGGAGATAATGGAGATGTTGTGAATGTTGGCTCGCTTACTCCAAGATATAATTTTGGGGCAAATCTAAGCGCCAAATACAGCAATTTTGATATCAGCATCTTTCTGCAGGGAGTAGGCAAGCGTACTTTGTTCCGGACAGGTGAATACTCCATTCCATGGAGTGACTGGTGGAGACAACCACCTGCATTTTACTATGGACAAACCTGGAATGCAGATCGTCCCAACGCCAAATATCCTGAGTTAAGTGATGGAAATATCCGCTATTGGAATTATCAGCCTTCAACTTTGCAGGAAGTTAACGGAGCGTATGTAAGACTTAAAAACCTGACGATTGGCTATACATTCCCTACAAGCATGGTAGAAAAAGCATCTTTTGCCAAGGCCCGGATTTATTTTAGCGGGCAGGATATATGGGAAAAGGATAATGTACTTGGAGGATGGGATCCTGAGGCTGCACAATATGGGTATAACTATCCTTTTCAAAGATTCTTTTCTTTTGGCCTTGATATAACATTAAAATAAAAAATCATGAAACGATTAATAAATAAAAAATACTTATTCTTTATTGCAGTTATAATTTTAACAGGTACAAGCTGCAAAAAATCGTTGGACCTTACACCAAAGGATCAACTCTCAGATGCATCATTCTGGAAAGCCCCGGGAGATTTTCAACTGGCAGCAAACAATTTTTATTACGGGCTGCAACAAGTACCCGAATATATAGACAATAATTCTGATATCGCCTTTGGCTCCGGCCCTAACGCGGTTAGTGATGGTTCCTATCTTCCTGCGGCCACATCTGCTGTTTGGGATTCCTGCTATGCACATATCAGGGGAACTAATTATTTACTTCAGAAAGCGCCGGTATCTAAATTAGGTACTTCAATTGACAGGTGGGTTGCGGAAGCGTTATTTTTCAGGGCATATAATTACTGGCAACTGGTGAAAACCTTTGGTGGTGTCCCTAAAATAGATAAAGTATTGGATGTAACTTCTTCTGAGCTGTATTCACCACGGGTAACTCAAACAGAAATTGTGGATTTCATTTTAAGCGATTTAGACAACGCAATCAGTAAATTACCAAAGCAAAGCCAATTAACTTCTGACGAACTGGGGCGTGTTACTCAGGGAGCAGCTCTGGCTTTAAAGGCAAGGGTAGCGCTTTACATGGGGACGTGGGCTAAATATCATAATGAAGGAGACCCGACAAAATATCTGGCAGCTGCTGTTGATGCTGCTAATACGGCGGTTGCTTCAAATGAATATGCCCTGTATACCGACCAGGGAGTTGATAGCTATAAATATCTTTTTATACTGCAGGGAGATGATAGTAAGGAAGTAATTTTGGCAAGAAGATATTATGCAAACCGTATTACTCATAATTGGACCCGTGAATTATGGTTTAATGCGATGGTGCCTACAAAAAACCTGGCTGATATGTATCTTAATACAGACGGGCTGCCTATTACGCAATCGCCCTTATTTCAGGGGTATGGTACATTAACCAGTGAATTTCAAAACAGGGACCCCAGGATGGCAATGTCATTCATCGTTCCGGGAAGTACTATATTTTTTGAGGGAGGTTTGATGCAGCCTACTTATCCCGGATTTACAGGTTCGAATGCTACGCATACCGGATATATGATCAGGAAGTTTCTGGATGAAACAATTGCGGCAACACAATTTCAGGGAGCATATGATTTTAAGGAGTTCAGGTACGCTGAAGTATTGCTGATCCTTGCAGAAGCATTATATGAACAAAACGGACAAATATCCGATCAGGATATGAATCGTACTATAAACGTGATCAGGAGCCGGGTAAGTATGCCTGCGCTGACCAACGCTTTCGTTAATGCCAACGGGTTAAATATGTTAAACGAGATAAGAAGAGAGCGTACTGTTGAACTTGCTTTTGAGGGTTACAGACGCGATGACCTGAGGAGATGGAAAACTGCGGAAACGGTGTTGCCGCAAGCGCTTCAAGGTGTTAAATTTGTCGGAACAGAATATCAGCAGAAATTCCCGGGATTGAACATCGGTTCTGATATACAAGTTGATGCAAATGGATTTATTGTGGCGGAGCCAGGCAATGCACGTACATTCCTTCCTAAACATTATCTTGATCCGATTCCATTGCAGCAAATTCAATTGTCAAAAGGAACGCTTACACAAAATCCAGGCTGGTAATTTATAACAGACAGGATATTTATTAAAGTCTAAAAAGATGAGAAAAGCAATATCGATTATTTTATTGATGCAGTTATTATTTTCAGGCATTGTTTTAGCACAGGTTTATCAGGGACAAGTTGACTCGTCCCTGATGCCTAAGCTAAGCCCGCATTACCAGGATGAATATACTTTTGACAAATCAACAAATCCGGCCCGCTGGAATTCACAAAAGGGATTACATGTTGGCTTTGGATCAACAGATGCATTATATTTTCGTACCGAAGTGCCGGATATGAAAAAAGAAACCTTATCATGGTCAAATAGCGGATGGAAGGGGGAGCGTTTGAACGCACAAATATTGGTATGGTCGTCAGATACCCTGGAACAAGTCCGTTTTAAATTAAGTAACCTCGTTAGTGCTAATGGCGGTGCGATCAGCAAAAACAATATTAAGCTGAACATGGTGCGGTACGTGCTGGCAAATTATCCTTATGGAGCAAGTAATGTAACTTGCGGCGACTCGCCTTACAAAAATGGATTTTTAATGCCCGACAGGTTCGAAACGTTCGACCGTTTTGATGTGCCGGGAAAAACCGTGAGGCCGGTTTGGCTAACTTTAAATATTCCTACCGGTACTATACCTGGTCATTATAAAGGGGTTATTAGTGTGCAGGCTAAAGGTTTTGAAACATCCCTTGAAGTGAATATTGATGTACAAAATCAATTGCTGCCTCCGCCGCATGACTGGAAATACAGACTTGATCTGTGGCAAAACCCGTGGGTACTTGCCTGGGATAACCACCTGGAACCATGGTCTGAAGAGCATAAATTGTTATTGAAAAAGCATTTGAAGCTTTATGCAGATGCAGGGGGGAAATACATCACTACTTATGCGGTAAACTCTCCATGGAGCGATAACTCCTATACGATTGAAGGTGGCATGATTGAATCGACAAAGCAAAAAAATGGCTCATGGAAGTTCGACTATAAAATTTTTGATGAGTATGTTGAATTGGCAATGAGCGTTGGGGTAGATAAGGCCATCACCGTTTATACACCACTTCCGGGTGGGTACAGGTTCCGTTATATAGATGAGAAAACAGGTAATTATGTAACCGAAGCCTGGCCGCCTACGTCCGAAAAATTCAAAGCTTATTGGGATCCGTTCCTTAATGACCTTAAGGCTCATTTGACAAAGAAAGGCTGGTTAGAAAAAGCCTATATAGGGATTAATGAAAGTGCTATGGAGGAGACTTTGGCTGCCATAAAAGTGATCAGGGATAATTCACCAAATTGGAAGATTACCTATGCCGGCGACTGGCATCCCGAACTGAACGATCTTTTAAATGATTACTGTTTTCTGTCTGGTAAAGAATCACCAATGGATGTGGTAAAGAACCGTGCTGCAAGAGGGTTTACCACCACCTACTATGTTTGCTGCAATCCGCCTAAACCAAACAATTTCCTCTTTTCGCCACCCATTGAAGGACGCTGGATCAGCTGGTATGCTTCAGCTTATGGCTACAACGGCTTTTTGCGCTGGGCATATGATGCATGGACACAAGACCCTACAAGAGATGCCCGTCATGGAAGCTGGGCCGCAGGTGATTGTTATTTAGTTTATCCCGGTGCAAACAGCGGTATAAGGTATGAAAAATTAAGAGAAGGCATTGTAGATTTTGAAAAGATAAGGATATTGAAAGAAAAGGCATCGGCATCTGCTAATAAAAAAAGCAAAGCCTTAATGAGCAAACTTGATGCACACTTAAAGGTATTAACAACCGAACATGGTTTTAATGAAGATACACTTAAGACGCAGGTTTATGAAGGAGAAAAAATGATCAGAGAATTAAGTGATCTTTTAGCCCATAAAAATTAATAAATTCATACCTATGAGATTCAAAGTTTTAATGGTATTCATCCTGAACGGGGTAGCGGCTGGCATAATGGCCCAAAACACGGCGCCCAAAGTAGCCTGTACGCAATACCAGGATTATGTACTGACACATAATTTAACACCCTTCGGGCCCGTGCCAACTGCCTACGATCCCAACGGGGTATATCCTTATGTTAGTTATTGCGAGACATCTAACCGGCCCGTTCCGAAAAAATATCATTTTATTGTGCTCGAAAACGATCAGTTAAAAGTAACCATATGCCCGGACCTGGGCGGAAAAGTAACTTCCATGATCTATAAGAAATCGGGTAAGGAAGTTTTATATGTACCGGATGTGATCAGGTATACCCGCATTCTGCCCAGGTTTTATTTTGTGGCAGGTGGCATTGAAGTGAGTTTTCCCATCTCCCATTCGCCCAGCCAAAACGAAAAAGTAAGCTATAAAATTGATAAAACAGACGACAGGGTATATGTTACCTGCGGCGAGCGCGAACTTCGTTTTGGTATGCAATGGTCTGTGGAATATTCTTTAGGGCCAAAAGATAGTTTTTTTACAGAACGGGCCATTTTTAATAATCCGGGGACAGAGGCTTATCCCTGGATGTCATGGTCAAATGCTGCCGTACCTTCGGCTCCCGATACCCGGTTTTATTTTCCTAAAGGAAAGGTGCTGTCACACTCGTCAAAAATAGATACTATTGACTGGGAAAAAAATGGCCCTCGGACGCAGGCAGATATTAAAGAAATGACCGGATATTTTTGGGAAAGCAGGGACGCTAATGCGTTTGGTATCTATACACCATCTTTAGGGACTGGGTTATACCATATTGCGAGCGAATCCATCGCGCCGGGCATGAAATTATGGAGTTATGGTGTGGCGGGCGACAGTTCGTGGTCCATGTTAAGTACGGCCAAAAGGCAACAATATCTTGAATTGCAGGGCGGCCCTATAGGTGATCAGTCCATTAAACTGGAACTGCACGCCAAAGAAACAAGATCGCATACAGAATACTGGATACCTACCGATAAAGCATTAGATATTTATCAACTAAAAGTTCCTGTACAATCGTTAAGGCCGGTCAAAGACATTCCGCTTTTTGAATGGGCACGCCCGATGGATGTAGCCGTATGGAACAATCTCCTGCGAGCTTATCAGCAGAAATCCGCCTTGCCTCTTCCACCTGAGATCGACCAAAATCTTTGGCCACCTTCGGGAATTGAAAATATGGATGCATCCTTTAAATGGGCCATTGATAAAACAACCGGGACAATAGCGGATAGCTGGCGGTTCTATTACGGAACATGGTTAGCTGGCCGGGGAAAAGCGGATGAGGCCATTACTGTACTGTCTGCCACTAAAATGGGGTTGGCAAAAGTGCTTTTGGCCAGGTTGCTTAAGCAAAAAGGAGATAGGGCAGGCGCCAGGCAGGCTTTTGACGCTGTAACGGAACTCTGGCTGCAAATACATCCGCAAGTGATCATTGAACGGGATAAAGTACTGAGAAGCATTGGACCACAAACGATCGCGGAACGCGAAAAATGGTTATCAAGGGTAGCTGCGCTGAAAGATGAATGGATCATTGAACGAAAAGTTCAGTTGCTAATTGATAAAAATGAACCCCAGGCTGCAAAGGACCTGCTTTTATCAGTGTCTTTTCAAATGGTTCATCAGACCTATACCCGCACAGGTTTATGGATGCAAATATGTAAAAAACTTAATACGCCGGTTTTTCCTATCCCCGGTCAACTGGGAGAAGATCAATTAGCACGATTTGGTGCCTACCGGGAATATGAATAATTAATGCATGGTGGTTATCAGATATTAGACAAATATTGCAATAGAAAATTCTTTTGTTTCTGATAACTAAGCTGTTGTATGGATATTTTATGTTCCGGCGCTAACTATATAAAAATCAATTTACCTATACACCATAACAATAATGATTCAGACCAATAAACAGGTGGATTTATTAAAGATTACGTCAAATTTTATCATTGGGACGGATATAAGCTCAATAGAACCTTATGGTTCAGGGCATATTAATGATACTTATTATATTAAAAACGCCAACGATGAAGATCCTGATTATTTATTACAACGCATCAATCACCAGATTTTTATTGATGTTCAGAGTTTAATGAATAACATTTATTTGGTGACCACACATCTGCGCACAAAACTGAAGGGAATTTCGGGTACTGATCCGGATAAAGAAGTACTCAGCCTGGTAATGACACATAATCACCGCCATTATTTTCTTGATGACCATGGCAATTACTGGAGAATGTATAAGTATATTGAAAATACCAAAAGCATTGATATCGTTGAAACTGAAGAACAGGCCTTTGAAGGGGGGAAAGCCTTTGGAAGATTTCAAGTGCTGTTATTTGATCTGGATATCAATCTGATAAATTATACTATTCCTGCCTTTCATCATATTGGCTTGCGGCTCACACGCTTTAATACAGCGCTGCAGGCTGACCCTTTTGACAGGAAGAAAGCCATTGCAGCAGAGGTAGAATTTATTCAGCAACGGATAGAAAGCATGTGTGCTATCCTGGATCTGGGCAGAGAAGAGGGGTTACCTTTAAGGATTACCCATAACGATACCAAGTTCAATAATATATTGCTGGATTTGAATAATAAGGCCCAATGTATTATCGATTTGGATACCGTTATGCCGGGATATGTAGCCTATGATTTTGGCGACGCTATCCGCTCTATTATTAATACTGCACCAGAAGATGAGAAGGATTTGGATAAGATCGGTTTAAATGTTCCTCTTTTTGAATCTTTTACCAAAGGCTATTTAAGCGCTTCTGCGGGTTTCCTGACGGAGAACGAAATAAAGTCACTTCCTCTTAGCGTGCTGCTATTTCCTTATATGCAGGGGGTTCGTTTTCTGACAGACTATTTAAATGGTGATACTTATTATAAGACACATTTTCCGCATCACAATCTTCAGCGTACCCGGGCTCAATTTCAATTGCTCAGGAAATTGGAAGAACAGTACGCTAAGATAGAAAATTTTGTTTTGGATACTGCCAGCGCATGTCTGAAAAAGGACATAAATACGAATTAAAGTGAAGCCGTTTAACATACCGTTTTTAGTATTTGCAGGCGATTCCCTCACCATTGAACAAGTATCCCTGGCACTGGATCAAAAGGAGCAACATTTGATAGCGTTTGCGCCATGGCCTGCTTTTAGCTACAACCCAATAGTTGCCTTTTCCATTGCCCATGGTGGTAACAATATTTTTTTAAAATATTATGTGGAAGAAAGTGCAGTTACCGCTATTTATAGGAAAACCAATGGCCCGGTTTATAAAGATAGCTGTGTTGAATTTTTTATCGATTTCAATGATGGAAATGGTTATTACAATATTGAATTTAACTGTGCAGGAACATGCCATATAGGTTTCGGTAAAGAGAAAAAAGACCGGCTAGAGGTTCCTAAGGATATTATAGAAAGAATAAAATATCAGGCATTGTTCAAAACAGGAAGCCCGTCACCTGCTTTCAATATAAAATGGGAACTTAGCTTAATCATCCCTGTTGATGTTTTTTATTATCATAAGTTGAATTCTTTAAAAAATAAATTATGTCATATAAATTTTTATAAATGCGGGGACGACTTGCCAAAACCACATTATTTGTCCTGGGCCGATATATCATATATTGTTCCGAACTTCCATCTGCCTGAATTTTTTGTAAAAGCGCAATTTATGAATCAGGAAGATATCAGTTTACCAAAGGACAAATACATCGAAGAGAGCTTTTAAATGTTAGCATAAGAAATGAAAATAACTGGCCGGTTTAGCCGCCAATACTTTTAAAATCTTTAAAAGTAAAAAAACTTGAATCCAGGTTGATTTGGGATTAGTTGACAATGTTTGAACAAGTTTGGCATTGCGGTGCGTTCCGGGGTGAGAGCCGGAACGTTTTTATTAATTATCCATCGCTTAAATCAGATTTTTTTATTGCTTTTAACCTTTCTAAAAGAAGAGCCTGCTTAAATCACCGATGTGCTGATCTTGTTTTCTTTATAATATTTTTCAAGCTCCCGCAAACGTTCAACCTGCCCAGGGCGCGGGTTAATAAATGTCCGTACTTTTTTCACCAGTGAAAAGGCATCCTCAAATGTTAAACCTGTTTTAATAAGGTAAGCAATCGTCATGGTAGGCCCCCGGCCCAGCCCTTGCCGGCAATGGATATAAACTTTGCCGCCATTTTTAATTTCATTGTCCGCAAAATCGGCACCTTTTATCAGCACTTCTAAGGGCGGCGGTGTATTATCCGGCGTTGGCAAATGCAGATAATGAAATCCTTCATACTGCGCTTCACTATAAACAGAATGCATCCGCATATTTATTATGGCAGTTATCCCTAATGCTTTTAATTTTTGTAAACCCAATAAATTATACTGACTGCCTAAAAACAGGTTAGCAGTAATCTGGCTCCTTCTAAGTGTGGGTATCCCGGCAATTATCCGGTAAACGTTATCATACACTTTATGAAAAAATATGATAAGCAGTGTAAAAAGGCTTTTGATTTTTGTCAGCATCAATTCTTTAGTTAACTTCCGCCGGCACTGCTATTTTAAGAGATGCCGGTACCACCTTGATTGTTAAATTCTTGGCCGATTGTTCGCCGTCATCACAGATAAACGGCTGTTCCTCTTCCATTTTAATTACTACCTGTTTGCATTGCCAATGCATCACGGCATCTGTTTCATTTTGCAACAGGGTGCTGCCTGCAACTTTTAATATGGAAATAAAGCTGTTGTCTTTAAGCAAAACAATGTCAAGCAACCCATCGGTAATACTGATTCCGGGCTGCAAAGTGAAATCTCCTATGCCTATATTACCTGAATTGGTGACGGTTAAGGAAACGCCGGTTTCTTCAATGATTTTTCCGTCTATTTCCAGTTGATATTTTATAGCTTCAGCCTCGGCAATTGTTTTAATGGCGGTAACACCATAGGCCAGTTGCCCTATATTATCCTTTAATGCACGATCGGCCTGTAAAACCATATCTGCCATAATGCCAATATTAACACGGAGCATAAATGGATGACCATTCACTACACCCATATCTATAGCTTTTAATTTAGTTATACCACTTACAAGCAATTCCAGTGCGTCAATGGCTTTTAATGGTATGCCAAGTTCTTTAGCCATTACATTAGCCGTTCCGCCGGGTATAATAGCTATAGGCATGTCGGTGCCATGTAATGCACTGCCTACATCCGTTACACAACCATCACCGCCATAAACTGCAACAATGTCGGTTTTACCTATAAGTGTGCGTGCAATGTCACCGGCGCTTTTATCTTTTTTAGTAACCGATATATCCCAGTTGACGCTGCTTTTTTCAAAAGCCCGGTTGATATACGACAAAATTGGCTCTTCATTGCCCGATGCCGGATTGATTATAAAGTGTATATGATGGAATTTCATTTATTATGAATATATAACAACATCTCAACACTAATAGAATTCGATAGTTTGCTTTAATTGTAACTTATCGCTAGGTTGTCTTGTCAGGTCGAATAAGTTGCGTGGGAGAAAGGATTCACGAGAAAGCCCTCAGATTCATTTCTGAGGGCTTTAATTTGAGCGTGGATGCTAAAAAATTGGAAAGATAGCCGGGTTGGGGCAGTGAAATGATTAGTCCCATTTAAAACCCTGAACAACTTGTAAAATTGCAGCACGCAGCACTAAGATGCTTAGGGATTATCTAATTTGTATAAATGCTCTCTAATTCTTGGTTTTGTTTTCGAAATTTACATCAGAAAGAATTTCTAAATTTTGTTTTACTTGCTGATAAATATTAATATTAGTAGTAGAGTTGATTAAAATTACGCCATTTGTTTGTGTAGCGGCATCAAAGTCTGCATTAGTCAATCCATTTAAAAGCAAGTTCAAATGTAACGTTATCAAACCGCTGTAATCTTTAGTGTGATCAAAAGTGTAGTTATGTCCTTCTACTTCGAATTCAAAGCCATCCTTGTTTTCATCATAAGCGAATGCTATTGGAGTAGTACCATACATTCCTTTCAAGTAAATTCCTGGTTCGTTTAAACTTGATGTATTTCCGATGCGCACTTCTAATTTAATTTTATTATAAATTCCTGATGGAAGAATTACATCATTAAACAAACTAACCGAAGGGCTAAATAGATCAATCTTTTTTAATGCTTCGGATTCATATTTGATATGGGTGGTATCATTAGTTGCCTTAAATTCCACATCTGAAACGTAAACAAAGCCTGAATTCCATGTTATATTTGTTGGAGAAGCTGGAGTGGAAACAGCATCTAAACTTTTCATACTAGTACTGGCTATTGTAACAGCACCGGTATTTATTGCTTGAAGGCTGTAAGTTAATTTGCCCGACCCAGTACTTTGTTTTTTGCAAGACACAAAAGTTAAACAAGCAAGCATAATTAAGCCGATTGCCTTAATTGATTGTTTTTTAATGTTTTTTATTTCCATGTTGAATGATAATTAAGTTTAATTCCCTTGTACGTATTAGTAACATTTATGTTACAATATTTACTACTTCTGCTTTTCAGTTGGAAAGTTAATTTTATTTGTAGGAGCTTGCCTTATATCCTGTTTGGACGAAGATTCGAACTGTCTCTTGGGCAGATTGTGTCTGGGTTACGTAAGCGAAAAATCCCTATGTCTACTGAACCCCCAGATTAATCTGAAAGGCTTTTTTATTGAGCGTGGGTGCTCAAAATTATTCACGTTCAAACGAAAGATGCTTGACAGTGCAGAAGTACTTTATATTCCCTCAACAATTATCATTTCGTCTTTGAATAATGTATTATTCTTCTCTGCCTTTAAAAGTTGCGTAAATTGCCATGGAATGCCCGCGTCCTAAATCAAAATCTTCTTTTAGCCAGGCAATAATTTCACCTGCTTTTATTCCTTCTTTCAATTGTTCGTTTTTCAAGAACTCTTTTTGCTCTGCAAGTTTTTTAAAATCATCTGGTGTTTTACCAGTCTTTGCTTTAATGTTGTCGATGTATGCTTGAAATGACATAACTAGCTTCGTTTTTTAATTGATTTATAATTTTTAACGCTAATTTCTGAATTTAAGATTCTTCTTTACATACTGATTTTCATAACGGGCGCTAGGTTGCGCATAATGTAATTATTTAAAACATCTGGAAGCAAAGCTATTGACATAAATGCACATTGTGGATAGGTTAATACGGCAATATGAAGGGGTGATTGCAGCAATGTTTTGCATAAAGACTTTGGCTGAATGTTCATAAAGATTTACCGCAATTATAACTTCCGGTAATTGATAATTACCATAAGCAATTTCTTCACCCCCGAAATTATGAAGAGTTTTGTGTCGTCAAAAGATAAAACACTCTTGAATTTATTTTCTGATAAAGCGAAACAGGTTTTGTCAAATGTCTCCGATAAAAATGAAAAGGACTATGATAAAAAAAGGGATTATAATAATAACTGTTGCTTTACAAACTGTATTATCAGCAATGGCACAACAACAGCAGCTACAAGATACAAACCTGGTGTATAGCAGCCGGCAAATTCAGTCGCGTGATACGACATCTCTTTTATCTGCCTTTAAAAATGGGAAACTCAACGGGTATGTAAGGTATTTTTTTATGAGTACTCAAAATGAAAAAGGGCTCACAGACTATTATGCAAACGCTATTGGAGGAAGAATCAGATATGAAACCGCCAGGTTCCACAACTTTCAATTTGCGGTAAGTGGATTTTCTATTGTCAATATTGGTTCATCTGACCTTACAAAACCTGATAAATCAACAGGCCTATACAATCGCTATGAAGTCGGGTTATTTGACATTACCAATCCTTCCAAAAAAATAGGTTTAAACAGATTAGAGGAATTTTATCTTGACTATAATATTAAACATTCTTATATCAGAATAGGCAGACAGTTCATTAATACTCCCTTTATTAATTTACAAGATGGCCGTATGAGTCCAACCGCGGTTGAGGGTGTTTGGGCTGAAATGAATGAGATAAAGAAACTAAAAATTCAATTGGGCTGGCTATGGGGTATATCCCCAAGGAGCACAACCAAGTGGTATAGTCCGGGGGAATCAATTGGCTTTTATCCCGTCGGTGTAAATGCGGATGGGACAAAATCAGGCTATAGTGGCAATATAAAAAGCAACAACATCATCCTTTTACAGGTGAACTCTGAATTAGCGAAAAATATCAATCTACAGGTGTGGAACATGTATGTACAAAATGTATTTAATACATCTATGCTTCAAATGGGTTACACAATTCCGTTAAACAATAATTCTTTTTTATTTACTGATTTACAGACTATACAACAATTTGCCGTTGCAGACGGAGGAAATGTAAATCAATCAAAAACGTATTTTTTAAAAGGAAGCAAGTCTTTAACCTTTGGTGCAAGGGTGGGATGGAGAAATAAGCACTGGGAAACTTCTCTCAATTATAACCGTATCACATCTGAGGGGAGATATTTAGTTCCCCGTGAGTGGGGGCTTGATCCATTCTTCACCTTTCTTCCCCGTGAAAAAAATGACGGCTTTGGCAATGTCAATGCCATTATGGGTAAAATAAGCTATGATATACCAAAAGCCAGGTTAAAAACATCATTGGGGGCAGGTTATTATCATCTTCCGGATGTAAAAGATTATGCGCTTAACAAATACGGGTTTCCTTCCTACTCACAGTTCATAGCCGATATAAACTATACCTTTACCAATGCCCTTAAAGGACTGGAAGCACAGTTTTTAGTAGTAGGCAAACTTAAAAATGGCGAAAGTTACAATAACAATAATTTCATTTTCGATAAAGTTAACATGGTGCAATACAATTTTGTGTTAAACTATCATTTTTAGCGACTACATCAATGCTTTGAGATTACTCTTTATCATCTCTTTTAAAACTTCTAAAATTGCTGATAAGTGGTCTAACCCTCCGGCTCCATGAGAAGTAAAAACCTGTCCATCTTTGACGAATAGGTTTTTAATTCCTGTTCCCGCAGGGCCTGTCGCAGACGACCCTGCGCTGTGCATAGCTATCATGTAAATACAATATTTCTTCGTCACACAAACATCGTGCGCAGGGTCGTCTCTGACAGACCCTGCGGGGACGGAAGCTTCAATCAGAGGGCTTTGAGCTGTCTTTTAAAAATTATTTTATCAATTTGGCTTCCTATTGCTCTCAATACATGTGCGTCTAAAAAATCCTGGTTCCTTTGCATCCATTCGCTGCCCAACTTAAACAGCATCACCACATTGCCATCATCGAACTTCACTTTCCAAACATGCCACGACTTGAAATAGGCGCTGGTAATATGCACTAGCTGTGCTGTTCCATTTGCTAATTTGATCTTGTATTTCATGTTTAGGATACGTTCAAATATTTCCAATTATTGCCCATTTAACATTATTTAGCATTTACCAAACAATTCAGGCTTTGCAGCAATACACAATCAAGATATTATATATCAACGTTTAATATATTTATTCTTCTCTGCCTTTAAAAGTTGCATAAATTGCCATGGAGTGCCCATGCCCCAAATCAAAATCTTCTTTTAGCCAGGCGATAATTTGACCCGCTTTTATTCCTTCTTTCAATTGTCCGTTTTTCAGGAACCCTTTTTGCTCTGCAAGTTTTTTAAAATCACCTGGTGTTTTACTGGTCTTTGCTTTAATGTTGTCGATGTATGCTTGGAATGACATAGTTAGCTTTGTTTTTTGATTGAATAGCTTAAAAAGTCCTTCATTGTACCTAGCTTTTCGTGTACATCATTTATCTGTTCGATAGTAAACATGGCCGTGGTATATCTTTTGTGCTAAGCAAACTTAAACAACAAAAAATACCAAACAAAATGTTGGGTCTTAAATGATGCTATCCAATTTTAAGGCTGTCAAAAAATGTCAAAATAGGTATTAAGTGTTCGATTGTGACCCTCCGGCTCCACTAAGAAAACACCTTTTCCTGTTCCCGCAGGGTCGTCTCTGACAGACCCTGCGGGGTCGGAAACGCCGCCTGGCGTCCTGAAGAAATAGAAGTTTCCCTTTCTATTGCATGAAAATACTTATTGACATGAACTTGTCTCCTGATTGGGTTCAGGAGTTCCTGTTCCCGCAGGGTCTGTCGCAGACAACCCTGCGCTGCGCATAGCCATCAGGTAAATACTATATTTCTTCGTCACACAAACATCGTGCGCAGGGTCGTCTGCGACAGACCCTGCGGGGACGGAAAAGAGTATGGCAATGCCATTTTGAATATTGCCTCAAAAGGATAACTCTATTCCCAGACCGCCGCTAAGCTTTTCTGATAAGCTGTTATCAGTAATTGTGGGTCCCACTTGTAGGCTTTGATGATTTTTTTTGGGGTCGGTGTGGTATCCGGGTTATATTTATCACCCCATTGTATCATACTGATCAAAACCGGCATTAAATCAAGCCCCTTTTGCGTGAGCTGGTAAATGAATTTGGACTTGTTTTTGGGTGAAGCTTCTTTAAAAATGAGCTGCTCAGATTCCAGTTTGGCCAGACGGTCCGCCAGGATATTGGTCGCCATCTTTTCTTCCGAGGTCTTAAACTCGTTAAAGGAAAACTTACCCCTGAACAGCATATCCCTGATGACCAGTAGGCTCCACTTATCCCCGAAGATATCAAGCGAATAGCTGATGGGACAGTCTGATCTTTTATTTATTTTTTCCATTACATTCAAAATAGCAGTTGCAATTGTAAACTACTTTACTTTACTTTGTAAGTAGTTGCATATTACAACTACTTGCAAAGCTAAATAATTTCGCATTAAAATGAAATATCCTGACAACAAAGCACTGATCAGCGCCTATATCACCAGCGTGGGTGAAAAACAATTCAAAGAACTTGATAACATACTCGCTGAAGATATGCAGTTCAAGGGCCCTTTTATGGCTTTTGATTCGGCTTCGGCCTATACCGGCGCCTTACAAAGGCTCGGGCCGGTCCTGCTCCGGAACGAGATCAGGGAGATCATTTGCGACGGCACGGATAACTGCGTGCTGTATGACCTGGTGGCTGTCAATGACGGTGGTATTGTTCCCTGCCTGGAATGGATTACGATCACCAATGAAAAGGTCAGCGGCGTAAAACTGCTATTTGATAAAGCGTTGTTTATAGCCGTAAGAACAGCGGCTTTAATGCAGCCGGAAAATGAATAATTTCATTTATTAGCCAAAAAAGCGTTCATTAGCGTTCATTTTAGAACGATTATGAACGGTTTTTGAAAAAAAATCTGCTTCCTGGTTTTTTCTCCGATCAGGTTTTTCTTCCATACAGCACTGTTAATGAGTATTTTACCCCGTACTCGTACTATGACTGAAAAACGTGCAAAAATTACATTTTTCTTGTTTTTCCTTCCTGGCGATCATAGATTTCATGAAATTGTAAATAATTGATTATCAGGTATTAATGAAAATATTCATGCGTGTTGTTGTGAAATGAACGTGAACGCTAAATAACAAAGCCTCTAAATGGGGCCTTTGTACCCAGGGCGGCAATTCATGCTTTTCAAGATGTTCTTGCCACAAAATTTGGAACAGTAACGGCAAAATCATATCTAACCGGAAGGCAAATCTATTTATCGCACCCGCTAACAAATGTTTAAATATTTGGTTTGAAAAAAATAAAAAATGACAAACCAGTAGTATTCTTCATTGTTATAAAGTAGCCGGGATGTTCCGGTTAATAAGATTTTAGAGGAGGATATATATCATGACACTGGTAAAATTTAATGAGCGGAAAGACTCCGGCCTGTTAAGTCCTGTCTTCAATGACATTTTTGAAAACTTTTTTAATGACGCCTTTGTATCCGATCGGATGGTATCGCGAGTTCCTGCCGTCAATATCTCGGAAACGGACGGGCACTATCATATTGAACTGGCCGCGCCGGGACTAAAGAAAAAAGATTTTAAATTGAACCTTGATCGCAACGTACTCACCATTTCGGCAGAAAAACAAACCGAACAGACAGAAAACGATAAGAAATATAACAAACGCGAATACAGCTACAGTTCATTCGTACGCTCCTTTACGCTGCCCGACTCAGCAGACGATAAGAGCATTGAAGCGGAATATACCGACGGAGTACTGAAGATCAATGTGGCCAAAAGAGAAGAAGCTAAAATGGCCAGCCGCCAAATTGCGATCAAATAAAGTATCAAATGTTTAACCAGGCGCTGGTAAACAGCGCCTTTATTTTCTATGCCATGTTAATCACAAATAATAAAAACAAAATAAAGAGTACCGGCAAGCCGGTGCCAAAAATAATTACTGAAGGACCGCTCTGTGAAAAAGATGAGCAAGCTATAGCCATTGAGCGTAACAAGCTGTTTCAAATAAAAGCGCTGAAAAAATGGGCCCAAGCAAAAAAGAAGGATTATGAATGAATTTAAAAATCAATGAGATATGCTTTAAAATAAAAAAGATTTAAGCTCAAAAACTTTGAAAATATTGCTTTATTAGTTAACTTAGTATAACCAATTATTAAGTAGGAGGGAAGTCGCCATGAAGAAAAAAGATATTTTAGTAAATCAGCCTGATAAGACTGAAACTATTAAATCAGAATTTTTGAGCTATCGTCATATTGTTATAAAGTTTTATTGCAACCATACTTTTTGTGATCACTCGCATGGCAGGCTTAACCGGTTTCCATTCGGGAGTGGTCAGGGGCCTATAGCTTTTTAGGTGTATATTGGATCAATTTCCAAAACAAATATTGGCATGGATTCGTGTGCCTCAATTAGATATACCAATTTTAAAATCCTAATAAAAGAATAAAAACCCAGTCTTTAGCCGGGTTTGTATTGTTTTGTGCTAACTTATTGTTTTAATTTTACAACCTTATCCCCATTTCATGACTGATTACAAAGTTGAAGCAGCAAAAGCCACCTTACAGTTAATAAAAGCCGGGCAAACAATAGGATTAGGTGCTGGTACAACGGTTTCTTATCTGGTTGCAATGATAAGCCAGGAAAGCGAACTTTGGCCGTCGCTGGTTTTTACGTCATCATCCTTTAAAACTACAAACCTTTTGCAGGAACATGGTTTAAGGGTACAATCTCCTTCACTGTTAAAGCACCTCGATATTTATTTTGACGGATGCGATCAGTTTGACGCTGAATTAAATGCGTTAAAAAGCGGGGGCGGGATTCATACCACCGAAAAAATATTGGCGTCAATGGCAAATGAATTTATTTTAATAGGGGATGAGGGTAAATATGTTGAAAAGTTAGACACAAAGTATCCTCTTGTCATTGAAATTTTACCGCAGGCTTTGCAGCTGGTTTTTTCCAGATTAGCATCTGATTTCCCTGACGCTCAAATAAAGCTACGCATGAGTGACAAAAAGGATGGCGCTGTCATTTCTGAAAATGGCAATATGCTTGCTGATATTTATTTTGCTTCAATTATTGCACCTGAAAAATTAAACGTTCAGATAAAAATGATTCCCGGTGTAGTAGATCATTCCCTTTTTTATAGAATGGCTACCAAAGCTTTAATAGCCGGCGAAAAGGGAATAAGCATAATTACGCCCAATTATTAAAGGCAAGTCTGTTAAAAAGGGACTATGTGAAGTTAATGTTACATAATAATTAAATCAAATAGCTTGAAACTGCGTTACCTAATTATTGTAAGATAAAACTATCCAAAATTGGGCGCATCAATATTATTAACCGTATTAACAACCTTAAGAATATTATTTCCTTCATACCAGGGTCCAAGCGATATTCCGCATTATGATCATGTAGTTGTTGTTGTAGAGGAGAACCATGCCTATAACGAAATCATAGGTTCGGTTAATGCCCCTTATATTAACGAATTGGCAAAGGGAGGTACCTTGTTTACCGATTCGCATGGTATAGGGCACCCCAGTCAGCCGAATTACCTGGCGCTGTTTTCCGGCAGTACTCAGGGAGTGACTGGAGACGCTTGCCTCGCAGGTAAAACTCCTTTTAAAACACCGAACCTGGGAGCCTTGCTCATCGGCAAGGGTCTAACATTTATGGGATATGCTCAAACTATGCCTGCTGTCGGTTTCATGGGTTGTACGTCACTTTCAAGCAGTGTCACTGTTGGACATTTGTATGCCAGGAAGCATACCCCATGGGTGAACTGGTTGGGCACCGGAACTAATTGTATACCAGATTCGCTAAGTGTGCCGATGGACGATTTTCCGAAGAACTTTAAGCATTTGCCTACCGTATCATTTGTAGTTCCCGATATGGATTATGATATGCATAATATAGGTCTTGCAGGCAGTGCTGCCGCTATACGGAGAGGTGACCATTGGTTAAAGGACCATTTATCATCCTATGCAGAATGGGCCAAAAATCATAACAGCTTGCTGATTTTAACCTTTGATGAAGATGATTTTGATTCTAAAAACGGAAATAAAATTGTTACCATATTTTATGGCGCTAAGGTTAATCAAATGGAATACAGTAAAACCATTAACCACTATTATATACTGCACACAATCGAAACTATGTTTGGTTTACCATCTCCGGATAAAGTATCCGCCGCACCTATTTCAGGTATCTGGGGGAAGTAATTAGTTCCAATTAGCTTACATCACCACCTTCACCTTAATTTGCCCATTCGACAGGGTGCGGATGATCAATTTTTCGCTGGTTGGATAAATAGCCTGGATATCCAAATCCTGTATTGTTACTTCGGACCGTATGTTATTACCAAGATCGCGGCTCAATTCTTTTTGCAGTCTTGTTTTACTGTCGCCGATAAATTTCGAGAAGTTATAGGTTGCCCTTTGGCGTATCATATCGGTTATTTTGCCGTTAAACATCCATTTGGCAGCTTTGAGCATCCAGGCTTTTGTTTGCAGGTCAAAACTCAGATCAGGGAAAGACAGTTCATGGGTAACCTGGTTATAAGTAGGCGTACCAACCAGGTAAATAGTACCCGTGTTTGTGCCTTTAAAATCAACCTGCATAACTATCTGTTTACCAATACCCCAAACCTTGGTATTATCAACAATAAATTCATTACCTGCAACCTTTATATTCTGACCAACCACCTGCTGGTTTACCACATTGGTTAAATGATCATAATTCTCTAATAAGTCCAGGTAAATGTTGAAGCCGTTTGCGGGAACGTAAGTAGTTAAATTTGGCAAAGGTTTTGGCGGTGGGGGAGTACTCACCGTAGTTACAACAGGCTTTGCAGATAAACCCACCGAGAAATTGAGTAAGGAACCATTTAAACTAATGCTGCTTAACCGTACCGACTGCGGATTGATAGAAAGATAACCAACATCACCAATCTTAACTTCGGTCGCTATGTTTTTCCATAATTCTTCAACCATTGGTTTAACATTATAAGAAGCAATTTTGGTATCCACCTGTTTGCCTAAATCGTTTAGCGGACCGCTTATATATTGGATCAGCCTGTCGGTAACGTCGACGTTGCCCATAAATACATTACAACGGTCGAGCGGATTGGGGGCGGGGTATAAAATTGTTTTGGAACGTAAGTGATAGTCGGGCATAATATTAATGGTCGACCGGTAGGATATTTCCATTCTCCTCGGTGGTTCATCACCCACGCCGCATTGTGCATATAAGGTTGGCACTATACATTGCGGCCCATTACCTAAAAGATCGGAACACTTGGCACAATAGGATACGGTGAAGCCATAGCTGCCGACGAAATTTAAGTCGACCACATTACTATTGCTGCTTGTAATAATGAAAGGCGTACGCGTAAAAGTATAAGCATAGCTTAAACCCTCGCAAGCCTGTTTGTTACCCGAAAACTTATTAGGAACCGAATTCTCCGCCTGCACAAAATAGCTTTTCAGATCGACAGTAACTGGCACCTCCACATTAGAAACCGGCTGGATGAGTTTTGGAATGTCAACCTCGGTGGCGGCTGGTGCGAGGGGTTTTAAGGTTTTGCAGGAAGTGAATATGATTAGCAGTATTAATGCTGTGAAAAATTGCTTTGGGTCGAGTTTCATATGCAGGGGGTAAGATTGGGCTGTGTGTTTGCAAATTATTATAAAGATTGTACGGCGTAAAAATAACAAAGGTTTGGGGTTTGGGGGATTTTTTGGATTGGGAGGTGAAATAATTTAGTATTTCAAATTGTGGGAGAAGAACAACGGGAACAACCTTAACATTGAAACACCTGGAACAGTGACCGGACCAGGCTAGCATAAGAGAATAATATGGATTTTGATTAATAAACCAAATATATTTATGTCAATACTATTACGTTTGTTGGAGTTTTGAATATTATTTAGATTTAAAAGGAGCATCTCCTAAGTTAACCTTTATTGATATAGATGCAACGGTGGTTTTAGTTGCGTAATTATAAGTGACGGGCAGCACAAGCCAGCTTTCTTTGCCGATCAATACACCAAATTTTGCACTTAACGATGGCTGCCTTCTTTTTTCACTGGCCTGGTACCCGGATGTTAGATAGTTGAACCCATAACTGACGGCTAATTCGGCGCAGGGTGCTTTGTTTGCGGTACCACCATCGCCTTTAACATCTTTCATCAACAATACCTGGTTAAACCCCAACTGATTGGTTATTTGTTGCCTTTTGGTATTAATACTTGAAACAATAGTATCGTCCCCAAGCACAAAGCCAGTTTTAATCGTTAACTGCGTACTTCTGCCTTTTAATATTTCAAAGCCCTTAACGCCATTTACAATAAAGGACGAACCCTGAACGCCGCTCCGGTTGATGGCATAGGTTAACTGCGGGCTAAAAATTAGATTCCATTTATTGGCCACCCGAAGAGCAGTTTTGTCAATTTCCTTTTTCATGTCTTGTATATCACTTATTACACCAGCATCCGTCATGGTTTTGAGAAGTTCAGCAGATAGGTCTTTGGTATCGCCCGACCTCACAAATTTAGTGATCTGGTCAAATGATTTGTTTATTTCATCGACTGGTTTCCCGTTCAATCGTATGGTATTAATAACTGGTTTAAGCTTTGCATCTAACGCCCTAATTTTTGCCATTAATAACGGGTTGGAATTCATGTCCTTACTTTCCGTTTTATCATTCGCGTTTACAAATGAATAATTGATTCCAAATGACATGTTCGAAGGGTCGAAATTATTTTTATAACTAAAATTTATATAAGGCTCCAGATGCCTCTGCCAAGCTAATTCTGTGTAACGTTGGTAATTATTTACCGTACTATCGAATACTTTGTGAATTCCAAAAATCGTGCTTTTGAACTTTACAGATTTGTCGTCAGCCGTAATATCATCAAGGCTAATCTGGTAAAGGTTACTCAAAAGATCCCAGGTAGTAAGTGTTTTTAAGTAGATTGCTTTATAAGATACCGCCTTAATAGCATCTGCAGTAATATCCTGTGCACCTGCCGTTTCCATTCCTATTACAGCTGACGTAATAAATACAATCAGATATTTTGATTTTTTCATCTGGAATTTATTATAATTTTACTTCAAAGGCTTTCAGAACGTATAGATTTGGTGGAGGACAAGATTCATCGACCAGTCTCTCGCCATTCTGGTCCACTGTTACTCCTAATGTGCCCCCAGAAACGCCGTGTACGCTGATCGAATAAATTGCGGGAGCAAGCGTAAAATTTCGCGGCGGGTTGGGTTGGTCCGCATCAACATTGTAACTTAAATCCGTATGAGGCCCTAAGATATTTATGAGTACTGTGCCACCCTCGGCGCCGGTAAAGTTGATTGTAACTGTAATTGTTTCCATGATTTAAATTTTAATGATTTTTAATTTATTTATATTATTTCCCTGAACCACCACCTCCAATATTTGAAAGCTTGTTAGACACATATGGTGCGACACCTATTCCCATTGAAATTAAAACAGCTGATAATTTGCTTATATCGGGTACGCATCCATTTTTCAAATAACTGTAAATAAAAAAGCTACTGAGGCCAAGACCGATAATCAACGAAAGCATGGTGGTTAAAAATGCGATCAAACGGCTCATGCTTGACCTATATTTATTATCCGTTTTGGTGATTGTTGTTGGAAAGAAAATATTAGTTGCGGAAGCGGTTGGAGTAACACTTGTTTTTTGCAAATCAATAAGTTGGTTCAAATCAAGTGTGCTATATTGGGGATTTTCGACAGTAATTTGTGGATAGCTGCTTTCTGACAAAGCCTCTTTAAGGCTAAATTCTTTGCCCTCAGTAGTAAAATTGATATAGATTAAAAAGAGAGCCAGAAAGACGATAAAAAACAATACCGGCATAAATACCAGCACCAATTCCCAACCTTCCACACGGTGGTTAGAATTTATTTTACAACAATCTGTTTTCGCATCTTCCTTTGATGCGCAGGGATTAACTGTACTTGCAGCGGGACAAACCGTAATTTTTATCTTAAATGGATTACTTGTTGAAGTTTTACCGGGTGCAGTTTTATAGATTGCAATAATGGAATATTCTGTTTCTGGAGAGGGTTTTTTTGGCTTTCCTGAAATTATTCCACTTATCGTATCTAATTTCAGGTCATCCGGCAAACCCGGCTTAATAGAATAACTATTGACTGTTCCACCCTTAACGGTAGGATTTAGTGCACAAATTGCAATACCTGCTGTAAAGCTATTGGGTGTATTATACGAAATACTAAGGGATTGACCATAGCAATTAACGCTAAATAACCCCCCGATAAGGGCAAAAACTAAAAAGTTCCTAAGAATTACATTATTCTTCATGATGTAAAAGGTTTAGCCGGCCTACTCTATAATCCCCTTTTCAGCTTCGGGGTATTAATAAAAAATCAAATCATTATTTGATTATAAATCTAATGAGCCCTTTCAATAAAAAACACCGTAAAAACACGGTATTTATAAGGTGTTTTCACGGTATTTTGCATCCGTTATTTGCTTAATAATCAATAATTTAACTATTGATGTGTTTTAAGTATTGTTTCTTTTTAAACAGGTCGAAATCCTTAATCATCCCCTCAAGGCAACGAAACCTAAAACCCTTTCGTAACACTTTTATAGAGTAAGCTTAATGGCATATCAGGCGGATAATTATTTATTAGAATTAAAAGAAAACTATGGGCAATCGCCAAATGAAAGCGCCGGCTTTATATCTCGATTAATTTCGAATCATAATTCAAAACACCTTGCCTTATCAATCACGTCTTCCCCGCTTTTTAAAAAACATAACTTAATTATAAAGCGGCTTTTTGATATTATAATTTCTGTTATAGTAATATCATTAATACTTTGGTGGGCATTGCCTTTATTGGCTTTGCTAATAAAAATTGATTCTTCCGGCCCAATATTCTTTATTCAAAAAAGAAATAAAAAAGATGGCAGGCTTTTTCATTGCATTAAGCTAAGAACCATGCGGGTAAATGTGGATGCCCATATTATGACTGCTATTTTAAATGATAACAGGATTACAAGTTTAGGTAAATTTTTACGCCTGAGCCATTTGGATGAACTGCCCCAATTTATAAATGTATTGGTAGGGGATATGTCTGTAATTGGCCCGAGGCCGCATATGATTACGGAGAATGTTAAATTCAAGCAGATATTAAACTATTACAACGACAGGCATTTTGTAAAACCCGGCATTACCGGGCTTGCCCAATCATTTGGCTATCATGGGCCGGTTAATGATCTGCTCCATCTTAATAAAAAAATAGGCTATGATATATTTTACATCAAAAACTGGTCGGTAATGATGGATGTGAAAATATTAACCAGGACTATTAATATGATACTTAAAAAGTTAAAACCTGTTCAATAGTGTCGTGAAGTATGCGGCTGTCTCAAAAGATCATAATTGAAAATGTATTTTAAATAATATTTGGTCTTTGTGTTCTTAGCGACTACTTTGTGTCCTTTGTGGTAATTTTTTAACACAAAGGGCACTAAGAGTTTCACAAAGGACACTAAGTTTTTATAGCCGACAATATAATTTGGCTCATAATTCTATTATTCGACTTTTGAGATAACCTCAGTATTTTTTTATTTCAACACAATTTTTCCTTTAATTTTAGGTATAATAATTGGTCGTTGTTTGTTTGGAAGTATATAACAGCAACAAAACAATTAAGATAAAAACTATGAACAGGAAACATTTTTTAATGGGATTGTCTGCTATGGTAGGTGGTTTAAGTGCCCTTGGAAAAAATAGAGAGTCATCAACAGAAACGTTTAATTTTAAAGATGATGGCAAAATCCCTAATAGCAAGTATCCGCTCATCATCTACCATAACGCTTTTACAGAGCGGGGACCCGAAGGCGCTGCATGGCTTGAAAACAAATTTGCACAGAATAACTGGAGTAATTCATGGCGAAACGGTGTTTACCTTTTTCATCATTACCATAGCATCTCACACGAGGTTTTAGGTATTTTTAATGGTTCGGCCCTGTTACATTTGGGCGGTGAACAAGGCAAAAAAATAAAAGTACAGGCCGGTGATATTATAGTTATTCCTGCCGGGGTAGGACATAAGAACCTGGGCGATGAAAACGACTTTGGGGTTGTAGGTGCATATCCGGGCGGGCATAGCTGGGACCTGCTTAAAGGATTGCCCGGAGAAAGGCCACAGGCCGACAAAAATATTAGCGCTGTTCAATTTCCCTCTACCGACCCGCTGTTTGGGAAAAATGACGGATTAATAAAAATATGGCGTTCATAGGAAAAAGCACGATTCTTAACGTGG
>JAQBOA010000048.1 GCA_028288305.1 Mucilaginibacter sp.
AAAGAAATTCAGGTGCCTATATCGGCGGTGTCCACCTCTTCCCATTCCGAACAGAGAAGTTAAGCCCGCCAGAGCCGATGGTACTGCAGTAAAATGTGGGAGAGTAGGTCGGTGCCAAATCTTATCGCTAAGCCTTAGTTCATTCGAACTAAGGCTTTTTGCGTTTATCGCCAAAAGAATTAATTTCCAGCTTCTATCCTAATAGCTATTTCCCAATTTGGGAAATTCAATAAAAATAATAACTTTGTATGTGAGAATATTAGCAAGGTCTACGTTAAGAGATTTTTGGGAGCAGAACCCTGACGCTGAAACTGGCTTAAAAACTTGGTTTGCAAAAATAAAGAAAGCAGAATATAACGCCCCCGCAGATATAATAAAAGATTTTAAAGGTGCCGATTATGTTGACGGTTATATAGTATTCAATATAGCAAAAAATAAGTACAGGTTGGTTGCCGCATTCAGATATGATACCAAATCTGTTACATTCATTTTATTGGCAGCCACACCGAATATGACAAAATCGATTTTAGGACATTAGGCATTTAACTTTTACACCAAAAAAATGGAAAATTCCCCTATTAAGGCAATAAAGACAGAAGAACAATATAAGATTATTTTGCAGCAGATTAAAGGTCTTTGGAATTGCGCTGAAAACAGCCCGGAAGCCGATTTACTGGAAGTACTAAGCATTTTGGCGGATGATTATGAAAGTAAACATTATCCAATTGACCTTCCCGACCCAATCGAAGCCATCAAATACAAAATGGAAGAAAATGATCTGACTGCAAATGATCTTGTACCTTATTTTGGCAGTAGAAGCAAGGTATCAGAAGTGTTGAACCGGAAAAGGCCCCTGACCTTTACCATGGCAAAAAAACTATTTAAAGGACTCAACATCCCTGCTGAAACGTTGCTTTCATTTTAAAAGTTAAGCCCGCCAGAGCCGATGGTACTGCAGTAAAATGTGGGAGAGTATGTCGGTGCCAAACCTTATCACCTTCAATGGTGTATTGCTAAAGCTCTTGTTCTGTTGAACAAGGGCTTTTTGCGTTTTATACCGTTCACATTCATTTCAAATGAACACGCCAATTAATTATTAAACATCTGATTTAAGTATTTATAATTTTTAATTTCCAGAATTAGAAAATACAGACAACGTTATATTTAGAGTTTGTTTAGCTAAATTGCCCATCTCAAAATTAACTATGATTCTCATTGTTTTAAATGTGATTTTTTGCCTGGCCTTTTTAGTATTCGCTTACGTAAATCTCAACGATGTTGATGCTCCGCTATGGGTAACCATTTATATGGTTGCTGCAATTTGTTGCGGACTTGCAGTATTTGGAAAGTATTTTCCTACCATTAATATTATAGCAATATCTTTTTATCTTGTTTATGCGATAATTTTGTTCTTTGCTAAAGACGGTGTGCGTGATTGGATACTAAAATACAAAAAGCCAAGTATTGTTGAAACTATGCAAGCTGAAAAACCTTACATAGAAAAGACGCGTGAATTTTTTGGACTTCTTATTATCAGCACAGCCTTAGCTATTGATTTTTTTTGCCGGATAAATTGAAACCATCCCAATTATTAAATTACTTTAGCTATTAAATTACTTCAACGCCTCGTAGATCTCCGCTGACAACAACCCACTCCCCCCACCATAATGCTGTACAATAGCAATCTCAGGATTTTTTAAAGCAAAGTAGGAGCGCAATTTTTCATCACTTTCCTTTTCTATACCACTTCCCAACAAAACCAGTTTAAAGGGTTGGGCATCAAATGCTATTATCGCTTCATCGTCAGTAACAGTGCCTATCGCATGCCATTCCGGATTGTTGTTTACTAACCTGACTATGGTTTGCAGTATTCCTTCATGCCTGCAGACAACTAAAATTTCCACTTTATTCATGTTTTTTCTTTTAGGTAAAAGCTGAAAGGTTTTTAAGAAGGTTAAGGGTAAAAGGTTAAAGACGAAAGGTAGAATTATCTAACTAATAAGTTCAACCACTTCAAAAACCTTTTACCTTTCGCCTTTTACCCATTTAAAAAACCATCGGAACTTCCATTAGCAAAAATTCGGCGTCAGTTTCGGCAGTGATGGTGAATTTATCGGTATCCCAAATACCATAACCATCGCCGGTATTTAGTAGCTGGTCGTTTATTTTTATATCGCCAGCTAAAACAAAAACATAAACCCCATTGCCTTTAGCTTTTACATTATATCCGGTACTAATGCCTTTATCAAATTTACCCAAATGAAACCAGGCATTCTGATGTATCCAAACTCCTTCATCGTCTGGATTTGGTGATAGTATTTGCTGTAATTTATTATGCCTGTCTTCCAGGTTTAAGGTAATCTGGTCGTACCGTGGTTCAACATTCTTTTTGTTAGGGTATACCCAGATCTGTAAAAATTTAACCCTGTGTGCCCTGTCTTTGTTGTATTCGCTGTGATAAATGCCCGTACCGGCACTCATGGCCTGTATATCGCCATTTTTAATAACGGCAACATTGTTCATGCTGTCTTTGTGTTCCAGGTCGCCTTCCAACGGGATAGAAATAATTTCCATATTATCGTGCGGGTGGGTACCAAAGCCCATTCCGGCATCAACGGTATCGTCATTTAAAACTCTTAATGCACCAAAATTCATTCTTTCGGGATTGTAATAGTTTGCAAAGCTAAAAGAATGATAGCTGTTAAGCCACCCATGACTTGCATGTCCACGGGTTCCGGCTTTATGTAATACTGTATTTTCCATCATGTTTATTTTAAATTTTATACATCAAAGGTACGGCACGGTGATAGGGGAAAAAGATGATGTAGGTTAAGAAATTAAGAGGTTCATGGTTGATAGTTGATGGTTCATAGTAAAAGCTTCGGCCATGAACTATGAACCATCAACTATCAACAACTTAACTTAACCCCTTCTCAACAACCCACTCCTCATCCGGCTAAAAAATTCGGGGGTCACACCAATGTAGGAGGCGATTTGTTTTTGTGGAAGGGTGTCAATTAATGTAGGGTATCGCTTACAGAAAATTTTATACCGTTCTTCTGCGGTTAAACTCATGTTATCAATTATACGCTGCTGATTGGCTACTAGCGAGTTTTCAATCAGGATGCGGAAAAATCGTTCAAACTTTGGAATTTCAATATAAAGCTTTTCCTGATCGGCTTTTGATAGCAGTATAATTTCTGTATCCTCCAAAGCTTCTATTGTTAATATCCCAGGTTTTTGGGAGATAAGGCTATACATATCGGCTATCCACCAATCTGGCGGGGCAAAGCTCAACACATGCTCATCGCCATTTTTATCAACAGTATATCCTCTTAAACAACCCTCCGTTACAAATGCGGAGTATTTACAAACTTCACCCTCATCGAGGAAGATTTGTTTCCGCTTTAATTTTTTTTGTTTGAGATAAGAAATAAAAATCTCCTGCTCATTACTTTCTAAATGAATAAACTTTGAAATATTGTTTAATAAAAGATTAAATGGCATAAAAATTTTTGAATGTAATTATATAAATATATATGATATTTTGAAAGTGGCCAGCATTTATTATATGGTCAATCCTGTTTTAGCTATAACCAAAAGTTATTGAAGATTGCCTTTTATGATGAAAATTTGAATGGGAATTGATGAACCTTTGCCTAACAAAAATAGATTGTTATGGAAACTCAACATAATTTAATAAACAACGCTGACAGTGTAATACTAAATATTAATTCAAATATAAGTAAGGGTATTTTTATTCTTTGTGCAGCCTTTTGTCTTACCCCCTTTGCAAGTCCGGCATTAGCTTTATTAATGGGCCTCATATTTGCCCAATTTGTTGGTCATCCTTACCCTCATTTAAATCATAAAGCTACAAACTTATTACTGCAGGTTTCGGTAGTTGGTTTGGGTTTTGGCATGAATGTACATAGCGCAATGCAAGCCGGGAAAGAAGGTATATTATTTACAATAGCATCAATAACCGGGACTTTAATATTTGGTTATTTTATGGGCAGGTGGCTTAATATCGAAAAGAAAACATCATATTTAATATCATCAGGTACGGCCATTTGCGGAGGGAGTGCAATTGCAGCAATATCACCTGTAATAAAAGCCGAAGAAAAACAAATATCTGTCGCTATGGGCTGTGTATTCGTTCTCAACTCAATTGCCTTGTTTATTTTCCCGCTTATCGGACATCACCTTAACCTATCGCAAACACAATTTGGCTTATGGTGCGCTATTGCTATACATGATACCAGTTCGGTTGTTGGCGCTGCCAGTAAATATGGTACTCATGCTTTGGAGGTGGCCACAACGGTAAAACTTACCAGGGCATTATGGATTATTCCGGTTGCTTTTATATCGACTTTCGTTTTTAAAAACAAATCGCAAAAAATAAGCGTACCTTATTTTATCGGCCTATTTCTGCTGGCTATGATCGCCAAGACTTATATTCCGGTAGTATCAGTTATAAGTCCACTGCTTATCAGTATTGCAAAGGCTGGCTTAACGTTAACTTTATTTTTAATTGGCACCGGACTTTCACGTAAGGTATTGTATGCCGTTGGATTCAGGCCATTACTGCAAGGTGTTGTTTTATGGGTAATAATATCAGCTATTGCTTTGTTTGCAGTGATCCACCTGGCTTAAATATAATTTCCAGGGGGCATATTAAGGTAATATCAGCAAAGATAGGGCAATAACTATCCTTGCTGATTATTGATTAATATTCCTATCTTCAAAACTTAAACATAAAACAATGAAACCTGATTACATTTTTTGGATAGCCTTAGCCGCTTACGCATTTCATATTTTAGAAGAATATACTTATGACTGGAAAACCTGGGCTCAAAAAATACTAAAGCTGGAAGTAAGCTGGGACAATTTTTATGTAACCAATGTGATCGTTTTGTTTTTTGGTATGGCATGTGCAGAGGTAGGCTGGTCGCACCCAACCTTTAGCCTCATCTTTCCGGCGTTAATGATAGTAAACGCCTTATTTTTTCATATACTTCCATATATCCGTTCAAACAGAAAGTTTTCACCAGGGATGTTCACCGCTATATTCCTGTTTTTGCCAATTGGAATTGCATGTTTTACAAATGCAATTAATTTGGGTGTTACCGTTAGATCGCTCATGTTGGCAGGTTTGGGAGGCGCTATGGTAATGGCATATCCAATCTTCCTGATTAAAACAAAAGATCTCGACTTTTTTAAATCCTGATTTTTATTGTAAGAAATTAATGCACTTTGTTGATTTGCCCGGATTCTATAAATGCCGGATGGTAATAATTTGAATTAAATTCCGAAATTCGGCATTCCAAATTACAAGCATGCTTCAAATCCAGAGAAATGTCTCCCTTAAAAACTTTAACACTTTTGGTGTTGATGCCATAGCCAAATATTTTGTTGAAATAAATAAAAAGGAAGAACTCGCCGAACTTTTTATGGATCCGCAATGGAAGCAAATGAAAATGCTTGTTTTAGGCGGCGGCAGTAATTTATTATTATTAAAGGATTTTGACGGGCTGGTGATCAGGGTCAATATTCGTGGTATTGAACACCGGATTAGTCATAATGAAGTGTTTATTGAAGCCGGTGCAGGCGAAGTTTGGAACGACCTGGTAAACTTTTGCGTTATCCGCGGATATGCAGGCCTTGAAAACCTGAGTCTTATACCTGGCTCTGTAGGGGCATCGCCTATACAAAACATCGGTGCTTATGGTGTGGAATTGCAGGATGTTTTTCATAGCTGTAATGCCTTTGAATTGCAGACAGGTGCATTTAAAACTTTTAATAAAGAGGATTGCCATTTCGGATATCGTGAAAGTGCTTTTAAAAATGAATTGAAAGGGCAGTACATTATCGTATCTGTAAAATTCCAGTTATCTCTTATCCCTCATTTTAATTTAACATATGGGGCAATTGAACAAGAATTAAAAGACCGCAATATCACTTCGCCAACAATAAGAGATGTATCGCAGGTTGTTTCACATATTCGCGTATCAAAGTTACCTGATCCTTCCACTATAGGTAATGCCGGTAGTTTTTTTAAAAACCCTGTTATTGGCGCAGAACAATTTGATCAACTGCAGGCAAAATTCTCCGAAATTGTACATTATCCTGCAAAAGACGGCCAGGTAAAATTGGCTGCGGGCTGGCTTATTGAACAGTGCGGTTGGAAAGGAAAAGTTGTTGGAAATACAGGTACATGGAAAAATCAGGCTCTTGTTTTGGTAAACCATGGAGGTGCAACAGGTGAAGAAGTGTATACTTTTTCGTCGCAAATCATAGACAGTGTGTACACTAAATTTGGCGTTATGCTACAACGCGAAGTGAATATTATTAGTTAATTTATTCTACTTAAATTAAATATCGTCCTAAGATTTTCCCTCTTAAAAGACATATTTTATTTGATAATACATCTAAATAATCAAATAATAATATTATTTATAATATGGCTTAAATAGTTGATTTGTAGCTATTTAAGTCATTTTTTTGTGTAAAATGTACACGACTTCGAATTTAAACATTGCTCAAGACTGAAACTTTTATTTCTGTTTATGTGAATTTGTAAATGGTATCATGTTTGCCTAAGTACAAATACAAAACTTTTAACAGAATGACAAAGATTGAGTTTAATACCCTAGTACTACGTCAGGCAACTTCATTAAGGTCTTATGCCTTACATTTCACACATGACGCAGATGACGCTAACGACCTTGTCCAGGATACAATGTTGAAGGCTATAACTTATTATAATAAATTTAAAGAAGGAACAAATTTAAAGGGATGGTTATATACCATCATGAAAAATACTTTCATCAATAACTATCGCCGTTTTATAAAAATGAACACTTTTGTTACCAAATCTGATGAGATCACCTCACCAAACCTGGTATTCAGTTCAACCAAAAACCAGGGCGAATCGAAATTTGTAATGGATGATATTAAAAGAGCTTTAGACAGGCTGCCGGCTGATTATTATGTGCCATTTACGATGTATTTTGAAGGCCATAAATATCATGAAATAGCCGACCATTTAGAAATACCTATCGGCACCGTTAAAACGCGCATTCACGTTGCACGCAAGCTATTGAAAAAGAGTCTTAAAGCTTATGATAATGGCATCGCAAAGCCAGTGTATGCAGAAAATTAATACATTGTAAATTTCCTTGTCTGGACTAGACGGGGAGGTAATTAAAACTAAATCTTTAACATCATTTTCTTTATCGGCCCTTGTGAAAGGGTATTATAGGCCCCGAAAAGGGGCCATTTTTATTTGTGGTCGATAATATTAATCTTCTTTAAGTATTTTAGTCGGATACTTGTTAAGATGGAAGAATTGCCTGTATATACCCGGTCCCAACTTGCTTTACGAAACGGCCAGGATAAACCTGAAATATGGATAGCCTATAAAGGATTGATCTACGATGTAAGCCGTAGCCGTTTATGGTTTAAAGGCAGGCACTATGAACATTGGGCCGGTCAGGACCTTACCGCAGAGTTGCCTGATGCCCCGCATGATGAATGGGTGTTTCAAAATTTTGATCCGATAGGGAAGTTGGTTTAGGAGGGAGGAAGTCAGAGATCGGAAGTTTGAAATGAAGAACTATCCCCAAATTTCGAAACGTGCAAAGATTTACGAAGTTTTCAAAACTTCGTAAATCTGACCTCTGACCTCTGACCTCTGACCTCTGACCTCTGACCTCTGACCTCTGACCTCTGACCTCTGACCTCTGACTTTCCGACTTAAATTTCAAACTTGGCTAAACTCACAAATTCCTCTACTCGTACAGCAATTTCTTGTTGGGTAAGATTCCTGATCTTTTCGGTTCCAAACTTTTCGACACAGAATGAAGCTAATGCGGATCCGAAAATAATAGCATTTTTCATGTTGTTAAAATTAACAGTACCAACTTTGGCCATATAGCCAATAAATCCACCTGCAAAAGTATCACCGGCTCCGGTGGGATCAAATACATCGGCCAATGGCAAGGCAGGGGCTGCAAATATTTTGTCTTCGTTAAAAAGAAGGGCTCCGTGCTCGCCTTTTTTTATGATCAGGTATTTGGGGCCCATGGTTAATATTTTGCGGGCAGCCTTTACTAAAGAATATTCGCCGGATAGTTGGCGTGCCTCGGCATCATTAATGGTTAATACATCCACCATTTTTATGGTTTCCAGCAAATCATCCAGGGCAATGTCCATCCAAAAATTCATCGTATCCATTACTATCAGTTTCGGACGGTTTTTCAACCGTTTTATAACTGTTTGCTGCACCTGCGGGGTTAAATTACCAAGCATCAGGTATTCGCAATCCTGGTAAGTATCCGGAATGATAGGATCAAAATCGGCCAGTACATTAAGGTCAGTTACCAGGGTATCACGACTGTTCATATCGTTATGGTATTTGCCTGCCCAAAAAAAAGATTTTTCTCCTTGCTTTATTTGCAGGCCTTCGGTATCGATGTGATGTTTGTTAAGATCCGCTATTTCACTTTTCGGGAAATCATCGCCAACCACCGCAACAATTTTAACTGCATCATAAAAATAACTTGCCGCCAGACTTGCATAAGTAGCAGCGCCGCCAACAATTTTATCCGTTTTACCAAAGGGTGTTTCAATGGCATCAAAGGCCACAGTACCAATAACTACTAAGCTCATTTAAGTATTTTAAAATATTTTGCGGCAAAGATTGTGAAATTAAGCCGGAAAGGTGTTCTGACAAAGCAGATTTCGTTATATTTTTTATTTTATTAAGATTAGAAAAATGAGATAACTAATTGATTTTGTTTGCGAACCAACATTCTAATCGATCTCATTAAATATTATAGAATAAATTTTTCATTCAAGGTTGGGAAATTAAAGTCAAAATTATACCTTTGCAAACTCTAATCGAGAAAATACTACTGAGTAGCTTTCCCGATTTTACCAGACGGTTAGAATATCTGACTGTAAATACTCCTGAGTAGCTCAGCTGGTTAGAGCATCTGACTGTTAATCAGAGGGTCGCTGGTTCGAGCCCAGCCTCAGGAGCAAAGCCCCGCATGTCTGCGGGGCTTTTTTACTATATGGCATTTTGCGTTTATATATTGTATTCCGATTTAACTGGTAAATATTACGCCGGACAAACCGAAGATATGAATGAGCGTCTAAAATTGCATAATCCCGGTGCATTTGTCGGCTCATTCAACCAAAGCTGGAATACCTTGGACGATTTATCACACAATTGATTGCATTAGTAGAGTTCAAGCTTAGGCTATCGAAACATATTAAACAAATGAAATCCGTGAAATTTATCAATCGCTCACATTGTATCCTGAAATTACGATAAAACTCAAAGAAAAATATAGTTAATCAGAGGGTCGCTGTCCCGATAGCAATCGGGACGAGCCCAGCCTCAGGAGCCAAAACTTCAGTAGTACTGAAAATTACTGAAGTTTTTTTATGGAAATTTTATAAAGCCCTTTACAAAGTCGTAGAGGGCTTTTCCCTTTGGCAGCAGTTTTAATTATTCCTAACCAAACTATTTAGCATATGGTTCGGGCTTTTCGGAATCCTTGATCATAGCTCATTTTTAGGATCCATAAAGTTTTGCTTTACCCATTGCCCGGCCAAAAAATATAATAAATCAAGGTATTCCTCTGCTTGTGATTCGGACAGCTCAATACCAAAACCACAACGGTAATGACAGCCTTGAACGGTGCAACGTAGACCCCGGCCTATACCGGCAGGTATTTATTGATTATTTTTCCACTTTTGTATGGGGTTGATCTATCTAATTTCAGCAATTTTTTCTCCTTAAAAATTGAAAGCCCGTTCCCGATCGCAACCGGAACGCTGAAAATAAAATATTCATCAATAAGGTTCAGGCTGATCAGCGAACTTACAAAATTGGCGCCGCCATAAACCATAATATCCTTGCCCGGTTGTTTTTTCAGCGCATTTACTGCAGCAGCCAGTTCTCCGTTTTCCACTTCTAAGTTTCTGCCCTTGATGGCTGTTTGTGTGCGGCTGAAAGCAATTTTGCGCAGATTTACCATTAATTGCGCCAAAGGTTGTTCCGGGCTGTCGGGCAGGTTGTCGACCACATTTTCCCAGTGTTCGATGAATCCCGGGGTCATCTTGCGTCCCAGCAAAATTGTATCGCAGCTGTCGGCCAGCTCAATTACTTTTTGGAAAAGGGATTCATCCCGTTCGCCGGGTATCCACATCCAGTCCAACTCGCCATTTGGCCCGGCTACAAAACCATCAATGGTCATTTGTACCTGTAATTTTAATTTTCGCATAGAAATCGTTTTTAAAATTGACTGTGTTTCTTTCTATCACAAATATCTGCAAACGGTCCATGATATTGTAATATAATCATGACAAAACAGGGGGGGGATTTATGCCAAAAAACAGGTGAGAAGGATCCGTCGCAGATTCAAAATGCTCCTTATATTTGATAATCCAATACATCTTAAAAACTTTATCCTATGGCAAGGATATATCGCCATCACATTTTTAACCAAAATTTAACACGCAAAGTGTAACACTGTTGTTAAAAATTTCATCTTGTAGCTATGATAATGTTTACCAAAAGAATGGGATTTGCCTTTCTTCTCTTATTTTCTTTTGTAACCTGCTTTGTTTTTGCGCAGGCGCCTGTTAAAAAAGTAGTTGCCATAAAAACTACAAGCCCGCCGAAAATTGACGGCTTGCTAGATGACGAGGCCTGGAAAAATGCGCCCATAGCTACCGACTTTGTAGAGATTAGTCCCGTTGCCGGCCGGCACGAAACACAGGAAAACCGGACGGAAATAAAAATATTGTATGATGACAATGCCATTTACGTTGGCGTACGGATGTATGAAACTTCGGCAAAAAAAGTAGCCCATGAGCTGGTGAATCGCGATAACGTAGGCACATCTGATTTTGTGGGCGTTGTATTGGATACTTACCATGACGGAATAAACGCCGTGGGCTTTTATGTTACCGCGGCCGGGGTTCAGTTTGATGCCAAATACGCCCCAAATCCCAACGGCAACACCGAAGACCCGACCTGGAATGCCGTTTGGTTAAGTAAAGCGCACATTGACGAGCACGGCTGGACGGCCGAACTCAAGATCCCTTATTCGGCGCTGCGCTTTGCCAAAAAAGACGTGCAGTTATGGGGCTTGCAGCTGGTGCGCCGTCGGCAATATGAGCAAAAGGAATTATTTTGGAATGAGGTGGACCCCAAAAAGAATGGTTTTGTGAACCAGGAGGGCGAATTGCATGGCATACAAAACATTACACCGCCGGTACGATTGGCGTTTTACCCTTACATTTCTACTTACATCAATCATTATCCTTACAATACGCCAGGGCTTAAAAATACCAGCGCCCAGTTTGACGGCGGCATGGACGTTAAATACGGGATTAGCGAAAGCTTTACGCTCGACCTGACGCTGGTACCTGATTTTGGGCAAGTACAATCGGATAACAAGATATTAAACCTTACGCCTTTTGAGGTTAAATATGTCGACAACAGGCCAT
>JAQBOA010000066.1 GCA_028288305.1 Mucilaginibacter sp.
CAACTTTGTAATTAACGAAGATTCACAGTATATGCCGGGGTTTGGAAATGTTAGTCTGTCAAGCAAATCAGCCGATAATATTGCGCTTGCAATTAACAATATCCCTTTTCCAAAGCAAAGTCAAACCGTTAAATTAAATGTTAATGCTACAGCTAACGGCACCTATAATTTAAACATGACTGAAATAAAGTCGATCCCCCAAATCTATAAAATATGGCTGATGGATGCATATGCAAAAGATTCATTGGATATGAGACATAATTCAACTTATAGCTTTCAGATTACTAAAAGCGATACCAATAGTTATGGCTCGCGCCGTTTCAGTTTAGTTATTGGTCAAGATCCGGCATTAGCTATACAATTAATAGATTTTGCAGCTTCTAAAGTCAAAAATGATGTACAGCTTATATGGAAAACTATAAATGAAGAAAACTACACTTACTTTACGGTAGAAAGAAGCACTGATAACGGAGTAAATTTTAATGTATTGGGCGGCTTTACCTCTGACGCAATGGGAACTTATAGCTTTTTGGATAAAAACCCGTTCCCGACAGCTGCCAAAAGTGCCAGCAACATGTATAGATTAAAGATAGAAGACTTGAATGGCACGATAAGTTATTCGAAAGTTGTTATGCTGACACATTCAAATTCAGACAAGGATTTTGGGGACAACAACGATAATAATGTCAGTGTTTATCCAAATCCTGCAACAAGTATTATTAATCTTAATATTTCTCAAAATAATAACATCAAATTAAATAATATCAATTTAATATATGATATGAAGATTATGAATAGTTACGGTTTAGTTGTAAAAACCGCCGTTTTTTCGCAGTCTAAGTGGCAAAATGATATAAGTAGCCTAATGCCAGGTACTTATTTTATATTAATCACTAATAATAATGATAAAAGTATAGTTGGAAATACTAAATTTGTAAAATTGTAGATATCGTGGTTAAGTGTATATGGTTAGTTAGGTGGATTAGGATTGTATGAGAATAAAAATATTTTGCAGTGTATTTTTAATATTATTATTCAATGTAATTTTATTATATGGTCAGAGCGCAGGTTATCCGTGTCCTGACCCTGACAATCCATGCCCTATTGATGACTGGATAATCGTTTTAGCCGGGGGCGGATTTATTTTCGCAGTAATAAATTTATACCGAAAACAAAAAAGCATTCAGGCAAATAAAATCAAGTAAAAATTCAGGTCATTACAAGTTTTCGACTAAGCAGCAGGCAAGCTAAAATAAAAAGTAGTGCCCACCTCTAACACGGTTTCAAACCAAACCTTGCCACCTGCATTTTCAATTGAGTTCTTTACAAAAGCAAGCCCAAGCCCTGTGCCCGAGCTTTTAGTTGTAAAGTTTGGCTCAAATATTTTTTCACGTAAATTTTCCGGTATGCCATTGCCATTGTCTTTTATAGTTAGCAAAATACTTTTGCTTGTAATCAAATAATTTATTTCAATAATACCGTAACGGTCTGGCGGTGATGCCTCGATAGCATTTTTTAATAAATTATTAAAACACCTTAACAATTGGTCGCTATCGGCATTTATAAAAAACGGTGTATCAGGAGCATGGTAAATAATTTTAATATTATCCATTTGTTTAAAAATTACAACTGCCCGGCTTAATATTTCAAAAATATTTAATCGTTCAATACGTGTGTCTGGCATTTTTGCAAAGGCGGAGAATTCAGACGCGATAGATGACAAGCTTTCAATTTGCTCAACAAACGATTTGCTGAACCTTTCAAATTTCTGATCGAATTTTGGGTCTTTATCTTTCCATGATTTATCAAGCAATTGCAATCCAAGCTTTAATGGGGTTAATGGATTTTTAATTTCATGGGCAACTTGCTTAGCCATTTCACGCCATGCGCTTTCTCTTTCTGACTGAGCCAGCCTTTGCGCACTGTTTTCAAGCGCAGCTATCATTTTATTGTATTCCTTTACTAATGCTCCAATCTCATCATTTCGGTCCCAGCGAATTGGCTCATTTTTTTTACCGTATATTGTTTTACTTAAGCTGTTTTGTATAAAATTTAATGGCGCCGTTATTTTCCTGGCTATAATTACAGCAAATAGTCCGATTGCTATAAAAATTATAGCATAAACATTGATCATAATGTTAAGTAACGAGCCTATCCTGTCTTTATAATCAGCTTCGTTCGAAAAATAAGGCAGCTGTAAATAGGCTATAGTTTCAAAGTTTGAATTGCGCAAAGGAACATAAACAGACAAGTAATGCAGCTTACCTATTATTTCATCATTAAAATATTCAGATTTCTGCAGCTTACTCAAATAAATATAAGCACGGGAATTCATACGCCTGGACTGTAAACCAAATTCATAAATTTTGGGCTGTGTGGTAATTAGTTCCACGCCATTAAGGTTATATAAAATCAGATCAGCCGAATAAGTATTAGCGAATTCATTAAAATCTACCTGGCTTTCTTTATTTCCATTTATCAAATACTTTTTATAAGGTCCGTTTTCAAAAGCGTACGCTATCCTGGTGATCTTATCTCTGATAATTTTATCCTGTTGAGTTTGATATTGGGTACTTATTGAAATAAAGGTTATAAAGCCCACAAATATTAAGGTCACTACAACAGCAAATACCATCGAAAATTGGATACGTGTTTTGTAGAGTATCCGGTCAATATCTATTTTAAAATTCCAGCTTGTACGATTGCCCTCAAAATTTACTATTTTTATTTTAAGCCACAGCCATTTTATAAGTATAACAATAATGCCGAATACTAAAAACACTACAAAAAAGAAAGTGACAGATGTTATACCAAAAAATAGAGCATTGTCTTCCTTACTTACAACTATCAGATTGCGCTCACTTGGCTTGTAAATTAAATGATTATAGGTTGTAAAACGCAAATACCATTCATCATTATTGCTTTTTGTTGTTTTAAATATATATTTTTTTAATTGACCTTTTAAATCAGCGTTTATAAGATTATATATGTAGTTGCTGCTTTGGCTTAATAACTTATTGTCAATATAAAAAGCATAGGAATAATTTTTAAATTCATTTTCATAGTTTACCATTCCATCAATCAATAATGCAGGGAATGATGCGAATGATTGAAGTGGTTTAGATTTTAATTCTATGACTATAGTACCTAATTCGAAATCATTTTTAAATATTGGAATTATTGCAAAATAATTTTTAAAGCCGAAAGATTCATTCTCTCTGTAAAAATAATCTGAAACTTTAAATGAGCTATAAAGCACCATGTCTTTAAATACGCTTAAAGCATACTTCTTATCATTAGAAAGAGGCTGTCCACGGTTATCAAATTCGTATACGTCAAAATCATACTTTGATAAATATCCATTAAAATAAAGCTTTTGTAAACGGTTTTTTAAATAATTAATATTATGAAGACTATCATTGAAATATTGAATTACAGATTGATCTGAAATTATTTGCTTTTCTATTTTTTTAAAGATTAAATCTGCATTTGCATCATCCTGAACTTCCAGCTTTTGAATAAATGCTTTACTGGTTTCCTTTTCTTTAACAGATTGAAAATAACTAAGCTTTATTGATGAAATAAGGGCACATATTAATATAATAACAGCAAAAGAACCTATACTAAGTTTCCCATTCTGATAGCGGTACGCATAGGCCCTGATAAAAACAAATATGGCCCAGAGTATATAGAACAAACTAATCCCCTGATAATAAGCTGAAACTGCTGTGGTTATTATAATGCTTATGATAAATATAAAAGCTTTGTACGATTGGGGTATAGGGATTTTAAAAGCTACCGTTAAAAATATTTCAATCAGAAAATAAAATATCAGAAAGCTAAAACAAAGCATGAGTACACCGAGCAAACTAAAAAGAGAGAGATTGAGTACGTTGCTTACATCAAAGCTTATTTTTGAGTTTAAAACTAACCCATAGAAAAGATTCAACAGCGCTGTTGATACGATGATGAGGATAAAGATGCCGGTTATTAAAATGAGGTATTGCTTAACCTTGCCTTTTTCTGGTATTGGCAGCCTATTACGATGGATGTACAAAAAGACGGTAAACCAACAAATAAATAAGATATTGATGCATAAATCGCCCAGTGAGGGAAATACTGAACTTGATGCATAAAATGCCGGGTTAAAAACATCTAACCTGTAGGTGAAATCAGGCCAGTTATAATGCAAGTTAATAAACCTTAAAAGGACAATAAACGCTGCTAAAAAAATCAGTGATATTAATATATAACTCTTTTCAGCAATATAATTACAAACGTTATGAATCAATACGCACAAGCAAACGAGTGCCAGCATCCAAAACGTTAATTCATAATAAAAAAAGCTATGATTTACTTCGCCTGGTTTTAGTTTAACGGAAAATAAATAAGTGTTATTGATGCTATGCACGTCATAGACATTTGTGTCAGTAAAATCAGCTATTTCAATATTGTTGTCCTTAAGCAGGTCAGGAGCAAATGTGTTTTGGAGATATTGATTTTGAAAAGCATAATTTATTTTTACAGGGATAAAAAATATTGCTGAGAAGTTGCCTTCACTTTTTTTAATGGCTTCATAATAGCCATTGGGTTCTTTAATAAACGAGAAACCATCTTTTATTAAAGCGGGGTGTTCAGGTATTATTTTTACTCCGCTCCAAAAACTTAAACTATCATTTGTTAAAGTTATAAACCATATATTATTTTTTGTAGTAAAATTCTGGATAAGTTCTAATGCACTCTGCGAGTTATTGCGCAGGTTTTTTAACTCAACAAAGCTATTTTCGTTATTAAGAAAATCATTAACATATTTCTCCTTTTTGTGCAGGTTATCTTCGAGCGTTTTAGCTGTTTGATTCAGGTTAATTACAGGCGTGTATGTTTTTTGAATAACAATTGCTGTAAAGAACAGGCTAACGCACAATAATGCGAGTAATACACGTATTTTTCCGGATGGCGTCAAGTGTTTATATTAACTAAGTTCAAATTAAAAACGAGAATAAGCTATTTTAAATATACAAATGACTTTTCAAATTATAATTATAAAACCGCACTTTCTGTTGCTATCTGCCGGTCAACTTTTTTTACCAGGCCCTGCAATACATTGCCGGGGCCAACTTCGGTAAATGAGGTTGCCCCGTCCTCAAGCATATGTTTTACCGTCTGTGTCCAGCGTACCGGCCCGGTAAGCTGTGCAATTAAATTATGTTTTATTAAAGCGGGATCAGTATATGGTTTTGCATCAATATTTTGATACACCGGGCAAACCGGTACTTTAATTTCAGTATTTACGATAGCATGTTCAAGCTCAACCCTTGCTGCTTCCATCAAAGGCGAGTGAAAAGCCCCTCCAACATTTAATTTTAAGGCCCTTTTAGCCCCGGCCGCTGTCATTAATTCACAAGCTTTGTCAACACCAGCAACGGTGCCGGATATAACAAGTTGCCCAGGGCAATTATAATTGGCCGGTACTACTATATCACTAATGCGATGACAAATATCTTCAACCGTAAAATCATCAAGACCTAAAATAGCAGCCATGGTTGATGGTTGCAACTCACAGGCTTTTTGCATGGCATTGGCACGTGCGGCTACTAAACGTAGTCCATCTTCAAATGATAATGCTTTAGCAGCAACTAATGCTGAGAACTCTCCCAAAGAATGCCCGGCTACCATATCGGGTTTAAATTCATTCCCCAAAACGTTTGCTAAAACAACCGAATGTAAAAATACGGCCGGTTGGGTAACATTTGTTTGTTTAAGGTCTTCATCAGTACCTTCAAACATAATATCAGTAATACGAAAACCAAGTATTTCATTGGCTTGCTCAAATAAGGCTCGGGCCTGTTCAGACTGTTCATACAGGTCCTTGCCCATGCCTACAAACTGTGCTCCTTGTCCCGGAAAAATATATGCTTTCAAGTTTATAATTGGTTAAGTGGTTGATTATGTTTGATTAAGTGAGTAGTTAAAGAGTTGAATTTAAGTAATTAGCTATATTAGTAAGTTAAATTTATTTTTTCTTCTTAACTAAACAACCACTCACTTAATCAACCATTCACCAATCAACCTAATTTTGCCGATATTAGATTTAAAAATTCTGTACGGGTTTTTTCTTTTAAAAACTCTCCTGTAAAAGCAGAAGTTGTTGTTACCGAGTTTTGCTTTTGCACACCTCGCATACTCATACAGAGATGCCTGCATTCAATCACTATACCAACTCCTAAAGGCTGTAAAGTATCTTGTATGCAATCGCGTATTTCGTTGGTGAGGCGTTCCTGCACTTGCAAACGCCGCGCGTAAACATCAACAACCCTTGGTATTTTACTTAACCCTACCACATGTCCGTTTGGAATATAAGCTACATGCGCTTTTCCAAAAAATGGAAGCATATGATGCTCACACATAGAATATACTTCAATATCCTTAACTATTACCATTTGACTGTACTCTTCCTTAAACATGGCAGAGTTTAGGATTTCCTTTGCATCAAGATCATAGCCTTGTGTTAAATATAATAACGCTTTGGCTATGCGCTCGGGGGTTTTTAATAAACCTTCGCGACTGGGGACTTCCCCTATTTGTTTTAAAATATCCTGGTAATGGGCAGATAAGTTTTCTATAAGTTCCGGGTTATACCGGTCAATTTTTTCATAACCGTCAATTCCCTCATCGCGGTCTGGAATAGCATTTTCTTTAATCATTTTTTAGGGTTAATCTCCAAAATATTCGGCGGAATTATTTTCGGTCTCATATAATTTAACGGAATGTAAAAACACTCCTTTATAGGCTTCTATTGGTTTTTTAAGTTGGTTAAAGATTTCGATACAAAGTAACTCTGTCGAAGCCATCTTCCCTTTCATAAACTCAACATCCAAATTAATGTTTTTATGATCCAGTTTTTCAATTACATGATTATTAATAATCACTTTTAATTCTTTCAGATCCATCAGGTAACCGGTTGCATGGGTGACTTCGCCTTTTACAGTTACAAAAAGGTTGTAATTATGCCCATGCCAGTTAGGATTGGCGCATTTGCCAAACACTTCTTCATTCTTTTCTGCGCTCCATTCCTCGCGGTACATCCTGTGTGCGGCGTTAAAATGCTCCTTACGCGTAATATATATCATCATAACAATTAATGGTGCAAATATACAAAACAAAAACAGGTCATATGTTTTATCTTAGCCATCAAAAAGTAAGCATTATGCGGATATTGGTTGTAGCTGCTACTCGCGAAGAAGTAAGGGATTTAATTTACGATTTACGATTTACGATTTACGATTTTCAACAGGGGAATAGACCGGCAATTCAAACAAATTCTAAATCCGAAATCGAAAATCCGAAATCCGAAATTCTCATAACCGGCGTTGGAATGGTGGCTACTGCTTTTGCACTGGGCAGGCATTTGGCCAATAACGATTATGATCTGGTTGTTAATTTAGGCATAGCTGGAAGCTTTGACCGGAACATTGCTTTAGGCGATGTATTGGAAATAACAGCAGATACTTTTGCTGAATTAGGCGCTGAAGATGACAATGAATTTTTATCGATTGATAAACTTGGTTTTGGCGAAAGCACATATTATCCATCTGCAAAACTTTCTAATTTTTACAACCTGTCTAACACTTTTAATTTAAAGACAGCCAACGCAATTACTGTAAACACCGTACATGGTAATGAAACGTCTATCAAAAAAGTATATGACAGGTTAAATCCTCAATTGGAAAGTATGGAGGGTGCCGCTTTTTTTTATGCCTGCCGGGAAATGAATGTACCTTGCGTGCAAATCAGGGCAGTGTCAAATTATGTTGAAAAGCGTAACCGCGATAATTGGGATATAGGGCTTGGCATAAAAAATCTGAATACCTTTGCGACGGAATTTTTAAACAAGTTAGTTGAAAGTAGTAAGTTATAAGATGTATGCATATTACGCCTACATTCTTACCTACAACTTGCAACCCACAACAAAAAATTACTACATGACAAAACTTACTCTCGGCTTTTCCCCGTGCCCTAACGATACATTTATTTTTGATGCCCTGATCCATCATAAAATTGATACAGAAGGTTTGGATTTTGAAGTATTTTATGATGACGTAGAAACGCTGAACCAAAAAGCGATGCACGGCGAGTTGGATATAACCAAACTTAGCTATCATGCTTTTGCTTATGTTGCGGATAAATATGTTTTGCTTGATGCCGGTAGTGCATTGGGTTTTGGAGTTGGGCCATTATTAATTTCGGATTTCGAAATTTCAATTTCGAATTTACAGAAAGGTGAAATCCGAAATCGTAAATCCGAAATCGTAAATCCTTTAATTGGAATTCCCGGTAAATATACCACCGCTAATTTTTTATTAGGATTAGCCTTCCCAAACGCAAACAATAAGGTGGAAATTGTTTTTTCGGATATTGAGAATGCCGTTTTAGATGGCAGAATAGACATCGGCCTTATCATTCATGAAAACCGCTTTACTTACCAGGATAAGGGATTGAAAAAGATTATTGACCTGGGCGACTACTGGGAAAAACAAACCGGATGTGCCATACCGCTTGGCGGAATTGTGGCTAACCGCAAATTGCCTTTAGATGTTCAGCATAAGATAAACCGCATTATACGCCGCTCTGTTGAATTTGCCTTTGCAAACCCTAAATCGGGCCTGGAGTTTATCCGCTCACATGCACAGGAAATGAGCGAGGAGGTAATGTATAAACATATTGAACTCTATGTAAATAAATATTCTGTTGATTTAGGTGCAGAAGGAAAAAAAGCCATAAAATTGCTTTTTGATACCGCGCTTGAAAAGGGAGTTATTCCAGAAATTAAAAATGAAATCTTCATCACAGATTTTAACTGATTTTTGTGATTACGCAGATTAAATAATCAGAAATTATAGTAAAAATCAGGAAATCATTTAATCCTAAAAACGGCGTTAGCCTCTTGAACACCTTTAAAAAAAGCAATAAGTGAAAAATCATGGTTCGGACAAAATGAACAATCCGTATACAAGAATAGAAGAGTTTGCAGAAGGCCAGCTCCTGTTAGTTAACAAGCCTTATAACTGGACAAGCTTTGATGTAGTAGGCAAAATACGCAACGCATTTAAACCTTTAAAACTGAAGGTTGGACATGCGGGTACGCTTGATCCGCTGGCCACTGGCTTGCTCATCATTTGTACCGGGAGGATGACAAAACTGATAGATACATTCCAGGCGCAGGAAAAAGAATATACCGGAACCATGATACTGGGTGAAACTACACCGTCGTACGATATGGAAACTGATGCGGATCAAAAATTTGATACCGGTCACATAACTGAGAAACAAATAAAGGATGCCTGTAAGCAATTTATTGGTGATATACAGCAGTATCCTCCCGCACATTCGGCCGTTAAAATTGATGGTGAACGACTATATGAAAAAGCGCGTCGTGGTGAAGATGTAGAGCTGCGTTTACGCAATGTTACCATTACCAAATTTGAAATAACCGGTATAGCAATGCCGGAAGTTAACTTTCGGGTGGTATGCAGCAAGGGCACATATATCCGTTCACTGGTGAATGATTTTGGTAAAGCATTAAACAACGGGGCATATTTGTCAAAACTAAGACGTACCCGCAGCGGAGACTATAAGATAGACGATGCCTGGGAGGTAATGGAACTGGTGACGTTAATACGGGAATTGAAGATGATTTCACCGATTATAGAAGAATGATTTCACCGATTAATTTAAAAAGGATTGTACAGATTAATTATGGGAAACTTTGAACACGATAAACTTACCGAAAAAATAATTAGCAGTTGTTATGAAGTACATAAAGTAAAAACCGGATTATTAATAAACTTTGGCAATTCAAGCTGTGAAGTGAAACGAATATCTTTTTAGATGATGGCAACTATCATATACCAAATTCTGTAGAATCAATATACAATCAGCGAAATCATTCTTCTATAATCGGTGAAATCTATTAAAAAATCAGTGTAATCAAAAAAATGCGTATCTACCATCATATTGATGAATTCGTTAGGTTAAAAAATGCGGTGGTAACCATAGGTACTTTTGACGGGGTGCATATTGGTCATCGTAAAATTATTTCAGGAATCAGGGAACTTGCTGATAGCTCCGGCGGCGAAACTGTGTTGTTAACTTTTTTTCCGCATCCAAGGATGATCCTTCATCCGGAGGATGAAAGTTTAAAACTGATCAATACCATTAATGAAAAGGCCGAATTAATGGAACAATTGGGTATTGATCATCTGATCATCACACCATTTTCAAGGGATTTTTCGAACCAAAGTGCCGAAAGTTATATACGCGATGTATTGGTAAATAAGATTGGTACCAAAAAAATAGTGATAGGGTATGATCACCGTTTTGGCAAGGACAGGCAAGGAGGTTTAGATGACCTGCAGCGTTTAGGCCCTGTATACGGCTTTGAAGTGATTGAAATACCCGAACAGGATATTAACGAGGTTGCAGTCAGTTCAACACGGACAAGATCGGCTTTACTGGGAGATAATATTGATTTAGCCAACACATTTTTAGGCTATCCTTTTTTTATTACGGGTGCAGTAATACGTGGTGATCAGATAGGCAGGCAAATAGGTTACCCTACAGCCAATATACATATTGAAGAAAGATATAAGTTAATTCCAGGCGACGGCATTTTTGCTGTCAAGGTAAAAATAGCCGGTGAATATTATAAAGGCATGGCCTATATAGGCACCCGCCCTACGGTTAACGGCATTACCCGTAATATTGAGGTAAATATTTTTGATTTTGACAGGGATATTTACAATCAGCAGATAAGGATGGAATTTTACCATTTTGTTAGGGAAGATATAAAATTTAATTCCCTTGATGAACTGAAAGAACAGCTTGCGAAAGATAAATTGGATGTGGCGAAGTTGTTGAAGTAGTTCATAGCCATTTCAAGAAGTCCGTAGTCGATGGTCCATAGACCATGGCCGATTTGGTATAATATTAGATTATTAGTGAAAGATATATTATCTTGGACTATCGTATATACCTTTTGCCGTTAAAACCATGGTCTATGGGCTATCAACCATGGACTAAACATAAACAATGAACAAACTCAATCTCGATAAACAGGAATGTGAATTTTTAAACAGTGTAATAACACATTGGGAAAAGGAACATTTGATTGATAATGAGCTTGCTCAAAACCTGCGGAATTCCTGTGAGATTAAGGGGTTTGATTGGATGCGCCTGGCAAAATATTCGTTCTGGATAGCCCTATTTTGTGGTATGATAGCTGTTGGCTCGCTTATCATAAATGACGCGGTACTTGATTGGATTAAAAGCCTGTATTATGCGCCTGATATTGTGATCAGCATTTCGTCAGGTATTATGGCTATTGCTTTATTTTACATTGGCAGGCGCTGGGAAAAAAGGCATCCTGAAAAAGTGTTTAGCAATGAAGCTATTATTTTTACAGGCATACTGTTTACGGCCTGTTGTATTGCGTACCTCGGCAAAACATTTGATAATGGCTCGGGCCATTTTTCTTTATTGTTTTTATTATCCGTTTTTGTTTATGGGTTTTTAGCCTATCGGCTTGATTCAAGGTTGATATGGCTGTTTGCTTTGGTTTCCCTTGGAAGCTGGTTTGGCACTGAAACCGGTTTCCAGACACATTGGAGCTATTATTTTTTAGGGATGAATTACCCTCTACGCTTTGTATTATTCGGACTTATATTGGTAAGCAGTTGCTATATTCTGAAAAATCAAAAGTGGTTCGCCTTCTTTTGGGAACTTACTTATGTTATTGGATTGTTATACTTATTTATGTCCTTATGGTTATTAAGCATATTTGGCAACTTGGGTAGCATTGATACCTGGTGGCATATAAAACAGATCAGTTTGTACTATTGGGGCATCATTTCGGCCGCTGTGGCAGGAGGATTTCTATTTTTTGGTTTAAAAAACAGGGATGTTATAGCCCGTGAGTTCGGGATTACTTTTCTGCTTATTTTTATTTACACTAAATACTTCGAATACTTTTGGGATCACGCCAATAAAACCTTATTCTTTGCCATCCTTGGTGCTTCCTTTTGGCTCATTGGCAGCAAAGCAGAGAAAATTTGGAATTTCAAAAGGGTTAGTTGATTAAGTTATGCATTATCAAAAATGATTTATTATACGCAACTTATTTTTATAAAACCGGGGTGCGAACGGGAGTTCCATGCTTTCGAGGAAAAAGTATTACCGCTTTTAAAGGAGCATAATGGGAAACTTGTTTATCGCATCAGGCCCGATAAAAGCGCATTCGTTGAAAGCAGCCGCGAATTGCCCTACGAGATCCATTTAGTAACTTTTAACAACAAAGCTGATTTTGAGGGTTATAAAATTGATCCGAAGCGCTTAGGTTTTATGGAGTTGAAAAACAATTCTGTGAAAGAGATAATTTTAATTGAAGGTTTCGCATTGTGATGATGCTGGTTAGTTTTTTAATCAGATAAATTGGTTGATTAAGTTAGATTAGGTTGATTAAGTGAGTAGTTAAATCCTTCGAAAGCTTTCTTAAAACTTAATCAGCCACTCACCTAATCAACCCAATCAACTAACTCTAACTAATGTTTAAAATACACAATATAAATCTGCTTAAAAACATGATATGCAGCAAAAGCAAAAAATAAAAGGGCAATTCCAGTATTGATAAACCTTGTGCTTAATTCAAATCTACTTTGAATGTATTTTGCAAACTTTGCATATAAAAACAATGCTAAAAATGCCCCTGCTGCCGAACCCAAACTAAATATAACCAGGGCAATTTTTCCGTCAAGTATCCATTCATGGGTAATCATATAAGTACCTGTTACCATCCAAAAAGGAATTTGCATGGGGTTTAAAAAACCCAATAAGATGCCATATTTTATACTGTCGCGTTCGGAGTAGTTTTTTTTTGGCGTTTTTTTTCTATGTATCCAGGTAATGGTTCCTAAAACTCCAAATAAAACAACCATTACCCAGTCAATAATAGTATCTAATCGCACTTCCGCCGAGAGCCATTTGGCGGCATGCATAATAAAATAAGTGAAAAAAAATTCCACACACGAAAATGATATGATAAAGTGCAACGCCTGTTTTAAGCCCCTATTTATTGTTAATTGTACTAAAGTAAGGTTAATGTTTCCAGGAGGGATGTAACCAATAAAGTTGGCAATGAGGCCCAGGAAAAAAGTCAGAAATATCATCCGATAAAAGTAAATGGTTTAGTTAAATAATAGGCAGTCTTTTTGTTTAGAAATATTTTACTCTATTTATATATGTCATAACCATGGGTTCAATTCAAATTGTCGTCAATTTGGCTAAAGCCCGTTTATTGAGAATCTCTTTGTCCGTTGGCTGAAGCCAACGGCAATGATAACAAAATTCATTGCCGTCCCATTTATGGGACGGATAAGGATAAATAAGATATTAAAGGCTTTAGCCAAATAAACAGAGGTTAACGACAATTTGAATTGCACCCGTAACTACAATAGCAAACCTTAAAAGATAATTGTAGTTTTATCTGCTGATTTATTAATTCCAATTCCCTTAAATTTAATTTATGAAAAGACGTTCATTTGTAAAAACCTCATTAATAACATCCGTTGCAGGAGCTATAATTCCGAAAATTAATATGGCAAAAGAAACTTTTAAAACCGGTGATCGTCAATTTTATGAGCTTAAGGTATATACTTTAAAAAATGAACAGCAGCAAAAACTGGTTGAAGACTATTTTAAGTATGCTGCAATTCCGGCTTTAAACCGCCTTGGAAGTAAAAATATTGGTGTTTTTACAGAGCTTAAACCAGTGGGACAAACAAAAATTTATGTTTTGATTCCTTATAATTCCTTAAACGATTTTTTAACCGTTCAGGATAAGCTTTCAAATGATACTGTTTACAAGGAGCAAGGAGTTCCATATTTAAATGCTCCAGCAACTGATCCGGCTTATGAACGGATAGAAAGCTCACTGCTGGAAGCTTTCGTACATGCTCCAAAACTACAGGTACCTGAGCAAAAGCAATGTATTTTTGAATTGCGCAGGTATGAACATGCCACCGAAAGCGCCGGAAAAAAGAAACTGGAAATGTTTAATGATGCCGGCGAAATAGATATTTTTAGGCGGCTTGGCTTTAAACCTGTATTTTTTGGCGAAACCCTTATCGGAGAACTTCGCCCGAATTTGATTTATATGGTAACTTTTGATGATATGCCCGCGCATGACAGCCATTGGAAAGCTTTTGGCGGCGACCCGGAATGGAAAAAAGTAAGTTCAATTCCGGACTATGCAGATGCAAAGCTGGTATCGCGTATTACTTCTACATTTTTAAGTCCGGCTGCATGTTCACAAATCTGATTATATCAGGTTAGTTCTGTGACACACTTAAATAGCTTGCATAATTAGATTTAGTCTGACAATACATTCAGCTGATCCATTACTTGTAACCCTTTATCGGTGCAAATACTCTTTAAATAAATGGCAATTGTATGTTTAGTTAATTCTCGCTTTTTGCTAAACTCTTTATAAACATCGTAGCGGGTCACAGATCTATACAATATGGTAATTGCTTGTAAAACATCGGTGGCTTTTAAATAATGAAAAAAGTAACCTTCAATTATTCCATGTTCTGTTAGTCCGGTCAAAATTTCCAAAGCTCCTTTGCTGTATTCTTTAATTATTTTATCCTGCAGATCAGGATAATAATAGTTAAGATCTTCGTTAAATAAATATTGGTCTCCAAAATCCACGTCAATTGCTTTAGAATATATCCGGCAAATAGAAACAACGACGTTTGGCGCTCCATCAATTATCTTTAATACCCCCTTATCAGCTTGCTTGTAATAAACTTTAAGGCATTCTTCCAGTAGTTGTTCTTTGCTATCAAAATATTTATGCATGGTTTCAGCAGAAATATTTAAATGAACTATCAGCTTTTGCAAAGTAATTTTTTGAATACCGTGTTCCAGAAACTGCTGCAAAGAACCTTCAATGATTTTTTCTTTCAAAACGATACTGAAAATATTATATAAATATAATTCGATTTAAAACATGAAAATATTTTTAAAGAATTGTTTCCAAAGTAAAGATATTTTTAACTTACTATTTATGGCTTCAATACTTCAATTGTGTTTTGATCGGGACCACCGCCGCTGTTTGCTGAGCCTGCAACAATGTAAATCTTATTCTTATAGGTTAATGCCCCTGTATCGTGCCTGCCTGTAACCAATCCCGGTAATTTAGTCCATGTGCCGCTTTTGGTATTAAAAGCTTCAACCTCATGGTGTGATTCCTTTTGTTTAACGCTTTCACCGCCTATGATCACCAGTTTATTCTTAAATTTTACGGCCGTACATCCTGCCCGCAGAGTAGGCAAATTCTCACTTGCAGGCAACGTTTCCCATGTTTCCTTCTTAAAGTCGTATAAATCAATCTCAGGAACTGTAAGTGTTGCTATCTGTTGAGTTTTCCCAGATGTTATTCTGCCGCCTGCTAAATATAACTTGTTGCCAATAACTACAGCGTTAAAATGATCGCGCGCATGTGGAGCATCCGGTAAAATACGCCATTGCCTGGTTTCAGGATCAAACTCATCCATCCAACTAACTGTTCCGTCATAATGCCCATCGCGGATACCGCAAACAAAAACTATTTTGTTTTCATAAACAACCGTACCGCCGGAACCTCGTAACCTTCCCAGAGGCATTTGAGGTCCTTGTTGCCATTCATCTTTGTTTGTATCATATATATAAATATTTTCTACAGGCGTTTCGTGCGGAAACTTCCCCAGCATACCGCCAACTACATAAATGTAATTTTTATATGCTACCGCCTGGAAATGATTCAATTCAATAGGGGTAATACGCTTATGCTGCCATGAGTTTGTTTTAGGATTAAACACATCAACCGGTTTAATGCCCCGGCCACCAACGAGGTAGAACAAGCCGTTTACCTCAACAAAACTGCAATCCTCTCTTTTTTCAGGAGTGCCGGTTGCCTGAATTATTTGCCAGCTATTGTTTTTGTTAATTTTAGAAGTATCCTGCGCATTGGAAATAATAGGGAATGCCAGGAAAAAAATAATGATGATATTACGCATAGTCAGGTTTTCTCTAAAAGTAACGTAAATATTTGCTATTTAATAAATCGCTATATTGGTACTTGTCGTAAGTTATATCATGAAAAATATTTTTCTGTTACCCCTGCTGCTTTTATTTATGGCAGGTTCTTTAGCTAAAGCACAAACTGCACAACATACACTTGCTGTTGGCGACCCTATGCCCGCATTTTCCCTTATTGACCAGGATGGAAAAGTTTTTAACAGCGCAGATTACATAGGCAAAAAAATTTTGGTAATATATTTTTATCCTAAAGATGAGAGCATGGTTTGTACCAAAGAAGCCTGTTCTTTCAGAGATAGTTTCGATGAATTTACTAAAGCTGGTGCTATGGTGATTGGTATTAATGGCGGTACTGTCGCGAGTCATAAAAGTTTTCGTGATCATTATAAATTACCTTTTATCTTATTAAGCGATCCTGATAATAAGGTTTACCATTTGTTCGGCGTAAAAAATGTAATGTTTATGACAGGGCGAAAAACATTTGTTATTGACTTGCACGGCAAAGTAGGTTTCGCATATGAAGCTATGATGCAGGGCAAGCAACACTCGGACGATGCACTTAGCTATATAAAGTCGCAGAAGTAGAGTAAGTTGATTGAGTGAGTTGTTGATTTGCAGTTTGCAACATAAATAGGCAAGTGCTAACTGCCAACTCAAAACTGCAAACTACCCAACTCTCCGTTCCCTGAACCTCGAAAAGAATATAAAAGCAGTTAAGCAAAGTACAAAACCGCAGAGTCCGTTTAAACGCAATCCAAGATCATTGCCTGGATCTTTACCGTAAACTGTAAGAAAGGCAAACAAGGCAATACCAAACGTTTGTCCGAGTTTTACGAAAAGATATCTCACTGCGTAAAACATCCCTTCGCGGTTTTCGCCGGTATCTTCAGCGTCTTTTTCAGCAATTTCGGCTAAAATGGCATTGGGTAAAATCCCAAGTGAAGCCAATGGAAACGACGCACAAAGTATCAGTGTATAAATTTGTAACTTGGGTGAAAAAGAAAACTTTCCTAAAAAATAAATGGCTACAAATATTAAACTCATTAATGCGAACGAAAATAAAATTACTGGTTTTTTACCAAGTTTTTTTGAGAGGTAATTTACAAGTGGATAAAACAGCAGGGATACCACAACCATAATTCCCATCAGTAAACCACCCATAGATGTCGGTAAGTGCAGCAGTACGGTAACAAAAAACAATAATCCGCTCGAAATTATACTTAATGACATATAAAACGAGAAGTCGGAGATGAGGAAATATTTAAAATTCGGCTGTCTAAAGGTTTTACGAATGGCTGGCCATAGTGGAAGGTGTGAAGGATTGCTAACCGAATATTTTTTTTCGTTGATGGTAAAGACAGGGATTAACATTATTAAACCCGCGAAGCAGCATAGTCCCCAAATGGTGTATTGAATGGCCGAATCGCGGTCAGTAACATCAAACCAATGCTGTATCAGGTCGGCAAAATTGTTTACTAATGCACTGATGATAATTCCTATTACAAAACCCGCCTGCTGGAAAGAAGAAAGCTTTACTTTTTCGGCAGAGTTTTCGGTAAGCTCGGGTAACAATGCATTATAGGGTATGGCATAGGTTGTTGCCGCCATGAAAAAGAAGATAAGTGTAAAGGTTATCCATATTGCGTTGTTAATACTTTCTGTTTGGGCAATGGGGCAAAAGGTAAGTCCGCAAAATAAAATGGCAGGTAAAATAGCCCATTTCATAAAAGGTATGCGCCTGCCATCACGATGTTTGCATCGGTCACTCAATGAAGCAATAAACGGATCATAAACGGCATCAAATAACCTGCCTGACGCCGTGATAAGCGACATAATATTAACTACACCAAAAACCAGCAACTGTGGTACAAAAGGAATTAATCCGGAATTTGAAGGCGGTAAATAAAAGTAAGGCAGCATTACAATAATAAGATTGGTAATAATGCTCCAGCCTATCATCCCGCTGGCGTACGAAAGTTGTTTTTTTAAGGAGAGCTTTTCAACAGGCATTTATCTGCAATATGCAAATATTAATGGAGGATGGAAATGAAAATTGTATTTAGTCTCATGCTATTTTAACCATAAACTTATATTTTTAAGTAAAAGACAATTGAAAACACTATTTTTCGTTCAACATAATGTTGTTTAAGGCTAATTAGAACTTCCTGCACTTGAATTTTTAACTGTTAGAAAAATTTGAACATGAAAAATCCTAAAGGAGTTATTATTCATCCAAGCCCTTATAATGTAAAGGAAACTATTGATCGTTTGGAAGCTTTTTTGCAGCAGCATGGTGCAACCATATATGCAAGAATTAACCAACAAGATGAATTACAAAAAGCCGGACTAAGCATCCCTTCGCTTGAATTCCTCCTGTTTGGCAACCCAAAAGCCGGCGGGTCAATCATGATTGAAAACCCCTTAGCTGCACTCGACCTACCTTTGAAAGTTATTGTATGGGAGGAAGATCAAAAGCAGGTTTATATAGCCTATAATGAACAATTATATATCGAAGAAAGATATGGCTTATTACATAAGGAAAATTCGCCGTTAAACCTTGAAAATTTGATTAATATGATCTTGAAGGTGTGAATTTTCACCTTTGGCCTTTCAGCTTTAACCCTATCTTACAGTCCCGAATAATAATCATACCCCTGCTCGGCCCAGTAATCGTGCGGACGGGTATTGCTGAAGGTTATCGTACCAATACGTTTCAGGTTTTTTATGCCATACTTAACCGGGATAATAAGCCGCAATGGTGCCCCATGTTCTAAAGGCAATAGCTTATCATTTACCTCGTAAGCCAGCAAGGTTTGCGGGTGCATGGCACTTGGCATGTCAATACCTACATAATAACCTTTATCGGGCGTTTCCATACCTACATATTGCATTTTGGCGTAATCGTCCAGGTTAAAATGCTTTATAAAATCGCTGAATTTTACACCTGCCCAGTGAGAGATCTGGTCCCAGCCCTCAACACATTTAAAATCGTAAACGATCTCGGTTTTAGGCAGTGCCATTAATTCCTGCAAAGAAACCTGCAAAACTTCTCCGCCTTTTTTATTTACCTGTAATTTCCAGGTGGCCGGGTCAAATTTTTTATTGGCCTCAACACCGATATCACTGTTAACCCGTACATGCTTTGCTGCCATAGATTTTGGATAGGTTTTAACCAGGTGATTATCGCTGAATACCCTTCTGAAAAACAATTCAGTTTTGTTGAGGGCTCTGCGTAATGGCCCACGGGTGCCACCGGTAATGCCAGCTGTTTCTTCGGGCGATTTATAAAGCCAGCGCCATCCTTCAAAAGCGCCGCCAGCCAAAACTATAAAAGCAGTAAAAGATATAAAGTTACGCCTGGTAATCTTTTGCTCTACAGTAAGCTCCTTTTTTGGCTTTTTATTCTGCGTTTTCATCTTTGGTTGTTGCTTGAATAATAGGTTGAGGACTTTCAATAACAGGCTGTGGATTTTCATTTACTACTTCAAAGCCGGAGATAACCGACCTGAAGTTATTCCACCCGGCCAGGATTACCTGCACCACGTGGATAAGAAAAAACAACACATAGCCAACAGTTAAGGCAAAATGCAATATCCTTGCAAAATGATAACCGCCGCAAAGCCAGGTTAAATAATAAAACTGAACAGGCTTATAGATAGCTAAACCGGTTATTACCGAACCAAAGCCCATAATAATTATAGCAGTGTAGGCAATTCGTTGGGCAGCATTGTATTTATTTTGAAGAGGGGCGGTTTTACGGATATGCAAATCATGTAATAATACTAACCAGGCTTCTTTAAAAGAGTTCTTTTTCGGTACCATTTCGCGCCACTCGCCGGATATGATGGTGTACAGTATATACAGAATCCCATTAAGGGCAAAAAACCACATAAATAAAAAATGAAAAGCCATCCCTTCCGACAGTCGATGAGGAATTTTCAGGGTATTATAAAACCAATCAGGGAAAAAGCGGAAGAAAGTGTGGCCAAAAACAGTAATAGAATATTCATCATTGGCCCAATAAATTAACATTCCGCTCCAGATCATGATGGTTAAAATCGGAAAATTTACCCAGTGGGTCCAGCGCATGGCGAGCGAGTGTTTTTCTTTTATGGTTTTCATAAAGTATAATACGTGAATTTACCTAAATTATTAAAATTACCATAATAGGAACTTATAATAAAAATTGTCATTTCGAGGTACGAGAAAACTTATATAATATACATTACCGCTTTGCATAACTTTACAAGATTTCTCCTAGTATCCCGTTCGTTCGACATTGGTTTTACCCGACAATCAAGTATTATTTTGAAGCGTTAACATTGGTTAAAAACACGGCTCTTGACGCACCGGTTACAGCTCCGGTTGATGTGTTTTGCAGTAAACCAATAATTTCCCATTTGTCCTGACTAAAACCATTTGGCAAAGCTACGTTTGCCTGCCCGCTATTTCCATTTAAAGGAAACCTTTGTAATTTTCGTACAATTTGAACATGTGATAATGTGCGGCCTCCATTTTCGCCGCGTTCAACTTTTGTTTGTGCGTTTTTTTGTACCAATGCTATTAGCAGTGTCGTATTTTTGTCTGTTCCTTCGATATTATACTTTATGGTAGCCTGATTTTGATTGGTCTTTAAAATATTCAAATTCAGTTGAGCTATGGGAGCTTTTTGCAAGCTATTTTTAATCGCATTACGTAAGGTGTTTTCTTCCGAACCAACAAATTCGGTTTTTCCGTTTACAACTATTTGCGGTGTATAAACTGTTTTTAAATGCAGGTAGTCGGCGTAATCATTTTGCCTTTTTGAATATTCAGCACTGCTAAACTGATCCTTCCAGCCAAGCCTGTTCCAATAATCAACGTGGTAGGCCAGGATGTAAACCGGTTTATCCCTGCTTTCCTTTTGGATTTTTGCAACAAGTGCATCAGCCGGCGGGCAGCTGGAGCAGCCTTCGGAAGTAAATAATTCAATAACGGCAAAACCCTTATTATCGTTGCTTATATTATTCAACAATTTAACGTTTATAAAAGCCGTTGCACTTAATGCTGCTGTAACAAGAAAAGCAGCAAGGGCAAATATTTTAATTGATCGCATATCTTTACAAATTAAGTTTTGTGTTTTCATCTTGTTAGTCGGGCATTGTTTCAAAGCCTTACAATAAATTTAAAGTTTTTTATGTTCACGAGATAAATTGAATCAACTTGTACCAACTTGTATAATTGAAATGAAAGACACTAATTGCACGAATAGGGTCGAATTAATTCGAATTATAATAACTGTAAGGTTTAAAGAAATTTAACGACTAACTGATATAATTCGTCCAATTTGTGTTTTTAAATTCGTATATGATTAATCATTTAAATCCTCACCAATGGGTAAACGCCCATGCCGATTACCTGTATGCTTTTGCCATTAGCCGCATTAATAATGAAGAGCAGGCAAAAGACCTGGTGCAGGATACTTTTTTAGCTGCTTTAGAAAAAATAAACAATTTTGAAGGTAAAAGTTCGGAACGCACCTGGCTCATCGCTATCCTTAAAAACAAGATCATTGACGTTTACCGGAAAAAGTCATCAGGATTAAGAACAACTGATATAAAGGAAGCAGAACAGGAGCAAAATGACTTTTTTGAAGAACATACCGGGCACTGGATTGCCGAATACGGGCCAAAGGAATTTGGGATAGAAGACAAGGACCATATAATTAGCAAAGAATTTGAACAGATATTGCAAAAATGCCTGCAGAAATTACCCGTGTTGTGGAAGGCAGTTTTTACAATGAAACATATAGAAGATGAGTCAACGGATACAATTTGTGCAGAGCTAAAGGTTACCTCATCTAATTTTTGGGTAATTATTCATCGTACCAAGCTTAACCTGAGGGCCTGCCTTCAAAAAAACTGGATTTAACATTTTAGCTATGAACAATTTGAAGAAAATTATATATAACTGTAAGCAAGCTACTTTTCTGATTGAAAAAAAATCATTCAGCAAACTCAGCTTTCGCGAAGTAATAGAACTAAGGATCCATTTATATGGCTGCTCCTTTTGCAAATTGTACAGCAAACAAAGCAAAGTTATAAATGATATGGTACAGCAACTTTTTCGAAGTTCCATAAAACCGGAGATAAGGCTTGATGATGGCTTTAAAAAAGAGCTTCAGGAACGCATTGAGGAAGAGCTGAATAAAAATTAAAATAAATATATTTCCGTTTACACTAAAATATCAAATCGGTATTACCTGATTTTAGTAGTCAGACACATCAAACTTTTTATTTTTATAATAGTAATCTCTGTCCGCTTCTGTAATTGAGCGTAAAACCCTGCAGGGGTTTCCAACCGCAACCACGTTATCCGTAATATCTTTAGTGACTACGCTTCCAGATCCAATCACAGCATTATTGCCAATGCTCACTCCAGGATTCACAACCGTATGCCCGCCAATCCATACGTTATCCCCTATGGTGATACCAATACCATATTCATAGCCTGAATTTCTTGAATCGGGATGGACCGGGTGACCTGCAGTTAACAAGGAAACATTAGGGCCAAACATAACGTTATCCCCAATAATAACTTTTCCTACATCGAGGATAACGCAATTGTAGTTAGCGACAAAATTATTTCCAACTTCTATGTGACGCCCGTAATCGCAATGAAAGGGTGCCAATATGTTCACGTTTGTTCCGGCCTTTCCGAGAATGTTTCTTATACATTTGTCAATTTTTTCAAGTTCGTCAGGCCTGCAAAGATTATATTCATAAATCCTCTTTTTGTTTTCGAGTTGTTCTTCTGCCAGCCCATCCATCCATGCTTTATAGGGGAGGCCGGACAGCATTCTTTCCTTCTGATTCATTTAATGGTTATTTGATAGCGGTTTATAACTATCGAAATTAAAAATATTTTGTAAGGTTTCGCAAACAGATCCGACTAAAGCTGAAAATATCAAACGAAAACTAAAAAAGTATGAAATCAATTATTTCCGGCGCGGCTATCGCAACTGCTATTGTAGCTTGTTTAACAATTAATGTTCAGGCAAAATCCATTAACTATTTATCGCTAACAACAAAAACTATAGCTGTTAGCGATACAGGGAAAATGGACAAAATGGATAAGATGGACAAAATGAAAAAAATGAAAATGGACAAGATGTCAAAAGGTAAAAAGAAAATGGCCAAAGACACCAGCGGTAAAATGTGAGCGTTTGTTGTTGTTAAGGGAGGGGGAATTTTTCCCCTTCTTTATTTTACGTTAAATAATATAATTATAAAAAAATATGAAAAAGCACATCCTAATAGTTGCATTCATTGCACTTACATTACAGGTTATGGCTCAAAAAGGCCTTAAAAATGGTGCAAAAGCGCCTGAATTTATAGCTACAGATAATTCGGGTAAAACACTTGATCTGAAAGCTTTGCTTAAATCGAATAAAGCTGTGGTATTATTTTTTTATCGTGGACAATGGTGCCCGTATTGCAATAAGCAAATTAAGCGACTACAAGATTCCTTGCAATTATTAACCGCTAAAGGGGCTTACGTTATTGGGGTAACGCCCGAAACAAGTGAAAACATAGGTAAAACTATTGATAAAACTCATGCTTCATTTTCAATAATTCAGGATAGTGGGTATAAAATTATGAAAGCTTATGACGTGAATTATAGGGTTGACGATGCTATGAATGCAAAACTTAAAAATTACGGTGTAGACCTTGAAAAGAATAACGGCAACACGGATCATGTACTTCCGGTTCCGGCCACTTATGTTATAGATCAGTCGGGTAAGATCATCTTTGTTCAATTCGATAAAGATTATACTAAAAGGGCATCAGTGAGCTCGATATTAAATATTTTATAGGCACGAATTACACGAATTGAGTCGAATTTTCACGAATAATACCTGAATTCAAATTCGTGTAATTTGATTCAATTCGTGCAATTAGTGTACACTAAGTAATAATAAGTTCCTGATTCGCCAATCCATCCAACTCATGAGGATGATGTGTTACAATTAAAACAGTAGTCCCCAATTCATCGAATATCACTTTCAACTCTTTTATCAGCACCGATTTCATTTCGGGGTCAAGTGCTGAGAAAGGCTCATCCATTAAAAGTAATTTTGGTTTAATAGCCAATGCCCTTAAAATGGCTAATCGCTGCTGCTGTCCGCCGGATAAATATTCGGGTTTATGTTTTGCAAATGTTTCCAGTTTTCCAACAAAAAGCAACTTTTCTATCCATGCGATATCATTGGTAGCATATTCCAAATGTTGCTGAACGGTCATGTTTGGGAACAGGGCATAATTCTGGAAAACAAAGCCTGCCATTCTTTTTTGTGGAGGTATAAAAATTTTTGTACCTGTATCCAGCCAGGGTATGCCATCAACAATTATAATGCCCTTTTCAGGTTGAATAAATCCCGCCAGTATCTTTAAAAAAGTAGTTTTTCCTGCACCCGATGGCCCGTAAATTTGGGTAATACTGCCTGCGGGGAATTTTTGGACAACTTTTAATACTTGTTGCCCATGATATGCCTTTAGTTTTTTTTCGATATCAACACTGATCATTCTAAAGGGCTTTTAAGTCGATATTTATTAAAAACAAACACAGCTATTACCATAACGAAGGTAATTGAAAACAGGATAAGTGAATAAACATTTGCCGCTGCATAATCCATTTCCTCAACCGAATCATATACTGCAATGGAAGCTACACGTGTAACATTGGGGATATTGCCGCCAATCATCAGCACTACCCCAAATTCACCTAAAGTATGGGCAAAAGTAAGTACGATTGCTGTTAACAATGATGGTTTTATATTTGGCAATAACACGTGTATAAATGTTTGCCGTTTTGTTTTACCGAGGCTGTAAGAGGCCTGGGAAAGTGCAATTGGTAATTGCTGTAAAGCAGATTTTATTGGGCCTATCATAAAAGGCATGCTGTAAATAACAGATGCCAGCACCAATCCCTGGAAAGAAAATACGAATTGAATATTAAAAGTTTGATGCAGCCATTTACCAATTCCATGCTGCGGGCTAAAAGCAATTAACAAATAAAAACCCAATACCGACGGCGGCAAAACAAGGGGCATGGTAATAATTGCCTCCAGTATAATTTTAAAAACCGATCTTCCTTTTGAGAGCCACCAGGCAACGGGCAGCCCTATAATCAACAGCAGCATTGTGGCAATACATGCTAATTTTAAGGTAAGCCAAATTGGGGTTAGATCCATTAAGTATTTGCGCTGTTGCATTTATAGCGATGGGTTTTAAACTCTGAGTGTTCGAACCTGGCAAAAAGGAAAAGAGGTTGTGCGATTCCCTCCCTTGGGAGGGGCAGGGAGGGGTCTGGCCGCCTGCCTTTCAAGCGTATAAACCCCTCCCTGCCATTGCGCACATCCAGCCGCACCCCTCCCATAGGAGGGAATTTAGCTGCAACTCCCTGTTTCGAACACGTTTAGTTTTAAATCCATCGCCATTCGTTAAATTATTTTACACGATACCCATAATTATTAAATATAGCTTTTGCAGCCGGGCTTAAAATATATTGATAAAATTTCATGGCATCTGAATTACCATCAGCATGTTTTAGCAATATTATTCCCTGCTCTATCGGAGCATATGTTTTTGGGTCAATAACCTTCCAGTAAAGCTTAGTTTTATTAGCCGGATCTTTTACCAAAGCTTGCGTAGTAAAACCCAAGTCAACTACGCCAGTGTTAATATAAGTATTTATCTGCGAAATACTTTCGCCATAAACAATTTTGGATTTTATATCATTTAAAATCCCTTTACCTTTTAATGCTTCTTCAGCGGCCTTTCCGTATGGTGCGATGGTGGGATTAGCAACAGCTATTTTTTTTATTCTGTCGGTCATCAATAGTCTGTCCCAATTCTCAAAGCCAATATCCTGATTACTGCAAATAATTAAACTTCCCAGTGTATAAACCACAGGTTTTTTAGTACTGAACCCTTCTTTAAAAAGTGTTTCAGGGAAACTCATATCGGCAGATAAAAACACATCGTAAGGGGCGCCGTTTTTCATTTGCGTAGTTAAATTACCTGATGAACCCACAATAGGTTCGATTGTTATTCCGGTTTTTTGTTTAAAATCTTTCCCTAATACTTTTATTATTGATTGCAAGTTGGCTGACGCTGCCACCTTTACATTTTGGGCGAAAGCAGGGGTTGACAATAACAGGCAGCCTGCAATGAAAAATTTTATGTATTTCATGATATTAATTTGGGGGTAGCTTACAAATTTATGATCAATAATACATATTTTGCCATACTTTGTTAGTTAATTTCATACTTAATTGTAACCTTATAGTTATGTAGGTTAACTGTTTAATTTAGTTTTTATCTTAGCTTCGTTAACCATTTATATTTTCTGTTTTTAATTTTATTATGAAAAAATTATCCATAAAGCTTATTCTCTTACTTTCTGTAATTTTCCACTTCGCTGCAAAAGCTCAAACCGCTAAATTTATAAGTGTAAGGGGAAAGGAAATTATAGGTGCTGATAATAAACCGTTCCTGATAAGAGGAACAAACCTTGGTAACTGGCTGGTTCCCGAAGGTTATATGTTCAAATTTAAAAGCGTTAACTCACCCCGGCTGATCAATGAAGCCTTGAGCGAATTAATAGGCCCGGAAGAAGCTAAAATATTCTGGCAGAAATACCAGGATACTTATATAACCGAAGCGGACATACATTTCTTAAAGGCCAGTGGCATGAATTCCATCCGCATACCATTTAACTATCGTTTATTCACTACCGAAGATTATTGCGGACAAAACAACCCCAACAGGGGCTTCGAACTGCTTGACAGGGTGATCGGCTGGTGTAAAAAGGAAGGTTTATACGTTCTGCTAGATATGCACTGCGCACCAGGCGGACAAACCGGGGATAATATTGATGATGGTTCCGGCTATCCGTTTTTATATAAAAGTAAAGCTATGCAACAATTAACCATTAATATATGGAAACGAATTGCTGCTCATTACAAAAATGAAACTACCGTAATGGGCTATGATCTTTTAAACGAGCCTATAGCTACCTATTTTAATAAAGATGAATTTAACCCTTACCTTGAACCTTTATATAAAGAAATAACAAAAGCAATACGCACGGTTGATAAAAACCATATCATGTTTTTAGGCGGCGCTCAGTGGGACAGCAATTTTACAGTGTTTGGGCCACCGTTTGATTCAAAGCTTGTTTATACTTTCCATAAATACTGGACCAAAACCACCACCACAGAGGTTATACAGGATTATATCGATTTCAGGAATAAATATAATGTACCTATCTATTGTGGCGAAACCGGCGAAAATACAGACGAGTGGGTTGCGGGTTTTAAAAACACCTTAGAACAAAATAACATAGGCTGGCATTACTGGCCTTATAAAAAAATGGACAATACTAAAGGAATAATCACCTTTGATGTACCGGCAGGGTTTGATAAAATAATTGATTATACAGAAGCTCCAAGAGCAGATTTCGCTGCGATCCGCAAAGCCGCGCCCGCAGACCGTGAACAAATAAAGCAGGCGCTGTATGGATTTTTAAACAACTGCAAATTTGAGAACTGCAGGCCCAATAAAGGATATATTGAAGCTTTGGGTTTAAAAGTACCATAGAAGAGGTTAAGGGCGAAAGGTAAAAGGCGAAAAAACAGGAAATATCGAAGATTGGTTACCGAATGCTGAACATCGAAGTGAAAGCTCATTTCGGCCTTTGCCCTTTCCCATCTCAATTAACTTCATTATAGAGCTCAAAGGTAAAAGGTTGATTTACTAAAACCTTTTACCTTGGCCTTTCACCTTCCCTTCCTCAATTAACTGTATAAACTCAGGGCAGACGCATTAAAAATTTAATATTTTAATGAGATAATCTCTGTCCCAACCAGCGCGCTTTCTTTTGATCTTGATGCTTTTGTTTAAAGACATATCTCTTTTGAGCAAAGTGAGTGCGATTTT
>JAQBOA010000096.1 GCA_028288305.1 Mucilaginibacter sp.
TTTGTGATGTATTTGTCCTGCCTGAATCCAGGCGTATTGGATTATCAAAGTGGCTGATACAAAGTATTGTAAAATGTCCTGAATTACAGGGATTAAGACGGTGGTCGCTGGCTACTGCTGATGCACATGGTTTATACAGCCAATTTGGATTTACACAAATTACACGTCCGGAAAGCTGGATGGAAATATTTAAGCCTTATCAATCGCATAAAAAAGAGGAAGAACAACCATGAATGTGAAAAAGCTGATTTTTGAGGGCGAAGGGGTAAAACTTGACTTTAAAAAAACAATCACCAGTTGTGAAAAAATAGCAAGGACAATGGTGGCGTTTTCTAATAATAAAGGAGGACGGTTATTAATTGGCTTTGAAGCAAAATTGTTCAAATTTGATTTTTTGAACCTTTAGTTGCATAATTACGATCTAAATTAACATTCTATAAAAATGATCCTAAACTTTGACCCTAAAGCTGAATACTTACTCGAAGATGAACGCGTACTATTGAGACCTTTAAAAGAAAGTGATATTGAATTTCTTTTGCCTTTTGCTCAAAATGAACCTGATACCTGGAAGTATTCGCTGACAAGTGCCAAAGGATCTGAAGGAATGAAAAGTTATATTTCTAAGACACTTACTGCCAGAACTGAAGGTAAAGAATATCCTTTTATTGTTTATGACAAGCAAACAAATGAATATGCAGGCAGCACTCGTTTTTACGATATTCAACCGGATTTTCAAACGCTGCAGTTAGGTTATACCTGGTACGGCGAGAAATTTAGAGGAACTGGATTAAACAAACATTGCAAATTTTTATTACTGCAATTTGCCTTTGAAAGTTTAAGTGCCGAACGGGTAGAATTCAGAGCTGACGCAAGGAACGACAAAAGCATAGCTGCTATGAAAAGTATTGGTTGTAAACCAGAGGGTATTTTACGAAACCATTTACCGATGCAGGAAGGTGGAAGAAGGGATTCTATTATTTTGAGCATCTTAAAAGAGGAATGGGAAAATGGGGTGAAGGAGAATTTAAGAAAAAGACTTCTGAACCGTTGATTAAGTTGATTTTTGTGATTCGATTGATTGGCATGGTGGTTTTTTGATGGCTTACTTTTTAAACTTTGAATTGATTAATCGTTTAAATTGTAATGATTTTGCTCCAAAATTTATTAGCATCCCAATTTCTAAACTGTATGCCTCTAAATAATTTATGGCCTGGGCGAGGTGTACATCTTCTAATAAAGTAATTGCCTTCAACTCAATTGAAACTACTTCTTCTACTAAAAAATCAACCCGTCTTGTTCCAATTTGTTCCTCTTTATAAAAAATGGGCATTTCAAATTCGCGCTGAAATGAAATTCCACCCATTATAAATTCTTTTTCAAGAGCCCTTTGATAAATGGCTTCCTGAAAACCATTTCCTAAGATTTTATGAACTTCTATCGCATAGCCAATGATTTTGGCCGTAATTGCTGAGTATTTATATTGTTCCTTAATCATATAGTACGATAATAAAGAATTTAATAAAGGTTATTAAAAATTCTTAAAGTTCATCTAAATCAAAAAAATCAACTTAATCAACGGTTCAGACAAAGCCTTAAAACCATATTTATGTCATAGTTTTTTAATTCATTATTTTTTCGCTGTATATGGCTTGATACTTGGATATTTACGGAACCTGTTTTAGTAACAAAAACAGGTTTTAATTATCTATATCAATAAAATAAAAAGTGGAAACTATTCTTAATATTTCTAATCTCTGTAAAACCTACCAAAGCGCCGGCAAAACCCTGACTGTGCTTGATAATATTAATTTCTCAGTTGCTTCTGGTTCAACCAATGCTATTGTTGGCCCTTCCGGCAGCGGAAAAACCACGCTCCTGGGCTTGTGCGCCGGGCTCGATAGTTCTACATCAGGTATTGTTGAGTTGAACAATATCAATCTCGGCAAATTAAATGAAGATGAGCGTGCACAGGTGCGCAATCAATATATCGGTTTTATCTTTCAAAATTTTCAGCTGTTACCCACTTTAACTGCATTGGAGAATGTGATGGTTCCCCTTGAGCTGCGCGGAGAAAAAAATATAAAAGCAAGGTCTATGGAATTGCTGGACAAGGTTGGGTTATCCGACCGTGGACACCACTACCCCGCACAATTATCCGGAGGTGAGCAGCAAAGGGTTTCGTTGGCAAGGGCTTTCTCCAATGCGCCGCGAATATTATTTGCTGATGAACCTACCGGGAACCTTGATGCCGAAACCAGCGAAAAAGTAGTTAAACTCATATTCGATCTGAACAAAGAAGCTGGCACTACACTCGTTTTAGTAACGCACGATCTTGAGCTTGCCGCCAAAACACAGCGCATTCTCCGCATAAAAGGAGGTAAGTTAATTGCGGACGATAAAACAACTAACGGATAACCAGGATGGATAATAAAAGAAAAATAAATATCCCCTGGCTTTTTACAATGGCCTGGCGGGATAGCCGGAGAAGCCGTTCGCGCCTTTTTCTGTTTATATCTGCCATTTTTTTTGGTATCGCAGCATTAGTAGCCATCTACACTTTCAGGTTTAACCTGGAGAATGATATAAACTCGCAAGCAGCCGAACTTATTGGCGCAGACCTGCAAGTATCTGGCAATAAACCTGTTGATGCCTCCATAAAACCGTTATTGGATTCCCTGGGAGACAGGAGATCAGAAGAGCGTGATTTTGTTTCGATGATCTATTTTCCTAAAAGCAACGGTACCAGGCTGGTACAGGTTCGCGCTTTACAGGGCGGGTTCCCATATTATGGCAGCCTGGAAACAACACCGGCACAGGCAGGGCAATCATTCAGAAACGGAAAAATGGCTTTGGTTGATAAAACACTCATGCTGCAATTTAATGCCCGTGTTAACGATTCTATAAAAGTAGGGAACGTTACTTTTTTAATTGTTGGTGTTTTAGATAAGGCGCCGGGACAAACCGGTGTGTCAGCAAGCATCGCCCCTATTGTATATATTCCTCTGCAGTACCTGGAGCAGACCGGGCTTTCAAAAAAAGGCAGTCGCATAAATTATAGTTTTTTCTATAAATACGATAGGCCTGTTAACATGAATAAAATCATCAAAAACATTGATACCCGGCTCGACAAGGCGGAAATGAATTATGAAACCATTGAAACCCGTAAAGAAAATACAGGCCGATCTTTTGGTGATCTTACCCGTTTTTTGTCGTTAGTTGGTTTTATAGCATTATTGTTAGGATGTGTTGGTGTTGCAAGCGCGGTTCATATTTATATCCGTGAAAAAATAGCTTCAATAGCTATCATGCGCTGCCTTGGTGTTAAAGGTATAGAAGCATTTTTAATTTATCTGATACAAATTGTTGGGATTGGCATTATTGGTTCGATGATCGGTGCTTTTTTAGGTACGATCATACAGCAAATTTTACCAACGGTAATGAAAGATTTTTTACCGCTTACTATATCCACCGATATTTCATGGCTGGCTATCGGACAGGGAATTATTCTTGGTATTATCATTTCTATCCTGTTCGCATTATTGCCGCTAATCTCCATAAGGAATATTTCCCCATTAAATACCTTGCGTATCTCTTATGAAGATGTAAACCTTATACGAGACCCGCTGCGCTGGCTGGTTTATTTATTAATCCTGTTATTCATTGTATCATTTACCTTTTTTCAGTTGGGCAGCTGGCTTGCAAGTGTATTCTTTACCATCGGCATATTAATAGCTTTTTTAATACTTTCCTTTACTGCATGGCTGTTGATGAAAGTGATGAGGGCGATAATACAAAGTTCATGGAGTTATTTATTTCGACAAGGCTTTGCAAACCTATATAGACCTAATAATCAAACTATTATTCTTATAGTATCCATTGGCCTTAGCACAGCGTTTATATGTACGCTTTTCTTTATTCAGAGTATCCTCATTGGCCAGGTTAAGTTATCATCGAGCGGAAACCAGGCAAATATGATATTATTTGATATTCAAACCAGCCAGGAAAAAGCCATAGCTAATTTAACAAAACAGCAAGGGCTGCCTGTAATACAACAAGTGCCAATAATAACAGTCCGGCTTGAAAAGATTAATGGGAAAACAGCCTCAGAAGTAAAAAAAGATTCAACACATAAATATTCAGCACATGCCTTTGCTTATGAATACAGGGTTACCTACAGAGATACGCTAACGGCAACTGAAAAAATATTTAATGGCAAGTGGATAGGAAAAGCAGAGCCAGGTAAAGAAATACCAATTTCTATAGAAGAGCGTTTTTCGAACCGTAACCACATAAATATTGGCGATCACTTAGTTTTTAATGTACAGGGAGTAAATATGCAAACTATTGTGACCAGCGTACGGCAGGTGAACTATGGCAAAATCCAAACAAACTTTCAGATTGTTTTTCCATCAGGTACATTAGAGAATGCACCGCAATTCCATGTATTGCTTACCCATGTGCCATCCTCCAAAGCCTCTGCCTTGTTTCAACAAGCTATTGTAAGAGAATTCCCAAATGTTTCTATTGTCGATCTCGGCCTGATTTTAACGGTTGTTGATGACCTTTTGGATAAGATAGGGTATATTATTCGTTTTATGAGCGCTTTTAGTATTATTACAGGCGTTGTAGTATTGATCGCTTCTGTACGGATTAGCAAATATCAGCGTATCCAAGAGAGTGTGTTACTTCGTACACTGGGTGCAAGTCGTAAACAAATTTTTGCTATCACCGCTTTGGAATATTTATTTTTGGGCGCTTTATCGGCATTAACTGGTATTGTAATTGCTGTTATTGGTACTTGGCTGCTTGCAAAATATAGCTTTGAAATACCATTTACCATAAATGTATTGCCGGCAATAGCGTTGTTTATAATAATATCGCTGTTAACAATAATTATTGGATTATTAAATAGTCGCGGCGTATTGAATAAGCCGCCGCTAGAAATATTAAGGGCAAATGCGTAGAGACAAAATATTTTTCTTCTCCCAATGTTCAGATAGTCATAGACGCAAAATATTGCATCTTTATAATACTAAAAAACAATGTATAAAAAACTCATTCCTATAATATTTACCGTGTTGCTTTTCGCAGCCTGCGGAGAGAAAAAATCACCAACCGGTGAAACGCTTTCTGCAACAAGTAATACACCTGATAGTTCATCAGAAAAGAATATTCTTTTTTTTGGCGATAGCCTTACTGCCGGGTATGGTTTGGATGATCCTTCGGAAGCTTTTCCGGGTGTGGTTCAAAACAAAATTGACTCCGCAAAACTACCTTATAAGGTGACAAATGCCGGAGTAAGCGGAGAAACATCTGCCGGAGGAAAAGGCAGGATATCGTGGATACTAAAGCAAAAAGTGGATGTTTTTGTGCTGGAGCTTGGCGCGAATGATGGGCTACGGGGAATACCCGCAAGTGAAACCACAAAAAACCTGCAGGCAATAGTTGACAGCGTAAAAACAAAATATCCTAACGCAAAATTGGTAATGCTGGGCATGATGGTGCCTCCAAATATGGGAAATACCTATGCTAATAGTTTTAAAGCAGTTTTTCCTCAGATTGCGGCAAAGAATAATATGTTATTAGTTCCTTTTCTGTTAAAAGGTGTAGCCGGTAATCCTTCTTTAAACCAGCATGATGGTATACATCCAACTGCAGAAGGCGCTAAAATTGTTGGAAATAATGTTTGGCAGGCACTGAAGGGGATATTATAACCTACAGGTTTGTTATATCAGATTTGACAACTTTCCAAAAGTTGTCAAATCTTTCCGGATTTTTTTAACACTCAATTACTATCTTCGCGGAAAAGTATAAAAAACATGGAAAAAACAAAACTTGTTATTAACAGCAATGGTTCGGTAAAGGTAGAAGGTGACTTTGAAATAGTAGATGCACTGGGTAACCAATATGGATTACAAGGAAGAACGATTGTTTCTATTTGCCGCTGCGGAATGTCTGCCAATAAACCTTTTTGCGATGGCTCACACAAAGGGCACTTTGAACATGATGCTAAAGCATTTGATTTGCCGCCGCGTAAAGTTTAATAACAAGAATATCTGAAAGAGATTTACGAAGTTTTAAAAACTTCGTAAATCTGATCAAATTATAAACCTTAACAAAATGGCTAAAGCAAAAGTTAATGGTATCGAAATAAATTACAAATCAACCGGTAATGGAACGCCGCTTGTTTTGGTCCATGGTCATCCTTTTGATCATACCATGTGGTATCCGCAAGTAGTGGATTTTTCTGATTTGTACCAGGTTATCACACCCGACATGCGTGGTTATGGCGAAAGCAGCCTGCCAGATCCCACAAATACAAAATTTGAAGATTACGCTACCGATGTACTTCAGTTGATAGATTTTTTGGGAGTAGACAGCTTTCATTTAGGTGGTTTATCCATGGGCGGGCAGATAATAATGGAAATATTCCGCCAGGCCCCGGCAAGAATAAAAAGCTTAATTTTTGCCGATACTTTTGCAAGTTTGGACACCCCTGATGTTAAAAAAGGGCGCTACGATACTGCAACCCGCTTAGAAAAAGAAGGCATGGGTGGCTACGCGGATGAAGTGATCTATAAAATGATCACCCCTGAACATGTTAGCACTATGCCCGAGGTTTCTGGTCATATTATTAAAATGATGAAGGCTACATCTCCCGTTGCCGCCGCTGCAGCATTGCGGGCCAGGGCTGAACGGATCGATTATTTAAATAAAGTACTTCCACAAATTAATATACCCACACTTGTAATAGTAGGCCGGGAAGACAAATTTACTCCTGTTGCCCAGGCCGAAGAATTAGTGAAAAATCTTCAAAATTCAAAATTGGTTATTATTGAGGATGCCGGGCACATGCCTAACCTGGAACATCCTGAAGAATTTAACAAAGCCGCATTTGATTTTTTAAAACATATCGACAATTATTCGGAAAGTTCTTTTTAATGTAGTTGTATTGAAGTTCTAATAGCTATAACGTCATTTAAAGCTTATGGCTGCATTGGATTAACCGGGTGGCTGGAAATTATACTATCAACAACAAAGTTACTTACGCCTCGCCAGGGTAAAGTATTCAGGTATTCTTTATAGTGAAGTTCAAGGTATGCGCCTGCGTTTTTGTTTAACTGGTTTGCCACTTTCTGGTCTGTTACAGAGAACATAAATTCATTTGATTGTATGCCGCCCTGTGCAGGTGCGCGAACGCCTGTTTGTATCAAACGGCCCTCATAAGTTTTAAAAAGATAACCTTTATGAACAAAGTAATTCATTGTACCGGCTTTAACACCGTCGCCAAAAACAAAATAATAACGGTAATAAACAAAACCTGCAATAAAAACAATTACTACAATTAGAATGATGGCTATTATCCGTCTTTTCATAATTTCAGGTTAATTTGTACAATAGCCAAAAATAGTAAATATTAAGCTCTGAAATTTATTATTAGGGACATTAAATCTCAAGAGCTTTAGGTGTTTAAGACACAAAAACACTTTAATTAATAGGCTTCAAAATCCGGTTCCACCTAACTTTGATGAGAAAGTTTCCTGTCGAATCAATGCTCATCCAGGTGATCATAGCTTTTCCCACAATATGATCTTCGGGCACATAACCCCAAAAACGACAGTCGAGTGAATTATGGCGGTTGTCGCCCATCATCCAGTAGTAGTTCATTTTAAAAGTATAACTCATTGATTTTTTGCCGTTTATAAATATATCATTACCTTTTACTTCAACTTTGTTGTTCTCATATAATTCAATTGCCCGGCGGTATAATATCATTGTGCTATCATTTAATGGCACACTCCATCCCCGTCTTGGTAAGATAAGCGGACCAAAATTATCCTGGTTCCATTTAAATTTTTCATTATGTGGAAAAACTGAAGGATCATAAACACCGTTAGGCTGGACAACCGGGCTAACACTCTTTATATTAGAAAAACTTTTAAAAGTTGATACATATTCCTTAGGAATGATCATTTCATAAGTATTAATATCCTTTTGCTGCAGCACCTCAATGTTCATATCATGAAATACCTGTGGGTTAATATCAGTTCCATTGGTAACTACATTATAGGAGGTTTGGGCTTTCTCCGCATTTGGCGCTGGTTTTCCGTTTATATAAACCTGCGAGTTTACAATAGTAAGTACATCACCAGGTGTGCCCTGGCACCGTTTTATCAAATTTGTCCTTACATCTACAGGTCTATTATAGGATGGATCGGCTTCTTCCGGCTTATTAAAAACAATAATATCACCTTTTTTTATTTCAGATAAACCTGGCAAACGGAAATATGGCAGCTTAATACCATCCCAATAGGTTTTAATATTAAATTTTGTAATAGTTGATTCTAAAAATGGAACGGAAACCGGTGTAAAAGGCATTCGCGGGCCATAACTGATCTTACTAACAAATAAATAATCGCCGGTAAGCAATGTTCCCTCCATCGAGCCGGAAGGAATAGCATAAGCCGAAAACAGCAAGCCGCGGACAATCGTAGAGGCAATGACAGCAAAAAGAATTGCGTCAGTCCACTCCCGTACTTTTGATTTTTTCGGCTTGTTAGTTACTGTTTTCCTTTTAAGGCTAAGGTTCCATTTCATAGTGCATATTTTTAGTATATGCTTTGACTATAAAAGGAAGAGGTTGTTACAATAATTACTGGTTTTTTGTAAAATTTGCTGGTGGTGTAGAAACGATCTCACCAAATTCATTCACATAGGCCATCATATCGTCCATATTACCTCCGGCAGAGTTTTGCTGACGCTCTAGCTTGCGTTGTTCCTTGTCTTCCTTCTTTTTGATTTTGTTTTTTTCCAATTGCTTCTTCATGAAGGTTGCCTGTGATTTTGCCATAAACGTTTTGATTAATAGTAAACTTGTCTGCACTAATTCGAGCAATTCCCGGTAGGACACCCGGAATCTTTATTGACAGGTATAAATTCGCTGTAAAGTTAATAAAAATTGAACTAACTATTTCATTAAAACAGATGAGTGTGGTAACCGGGTAAAAATTAGATGAAATAAAGCGACTTTTCAAATCTTCTTTCTGCTCATTCGTCCTTATATCATTAATACGTCACATTGGTGTTACAGAAATGTAAAATCAGTAAACTGAGTTGACTAATATAGTCAACTCAGTTTACATTTGTACTGTTAATTATAATATGATGAAAGCGCTACAATTGATTCAGGAAATACCTTATATCTCCATTAAAAAGATATCGGAGAATTTCAGCCATTTTGAAATAAGGAACTCCTTGCCTTTTAAATTCGGTAAACAAATATTTGATTTTAAGCAAACTATTGCCAGCACTTTTGGCAATCAAGTAACATTTAAATCGGCATTCACCTATTTGTTCAATGCTTCGATAGAAGGGTTAAAACAAAACTTTTTACGCCCTGATATCGATATGGAGTTTTTCATACTGAGTCTGAAGGTATATTCTATCCTATTGATCAAGTTAGCAATAAGTAATCCCTCTATTATCTCACTAAAATTCATTGAATAATGAAAACGATATATAATTCAAAACTGAATAAAAGCATTTTAATGCTGTTTATTTTCATTATAACAACGCTATCGGCTTTTGCACAAAACACTGTTGTAAATGGCGTTGTAACTGATGCAAAAACTAAAGAGACCTTACCCTATGTAACAGTTACGTTTGTTGGCAGCACTCAGAGCGTTAGTTCTGATAACCAGGGTAAGTTCCACATATCCTCAAAAGAAAATTATTCACAAATTAAAATTTCCTATATAGGTTTTAAAACTGCTATCAGGCAAATTGAGCCGGGTAAAGAACAAACAATCAATGTTGCATTAACCGGCGATAGTCAATTGCTTAATGAGGTAGTTGTAAAATCAGGAAAGAAAGCCAAATATCGCAATAAAAACAATCCGGCTGTTGAGCTTATACGCATGGTAATAGCACATAAAGAAAAAAACCGGATTGAAAATTATGATTATGCTGAATATAAGCAATATGAACGCATGAATTTTTACCTGAGCAACTTGTCCGAGAAGTTTAAAAACAAAAGGATATTTAAAAAATACCAGTTTTTATTCAGGGAGCAGGATTCTACAGAAATAGGCGGCAAAAATCTTCTTCCTATTTATATGGAAGAAAAGCTGTCTCAAAATTACTATCGTAAATCTCCCTACACAAAAAAGCAAATTATTGAAGCAACCAAGCAGGTTAAATACGATGAAACCTTTATAGACAATAAGGGATTGGCTTCATTTTTTAACCGTATGTACCAGGATATTAATATTTATGATAACAATATATCATTAGTTACTAACCAACTTTTGAGTCCTATTGCTGATCATGCACCCGATTTCTATAAATTTTTCATTACTGATACACTAAAAGACCAATCACCTCAGCTTATTGAACTAAGTTTTACTCCCCGCAATACCAATGATTTACTTTTTGAAGGTAAGTTATATATAACCATGGATGGCAATTATGCCGTTGAGAATGCTGTGTTAAAAGTTAATAAGCACATCAATCTTAACTTCGTCAGGGAAATGAAGGCTATTTTATCCTTCGAAAAAAATAATGACGGCAAGTATCATTTAAATCAGAGTATCCTTAAGATGGAATTCGGGCTCAGCAAAAATAAGGGTGGAGGCGTATATGGAGAGCGCAAAGTAATATTAAATAATTTTTTAGAGAATACTCCCCGTCCGGAACAAACCTATAGTGGCCCGGCACAGGTATACGCGATGAATTCTGATAACAAGGATGATCACTATTGGTTACATACCAGGCCGGATACACTTGCCCCCGAAAAAGCAAGTATATATAAAGATATTGATAGCCTTCAATTGATACCATCTGTAAAACGGACAATGGATTGGGTTACGTTTGCGTTTGCCGGATACAAAAATTTGGGTCCTTTTGAAACCGGCCCTGCCAGTACTTTTTATAGTTTTAACCCGGTAGAAGGGTTTCGCGCCCGTTTGGGTGGCCGCTCAACCCCCGAATTAAGTAAACGTTATTACTTTGAAACATATGGCGCTTATGGAACAAAAGACCAGCGGTTTAAATACTTTTTTAGTTCTACCTATTCTTTAAATAATAAATCTATTTATTCCTTTCCTCAAAGCTATATAAGAGCAAGCTTTCAACATGATACTAAGATACCCGGCCAGGAGCTGCAGTTTGTACAGGAAGACAACTTTCTATTGTCGTTTAAACGGGGGAATAATGATATGTGGCTCTATAACGACATCTTCCGGCTGGATTATGTACACGAATACTCAAGCCATTTTTCATATTCACTGGGATTCAAAAAATGGGATCAAAGTCCGGCAGGTTCCTTGTTTTTCCAAAACCTACTCAACAATCATTTAAATAACGTAAACACTTTACAAACTACCGAATTATCCCTGCAATTGCGTTATGCCCCTCACGAGGAATTTTACCAGGGAAAACTTTACCGTGTTCCCATAGTTGATCATTATCCGATAATTACTTTAAGATATAACCAGGGTATTAAAGACCTGTTTGGAGGAAACTACAATTATCAAAGTGTTACTTTAAATATTAACAAGCGTTTTTATTTATCACAATTAGGTTATACAGATGTTACCGTTGAAGGCAATAACATTTTCGGTAAGGTTCCTTTTCCGTTGCTGGACATACACCATGCAAACCAAACTTATTCATTGCAGTTAGATTCATACAACCTGATGAACTTCCAGGAATTTGTAAGCGATCATTATGCCAGCATATTTATCGATCACAATTTTAATGGCTTTTTATTCAACAAAATACCATTGCTCAAGAAATTAAAATTGAGGGAAATGATTGATTTTAAAAGCGTTTGGGGCGGTGTAAGAAGCCAGAATAATCCTTCAACAGATCCTTCTCTGCTTCGTTTCCCAACTAATAGTGTAGGCGTACCTATTACTTATTCACTTAATAACGGGCCTTATATGGAAGCAAGCGCCGGTGTTGGAAACATATTTAAAGTTCTGCGTATTGATTTAGTAAGGCGTTTAAGTTACCTTGATCATCCCGAAGTATCACAATGGGGAATAAGAGGACGGGTTAAGTTTGATTTTTAATAAGTTTTTGTAAACTAAGTTGACTATTAATACGTTAAATATTGTTTAATACCCCTTAAAAAAATGACAATGCAAATCGAAAATTCAAAAAGATATACTATTAAGCTGGTATACTTATTAAAACGTTTCATGGATGATTGGAATGAGAAAAAGCTTTGCCGCTTACACTACCCGGGATTCAACCATTCACACCTGCCTTTATTTATGAGCATAGGCACAACAGGTATTTCAAATAATGAGCTGGCCGAAAAGCTGAATGTTACCAAGCAAGCTACCAGCAAAATTGTTAAGGAACTTGAAGCAATAAATATGGTAAAAAGCGAAAAAAGCCCTACTGACGCCCGTTCGGCTATGCTTTTTCTTACCCCCGAAGGCCAAAAATATTACCAGTATTTAAAATCACAGATATATCAGCTTGAAGAGCAGTATAAAAAGCTTGTAGGCGCTAAAAATTATGAAATTGCTATTGATGTAATGTTAAAGCTTGTTGACTTTCATGAAAAACAAAATTGTTTGCAGGAAAATTAATTGGGAAACTTATAAGTACTTAAATTTCACTTTTGCTATTAAAATACAATTAGTATCTCATTTTCATAGGTTAAATTAACGTGAATTTGGCATACGCTTATTCGCCTCACCCCAGCCCTCTCCAAAGGAGAGGGAGCTTAAAAGGCAAAAAACTAATCAACCTTACTATTCGAAGTCCTCTCCTTTTGAGAGGATTTAGGTGAGGCATCATCCAATCCGCTAATATTTTTTTAATTCTCCACCATTGCAAATTGCAATAATTATAACTTACTTTGAAACACAAAGTACTTTTTATATATGTTAATTTTTAACAAAACCTATTTCATGCTTGCCCTGCTCCTGCTATTAACCGAGGTTTACATCGGCCTTTATATACATGATACCATTATACGCCCCTATGGTGGTGATTTTTTGGTAGTGATATTGCTATACTGCCTTGTAAAAAGCTTTATTAATTCCCCTGTACTACTTACTGCAGGCTGGGTGCTTATTTTTGCTGATATAGTTGAGGTATCGCAATACTTTCACCTGGTGAGTTTGCTGGGGCTTCAGGATTTTAAATTAGCCAAAATACTGTTAGGTACTTCGTTTTCGTTTATTGATATGTTTACTTATACATTCGGCATTATGCTGGTAATAATTGCTGAAAATATGGTGACACGCATAAAAAAATTAAAATGGGGACAAGTTTTGTAGATAAAGATTCCATTATTAGAAAAATTTGGGGCAAGGCCGATACTGTGCTTTTCATATTTGCCGGCGCAGCAGCAGAGTTTGCATTGAACAAAGCTGTGGACTGGCTTTATTTTACAGGCCGCTTGCCTGCCGATCCATTAGGCAGGCTATTCTCAACCGTAGTTTATGCGCGTAAAATCATTTTTTCGGAACAAGAGGATGCGCTAAAAGCTATTGATCAGATCACAGCTATTCACAAAGATGTGGAGAAAAACCGTGGCTCTCAAATACCCGACTGGGCTTATCGCGATGTCTTGTTTTTACTAATTGACTATTCTATCCGTTCATTTGAGTTGCTGGAGCGAAAATTGGCTAAAGCAGAAAAAAATGAAGTTTTTGATGTTTTTTATCGCGTTGGCCAGCGTATGCAACTGCAAGGATTACCAAATAACTTCAAAGAATGGGAAATAATGCGGAAAGAACATCTGCAGCAAAATCTTATTTGCAGTAAGTTCACTATCGACTTGTATAGTAAATACAAAAAACATCTCGGAAGATTCAGATATGTTATTTTAAAGCAGGTGCAAATATTGCTTGTACCCGCAAAAGTAAAGGAACTACTTCCACTTGGGAATATTCCCTGGATGGTTCCTATTTTAAAATTCTATAAAATTTTAAGAGCGATAAATTCCGAAAGGCCATTTAAAAACGCCTTGCTGCCGGCAGCATATAAAACACAGATAAGGGAATTGGATGTGAATTTATAGCTGTCAGCTCCTGGTTAAAAATTATTGACAAAGGCCAATAGCTAAGAGCTTATTCATAAATGCCTGAATAAAACTAATAGCTAATGGCCAATAACTTATATCTACCAGCCAGTTCCTTTTTTTGCTGTGCCGTTTTTAATATGTTCTTCAGCTGTCGCCTTGCCCATTATAGCAGCCATTTTATTGCCTGCGCTATCTTTACCTGTTGCAATATACCTTCCTGATTTAACATCGATAACTGGATCGATCATTGGTACATCTTTAGTTTTTGTTTTTACTGAATAAGCAGTAATACCCTTTGTTGTTGCCATGGTAATTTTGTTTTTTTTAGTTAACCCTTTGTGTTGTAATTTGTTTTATTGGTTTTGATGTTATCCGTCATTAAATAATTAATAAATGATAACGAGATGCCAAGATATGTAATTATGCTTAACAAACAAGAGGTTTTATTTAAATGTTGTTAACAATGAATAAACAGTTGACCATAAAAACCGACTTTCAAAGTAATAGTTTCTCTAATTGCTTCCCTATAAATTTGTTTTTCAGTAATGGCATGCGTCAATTTGAATTGCACCCTGACTACTGAGTCAACGACTTAAGTATCTTTGTATATGGATAAGTCTATCCCTTTCGATTTTGTATTTGATTATTTGCCAACCGGCATTACCGTTAAAAAAATGTTCGGTATGCACTACATCTATTTAGGCAAAAGGATAATGTTAATACTTCGCAGGCGCGATAATGAGTCCGACTTGAACGGCATATGGGTTGCTACAAGCAAAGAGCATCACCAAAGTTTAAAAAATGACATACAGGAACTTGGAGCCTTTTTTATTAATGGCGATGAGCGGCATGGTAATTGGCTATTGATTCAAGATAATTCAGAAGATTTTGAGAACGCTGCCATAAAGGTTTGCGAATTGATTTCGCACTATGACACAAGAATTGGAAACCTCACAGAAAAAGCTCCTCTCTGAACAATATTTCCTTACTTTGGCCTATATTATTTATGGTAACTTTTTTTGAAGCTTCGCTTGATATTATTTCGGTGCATCATGTTGGCAACCCTGCACAAAATGAAATGTACTCATTGTCTGATCATCCAATGTCATTAAAAGATGAGCTTATTCCTCAATTGTTGATGCAGTATTTTTTAAAGCCTTTTGAAAAAACTAATGAAGTTTATCACCTCACTCACAGCAGTAACGACCTTAATTTAAATGAAGTTTATCATTTTGTTAGTAAGATTTTTGAGGATAAGGAAAATTTCCATGAAGCATCTGAGCAGATTGCCAAATATTTATATAAGGTATCCAATCATCCGAAAATAAAATCCGGCGAATTGTATGTAGCCTATTTTAACAAGGTGCAAATAGAAGGAAACCTGCTGGATGCAATTGGTATATTTAAGTCGGAAAATAAGGAAACCTATTTAAAAGTTAACCCTGGTAATGGAGGTTTCCAGGTTGATTACGAAGAGAACGCTATTAACATTAACAAACTAGATAAAGGCTGTTTGATATTTAATATCGAAAAAGAAAATGGTTATAAGCTGGTGGTTATAGACAATACAAGCCGCAGCCAGGATGCCGCTGCTTACTGGAAGGACGAGTTTTTACAGATAAAAATTCGTAACGATAGCTTTAACCAAACCAGCAACGCTTTGGGGATCTATAAAAACTTTGTGACCCAAAAACTGGATGATGAATTTGAATTGAGCAAGGCTGATAAAATAGATCTGCTAAACCGGTCTATGAAATATTTTAATGAGAAAGAAACTTTTGATTTAGATGAATTTACCGGGGAGGTAATCGGCAATCCACAAGCAATTGAATCATTCAAAAACTTTAAAAGCCAGTTTGAGACAGACTATGAAAGTCCGATTGGCGATACTTTCGAAATATCAGGCAACGCGGTAAAAAAACAATCCCGCGTTTATAAAAGCGTGTTAAAGCTTGATAAAAACTTCCACATTTATATTCATGGCGATAAAGAACTGATTGAAAAAGGATTTGATGAGGATAAGCATCTGAATTATTATAAGGTTTATTTTAAGGAGGAGAATTAGAAATTTCACCGATTGTTGGGAGATTTCACCGATTATTATTCATAATCCATTTGGCTTACTGATTGTATCGGTTAAGAAATAATAGAATTAATATGATTATTTTAGGAGCACATTCTTATTACCTGCCATCGCCATATGAGAAACATCTTTTTTGCCACCCTTTTAATTTTTACAATTTCTGGATTATCGGCTCAAAAACATTATGCTATCACTTACGATCAGCTTAAAGAATACGAGGGCGTTTACGAGTATTTTAATCATGCTACTATAAAAATAGCAGCCTCGCCGGTTGATACCATTTTATACGGCATCATCAATCAAAGCAACTACGCCCTGAGGCCGGTGGATAAAGATGTTGTCGCAAATAATTTGGGCCTGCGTACCAAATTTTTTCGCAATAGCTCGAATATGATTACGGGTTATGCTACAGGGAAGGATACGTTTAAGCTGATCACAAAAAACATTTCTTTTCCGGAACAAATGTGGTATCCCAGGAAGCCCGCCGATTTGTTACATTATCACTATAAATATACTATACCACCTGCATTAAATGATGGGTTACCTACCGGAGATGCCACCAGGGCTGGGTTAGACACCGGCTTATTAACCGCCATGATGAACAAAATAGTGACGGGAAAGTACCAGAATGTTCACGGTATTGTGATTATAAAAGACGGCAAGCTGGTTTTTGAAGAGTATTTTTATAACTACAGCCGCGATAGCTTACAGGAACAGCGGTCGGCTACCAAAAGCGCTGTTTCGGCGTTAACGGGGATTGCTATTCACCAGGGATATATTAAAAGTGTAAATGAAAAAGTATTGTCTTATTTTCCTGAATATCATTTGGATAATGATTCTAAATTAAAACAAAGAATTACTGTGAAAGATCTGCTTAGCAACCAAAGCGGACTTAATTATGACGAGGCATACGATAAAGCTATTGGTAATGAAAATACCATGAGCTATACTGATGATTGGGTGAAATATACGTTAAACCTGCCGATGCTGGATACGCCCGGCACTAAAGGCCGTTACGCATCTGGCAACCCTATCACTGTGGCGCGTATTATTGAAAAAACTACCCGTATGCCGCTACACGATTTTGCTGTGAAAAATCTTTACGGGCCAATGGGCATCACTAACTTTAAATGGAATTTTACGCCAGACAAACGTGGCGCCGAAAACTATGGCGAGGTTTTTTTGCGGCCAAGAGATATGGCCAAATTCGGGCTGTTGTATTTAAATAATGGAATTTGGAACAACCAGCAATTGGTGCCTGCTGAATGGGTTAAGGAGTCGACCAGTAAACAGTCGGTTGTACAAGGTGTCGATTATGGTTATTTGTGGTGGTTAAAATATCTTGATGCTGAGGGCGGGGTAAGGTATTATAGCTTTGCCGCCCAGGGTAACGGAGGCCAGAAAATTTACGTTTTTAAACAGCAACAACTGGTTGTGGTTGTAACCGGCGGGAACTATAATACGCAATCACCATCAAATGAATTGGTTAAAAAATATATTTTACCTGCGTTTAATGGGAAATAGTTGATTTGAGGTAATTTCTAAAAACCCAATTGGCGATATCTTTGAAATATCAAGCAATGCCGTAAAAAGCAATCCTGCGTTTATAAAAGCGTATTAAAGCTGGATAAAAATTTCCATATCTATATCCACGGCTATAAGGAGCTGATTGAAAAGGGACTTGATGAGGATAAGCATTTGAATTATTATAAGGTTTATTTTAAGGAAGAGAATTAGGTTTTATAATTATTTAAGGTTCTTGGAAACAATATAGGTCTTTAAATAAACTTCAGCCACACCCTCGTCAGTTATAAAATTAAAACTTGAAAAATATTTGTTAATAAATGAAATATCTTCTTTTTTAACAGCTAAATAATGACCGAAATATAATAATACAACAAGATCCGGAAGTTCTCCAAAAAGTTCATTATCATCTATGAATTGCTTTATAAACTTAATATAAGCGATCTTATTTTCTTCAAGTGCGATTTCCAGACTTTTTATTGTTTTTATGTTAAAGAACTTTATTACTTCAATAACAATATCATACATACCTCCTTTAGCCAGTTTGTAGCCAGTTTTTTTTACTATTATTTTTCTTACATCTTCAATTATAGAATTTGTAATAAGAATTGAGTTTAACGAAGCTTTATTTATGTCTACTTCTTCAGGCTTAAATACAATTAATTCCGGCACGTCCTTTTCATAATCATCTAATTCAGCTTTAAGTTTTACAAATTCTATATCTGCTAATTCCAAAAGAGCCGCAACTCTGTTGAATGATCTTTTATAAGCATCAGGAATATCAGTGCCTTTATATCCTAAATCGTGTTCAATTTCTGCCCAAGCATGCTGTAATATTGATCTTATTTGGATTTCACATTTTATAGCTTTATACGCAGAGTATTCCGGCAGTTTAATTCTTTTATCATTAAGCGAAACAACAACATGTAATGATCGATAACCAAACTGATCATTTTTTAAAATTCGTTTATCAATAGAATTTTCTTCATCCTTTTCAAATTCTTTTGTAAGAATTGAGGCAATTGGATCAACATCGCTTTCTAAATAAGTAATGACACGTAATCCTATTACATCCGTAATATCACTTAAAATATTATACTTGTCTCCTTTTTTATCAATTTTTTTCGATAAACTACCAGCCTCTTTAATTCTTCCTGTTATTTGATGAGGAATAATGTTTTCTTTTTCGATTAAATCTTTAAGTAAATCAATCATCCGGTCCTTGAAAGCGCTATAAGTTTTCTTCTTGGCTTTAAAATCTTCAAGTATATTTTCTTTCATTTGACAAGGATGGCTAAATTAAAACAATGTAAAAATAAGATTGAATATAAATATACCTATGAAAGTCAATATTTAATTTTTTATTTGAACAGGTAAAAAGCATATTACCAAATTCAGTTAAGTAAATAATAATAAAGTTGAGTTTTGGAAGAAAGAGACAAACCATAGATTATTCGGATTCAAATCTTTCAGGATTTCTTTTAGTATGAAAAATTGAAGTAACAAATATGGTGTTTAAATGCTCGTCAAACCAGTAAACTATTATATAAGGGAATTTATTTATGGGTGCAAAATTCTGATCGGTGCTGTACTTTTTTGAATAAAGTTTAGGGTTTAGGTTAATAATATTTAAAGAATCTTTTACCGATGTCCTAAATTTGAATGAAAGACCCTTTTGTTGTTTTTCATACCATTCACAGGCATCAATAAGTTCAAGCTCTGCACGCTTAAGAAGCTTAATTGTAGGCACGGTTCAGGTCTTCATCTATATCATTCCAATCACGAGCCGTAGTTTTCCCGTCAATAAAATCTTGTTTTGTTTTTACAAGACTTTCAATTTCTGCCTCAGAAAAAACATACTCCTTATTAGTGTCAACGGCATAAGTTAAGCCAAACCGATCCAATATTTCCTGCAAAACAGGAAGATCCTTTTCGTTTTGTATGTTTACTGTTAACGTTGTCATATTCAAATTTACTAAAGATAATTCAATATACAATTGGAATTGTAGAAATCGGCGTAATCAAAATTAAATCAGTGTAATCCTTTCAATGCCGTTTTAATAAACTCAGCCCTAGCATCAGTATACCCTTCCCTATCATTTTTAAACGTTTGCGCCAGTTCTTTTTTTAATTGCGCATAATCATTTGCCAATGATTCGTTTTGCCTCAACAAATCCCTAAAGGCGATATGGCGTTTCACCTCATCTTCGTGATTTAATATCATATGAAAATGAGCAAAGCGTTTTTCTTTGACAACTTTTACAAAAGTTCGCTGATAAGCTTTATCAGTTAAATCCGGTGGTATTAAATTCCAATTTTCTTGCTCCATGGCTAAGGCAATTGCATCTATATCATCAAAATTATCTACCTCTAACATGATATCAATAACAGGTTTGGCAGCTAAATTTGGCACGGCTGTACTCCCTATGTGCTCAAAAGATTCATTGTCAAATTTGTACAGGGTTTTAAGTTCCCTTATCAATATAGCTGCAAGTAGTGGCCATACGGTGTTGTATTCTTCAATCACAATTTCTTCGGTTGCCCATTCAGGCCAGATTTCCTGCTTGCTATTCATGCTGCAATTATAGCATAAATTAAGCTTTTTTGGGGAATTTAAGCATTAAAATTTTTCAAATATCCCTAATCCAAACAGTGCAAAATCATATTTAACCGGGTCTGCCGGGTCAAATTCTCTTAAGTGTTCGGTAAGTTCAACTGCGGTTTGCCAGTCGGTTTGTTTGCGGGTAATGAGGTTTAATTTGCGGGCCACACGATCAACGTGGAGATCACAGGGGACGATTAGTTCTGATGGTTTGATCTGGTTCCATATGCCAAAATCCACACCGTTATTGTCTTTTCGTACCATCCAGCGCAAAAACATATTTAGCCGCTTGCAGGTTGATTTTTGTGATGGGGATGAGATGTGTTTTTTGGTTCGGCTGGGGTAATCGGGTAAGGAAAAGAAGTAGTCACGGAAATGATTCAGGTATTTTTCAATGGGTTCAGATATTTTGGCATTATCGGTAATGTCGCTTTTAGAAGATCCTTCGCTGTCGCTCAGGATGACAAAAGGGCTTTGAGGCGTTTTATCGGGGATAAAAGCTGATTCTAACGATTCATATTGGGAATAGTGATGTCTGAAAAAGGAAATAAAATACAGCGTATCTATATCATTAAAAGTACGGTGCTTAAATTGAAGCAGCTTTTTAAGATCAGTTTCCTGGTGGTTAATGATGAAATCATAAGGTGCGCCATCCATAAGCGCTATAAGTTCACGGCATTTGTTGATGATAGTTATCCGTTGTCCCCAGGCGAGTACTGCCGCCCAAAGACCCATAATTTCAATATCCTGTTTTTTGGTAAATAAGTGCGGTATAGATACGGGGTCGTTAGGGATAAATTCCGGACGGTTATATTGAATTACTTTAGTGTCGAGGAAGAACTTTATATTATCTATCATTTATAGGTATCAAGTAGCTAGTATCAAGTAAAAAATCTTGCTACTTGATACTAATCTTTAAGAAAGTGCTTGTTTCAAATCTTCCAGTAAATCATCAATATCCTCCACTCCTACGCTTAAGCGCAGTAAATTATCAACTACGCCCGCCTTTTCGCGTTCTGCCTTCGGTATAGAACCGTGTGTCATGCTTACCGGGTGATTGATGAGGGACTCTACCCCACCCAGTGATTCTGCCAAAGCAAAAACCTTAAATGAAGATGCTATGCGGTAGGTTTCTTTTAAATCAGCTCCTTTAAGCGTAATGGAGATCATACCGCCAAAATCACGCATCTGCTTTTTGGCAATTGCGTGATTAGGATGATCCTCAAAACCCGGCCAGTATATTTTATCAACTTTAGGATGCGTTTTTAAAAATTCAGCTATTTTACGGCCGTTTTCGCAATGGGCTTTCATCCGCAAGTGCAAGGTTTTGATGCCACGCAATACTAAAAAACTATCCATTGGTCCGGGTGTTGCACCACAGGCATTGTAAATAAACCAAAGTCTTTTATACAATTCCTCGTCATTCAACATTAATGCACCCATTACCACATCCGAGTGGCCGCCAATATATTTGGTTACCGAGTGCATTACTATATCGGCACCCAAATCAATTGGGTTTTGCAGGTAAGGTGAAGCAAAAGTATTATCTACAGCCAAAAGGATATTTTTCTCTTTGCTGATTTTTGCGATAGCCTCAATATCCACAATTTGCATTGTTGGGTTGGTAGGCGTTTCAATCCAGATCAGTTTGGTGTCTTCATTTATATATTTACGTATAATCTCCGGGTTTGACAGGTCAAGGAAATGAAATATAATCCCATAATTGGCATATATTTTAGTAAACATGCGGTATGAGCCTCCGTAAAGATCGTTCCCGGTAATTACCTCATCACCCGGAAGCAGCAACTTCATTACTGCATCGGTAGCGCCCATACCACTGGAGAAAGCCAAACCAAATTTGGCGTTTTCTAAAGCCGCCAAGCAGTTTTCCAGCGCCTTGCGTGTTGGGTTTGTACCACGGGAATATTCATACCCCTTATTGTCACCGGGCGATTTTTGCCAGTAAGTAGACGTCTGGTATATCGGTGTCATCACCGCCCCGGTAGTTGGATCGGGCTCCTGCCCTGCGTGTATAGCTTTTGTTGCGAATTTCATACCCCCTGGCCCCCTAAAGGGGGAACTTTTTGATTTATAGTTTATACTGTTAGTTCGTTAATTAACTCTTTACTCCCTCTGCCTTGTGCAATTCAAAAACTCCCCCTTTAGGGGGCCGGGGGGCTAATACGCTCTCGCAAATATCACCCTTTGTTTTGACGGCTTACCTGTTAAAATGCATTTACCATCTTCCTGTTTAGCATCCAAAGGTATGCAACGTATTGTAGCCTTGGTTTCATCTTTTATTTGTTGTTCGGTTTCGGATGTGCCGTCCCAGTGTGCGGATAAAAAGCCTGGCTGCTCATCAAGCATCCGTTTAAATTCATCGTAACTGTCAACTTCTGTTGTGTTTTCAGTTTTAAACTTTAAGGCTTTTTGATAGATATTTTGCTGTATCTCTTCTAAAAGCTGTTCAATACGGGCCGTTAAACCTTCCTGACTTACTGTTTCCTTGGTTTTAGTATCGCGGCGTGCTAATTCAACAGTTTTGTTTTGCATGTCACGACTACCAATTGCAACCCTTAAAGGAACTCCTTTTAACTCATACTCGGCAAATTTAGCGCCCGGACGATGGGTATCACGCTTATCAAACTTAACTGAAATGTTTTTTGATTTAAGCTCTTTAGTTAATTCCTTTACAAAGGCCGAAATATTTTCCAGTTCTTCATCATGTTTATAAATAGGTACAACAACTACCTGTATTGGGGCAAGTTTTGGTGGTAATACAAGACCGGCATCATCGGAATGAGCCATAATAAGGGCACCTATAAGCCGTGTGGATACACCCCATGATGTTGCCCAAACGTAATCCAGTTTGTTCTCTTTGTTGGTAAATTTAACGTCAAAGGCTTTTGCAAAGTTTTGTCCTAAAAAGTGAGAAGTACCGGCTTGTAATGCTTTCCCATCCTGCATCAACGCTTCAATACAATAGGTATCTAATGCACCTGCAAAACGTTCATTGGCTGTTTTCCTACCACGGATAACGGGCAAGGCAAGCCAGTTTTCGCAAAAGTCAGCATAAACTTCCAGCATTTGTTCTGTTTCGGCAATAGCCTCTTCGGCTGTAGCATGTGCAGTATGCCCTTCCTGCCATAAAAATTCAGTGGTTCGTAAAAACAACCTGGTACGCATTTCCCAACGCACTACATTGGCCCATTGGTTCACCAGGATAGGCAGGTCGCGATAAGATTGTATCCAGCCTTTATATGTATTCCAAATTATCGTTTCGGATGTAGGGCGAACTATCAGTTCTTCCTCCAGTTTGGCATCTTCGTCTACAATAATATTGCCGTTGCCATCATTTTTCAGACGATAATGGGTTACAACGGCACATTCTTTAGCAAAGCCATCTACGTGACTTGCTTCTTTTGAAAAGAAAGACTTGGGTATAAATAAAGGAAAGTAAGCGTTGCTGTGCCCGGTTTCTTTAAACATGATATCCAGTACGGCCTGCATTTTTTCCCAAATGGAGTAACCATAAGGTTTAATAATCATGCAACCTTTAACCGGTGAATATTCGGCCATATCGGCCTTTAACACTAAATCATTGTACCATTGCGAATAATCTTCGTCTTTACTTACAACCCCTTTGCTCATATATTAAAATGTAGAAATTAACTGTCCGAATAATAACAGTCGCCAAATTTATAAAATTAAATGTTAAGATGAGATTTAGCCACCCTCTAAATCTCCCCCGGTTTGGGAGACTTTTAATTGTCTGAACTAAGATTGCAGGATTTTAAGATTATAAGATAAACGCTATTATTAATCCTAAAATCCTTTAATCTTATAAATCTTAGTTCAGACAAAAGAATTTCGAGATCAAGACCCCATCTTTGCAAACATCATGAACATACAACCCTTCATAAGCGAACAATTTAACGGAACCATCTGGCGTATGGAAATTGACGAACTTACTGAAACCCTATTTGTTGAAGTAAGGGATAGTGAAGAAAAAAAGGTTCATTTTGGGTCTGTAAGTCTTATCAATGGAAAAACTTATTTTAAAGACCTCACTACTCCTGAGCGGTGGCTAACCGGTATTGAAGCTGCTTATGATGGCGTATTACTTTTGCATAATTATGAATCAGAGTCTTCGCCGGTACATAAAGGCCTTATAGCTATTAATGCATTAACAGGTAAAACATTGTGGAGTAATTATAATTTCACCTTTGACCATTTATCGGCTAAAGGGCCTATTGTGTATGATTCGCGTATCCAACCAAGGAAATTATTCATAGCAGATATTAAAACCGGTGCAACTATCAGCAAGTATGAAGCGTCGATTTACGAAGAATTACCAAATAATGTTTTATTGCCTGAATTAGTTCCTGAGGAGGACTTTTTAGATATTGTTCCTGCAGATACTTTTGGCAATACAATACATTACCTTAAATACAATAACTTCAGAATTGTATCTTTGCACACCTTGGTTGACGGCCAACTAAACCAGTTGTTATTTATTATGGATGGGAACAAGAAAATTTATGAAGATTTGTTGAATAACAAGATACAAAAAATGCAGCCAGAGGCGTTTATATTGCATAAAAACCATTTGATTTATATAAAAAGCAAGTTGGAACTTAAAGTTTTAACCTTGTAAATTGTTGATTTAAAATCTATTATGAAATTTAAAATTATATTGTCTACCATTTTATTGTTCTCCGTTTCTATCTCTCTTTTCGCTAAAACTGCTTTAGTAGATTCGATAGGTGTAAAAAACCAGGATGGGAAAAAGGTTATTATTTTTAAAGTTCAACCAAAAGACACTTATTATTCTATTGCGAGGCGTTATAATGTATCTCCTCAAGCAATAATGAATTATAACAACAGCAAAACAGGAACGTTAACCATTGGCGATATCATTAATATTCCCACTGATCAGCCATTTACAAAATCAGCTCCTGCGCCTGCTCAACAACAGGTTCAGGGAAATAATACACCACCTACGGAATATAAAGTATCAGCTGGAGAAACACTGTATGCCATATCAAAACGCTTTAATACAACTGTAGAGGACATTACCAAACTAAATAATTTAACCTCAACAACCCTTGTTCCCGGTCAGATTTTAATGGTAAGATACGGATCGTCTACACTACAACAAACAACTTCCGTTGTACATACTGATACCCAGGCAATAGCTAAACGCGACTCAACTTTGACGGCTCCAATGAGAGATAGCGCCGCCGAGCGCCGTTTTAATGCAAACAAGTTTGGATTGTATGAAAAAACAGAAAAGGGTGTGGCTACATGGATTGATGATTCCAGTCTCGATCCTAATAAAAAACTGGTGCTTCACCGTACTGCGGTTATCGGCACAGTTATAAAAATCACTAACCCCATGACAAACCGCACTACTTTTGCAAAAGTAGTTGGCCGTTTTACAGACAATGAACAAACAAAGGATGTTATTATTATAATGACAAAAAATGTTGCCGATTCATTAGGCGCTTTGGATAAACGCTTTCATGTAAACATCAGCTACGGTAGTCCGAATGAATAAACCTTTTGTAGTTGGTATTGCCGGAGGTAGCGGTTCTGGTAAAACTTTTTTTTTAAAGTGTTTCCTGGAACATTTTACCAATGACGAAGTTTGCCTGGTGTCCCAGGATGATTATTATATCCCGGTTGCACATAATATGACTCCCGAAGAGAATAAGCTTTATAATTTTGACCTGCCCTCAACTATTGATCACCACCATTTTGAGGAAGACATCGGCAAATTATTAAACAGGGAAATTATTTATAAAAAGGAGTATACTTTCAATAATCCCAAGGCTATACCAAAATTGCTTGAAATAAAGCCAGCGCCTATATTGATTGTTGAAGGGTTGTTTATCCTTCATTTCAGAGAAATAGCCCAATTGCTCGACTTTAAAATTTTTATTGAGGCTGATGATGAAATAGCCCTGCGGCGCCGTTTAAAACGTGATTTGGCAGAACGCGGTTACTCATATGATGATGTGATGTATAAGTGGATTAACCATGTTTTACCGGCTTATAATGAGTTTTTATTACCCTACAAAGGTGAATGTGACCAGGTAATAACTAATAATACACATGAGGCTGATGATATTATTTGTGTAACGGAAGAAATATCAAAAAAATTGAGGGAAGAATTATTTTAATTTGAAAATTTGGTGATTTGAAGATTTGAAAATGAAACTTCCTATTGTTCTATAATTTTCAAATTGGCACATCTTCAAATTTTCAAATGGGGTTATTTTCAAATTAAATAATCATCTCAGGTATCTCCCCTTCAATAATCAATTTTCCCGCGGTAGCTTTTTTTATTTCTTCTACACTTACTCCGGGTGCCCGCTCTAATAGTTTAAAGCCACCATCGGGCAATACATCAAGCACTGCTAATTCGGTTACAATTTTTTTTACGCAGTTTACTCCTGTTAAAGGAAGAGAACATTTTGACAATAGTTTCGATTCACCGGCTTTATTAACATGCTGCATGGCTACAATGATATTTTCGGCAGAAGCCACCAGGTCCATTGCACCACCCATACCTTTTACCATTTTACCAGGAATTTTCCAGTTGGCTATATCGCCATTTTCAGAAACTTCCATTGCCCCTAATATGGTGAGGTTTACTTTTTTGGCCCTGATCATACCAAAACTCATCGCCGAATCAAATACAGAAGAGCCCGGTAACATAGTTATGGTTTGTTTACCTGCATTTATTAAATCCGCATCTTCTTCACCCTCAAAAGGGAATGGCCCCATACCCAGCAAGCCATTTTCCGATTGCAATACCACATCGATATCCTTAGGTATATAATTAGCAACTAATGTTGGGATACCTATGCCCAGGTTAACATAGTAACCATCTTTAATTTCTTTTGCAATACGTTTTGCAATACCTTCTTTGTCTAACATCACTTATTATCTAAATAATGTCATTGCGAGGAGGAACGACGAAGCAATCTCTTAGCTATGCATGACCGTTATACATAGCCCGCGATTGCTTCGCACCTCGCAATGACAAGGTTTTTATTTTTTTCTTACGGTCTTTTGTTCAATTCGTTTCTCATAATTTTTGCCTTGAAATATCCTATGAACATATATCCCAGGTGTATGTATATGATCGGGATCAAGTTCTCCGGGTTCAACAAGTTCTTCTACCTCGGCAATAGTTATTTTTCCAGCCATAGCCATAACAGGATTAAAGTTTCGGGCTGTTGCGCGAAACACTAAATTCCCCATTGAATCACCTTTCCAGGCTTTTACTATAGCGAAATCAGCATCAAAGGCCATTTCCATTAAGTAATCTTTACCATTAAAATTTCTCACTTCTTTTCCTTCAGCTATTTCAGTCCCAATGCCTGCCGGGGTAAATATGACCGGCATGCCATAACCGGCAGCCATACAGCGGGTAGCCAAGGTACCTTGGGGTATCAGCTCAACTTCCAGCTCTCCGCTGAGCAGCTGCCTTTCAAATTCGGCGTTTTCACCAACATAGCTTGAGATCATCTTTTTTACCTGTTTTGTTTTAAGCATCAGGCCGATTCCAAAGTCATCAACCCCGGCATTGTTGGATATACAAGTAAGTCCTTTTACACCCTTTTTTACCAAAGCTGCAATACAATTTTCAGGAATACCGCATAGTCCGAAGCCTCCCAGCATTAAAGTCATACCATCTTTAATATCCTTGATAGCTTCATCAGCGCCACTAACTACTTTGTTCATATTTAATAATTGGTTGGAAGTAAAAATAGTGTTTTTTTGTCCATAGACCATGGCCCATAGTCCATAGATAGTTTTTCGATACCATATGATCTTAACAAATTTACCATGGTCTATGGACTATCTGCCATGGACTATTTTTCTCACAAAAATCAAACAATTATAAAAATCAAGTATTATAATTTATACATCAAAAAACATAATTATGGAATTAAAAAATGAAGCGATTACGGATGATAGGGATAATCATTCCATGCAAGAAAATAGCAGGAAGCCTGAGGCTTACCATGTAGATGATGACAATAATATAAAAGAAAACGACCTTGAAAGGACCTGGTTTACCAGGAATTCTGATAAACATAAACCTGTAATGGAAGGCAAAGGTATGGGTGGTGAAAATTTCGGTAAAAACAACCTTACACCTGCCGGTGATGACAGGAATAACCCATCTCAAAATGCAGGTTATTCAAATGCTTATTTTGCACGTACCGAACCATCAGAAGAGCATCCTGAATACTCTAATTTTACAGCAAAAAATCAGGACGGAATACCCGATTATAGCAAGGCCCAACTAAATATTTATATTAAAAATGAGGGTCCTAAACCTGAAAAAGTTGAAAGGGGAAATGGTGAAAACGATCGTCCGCATACTCAGCAATATTATGAAAAGGAAAACGGGGATACTGAAAATGTCAATATTCCCGGCCCTAACGAATTACCTGATCAGCAAAAAGTTGGAGAAGACAGTGATGATGAATATGAGGAAAGGGATCATATTGAGACGTGAGGATTAGTGATTAGTTAATTAGAGGTTAGAGATTAGTTCCTCTAATCCTTAAAGAAAAATCAATATATTTTTCTAATCTCTTATCTCCAACCTCTAATCTCTGACCTCGCCTTACCACTTAATATTTTGTTCAATAAATCCAATCAGATCGTTAGCCATTATTTGCTGTTCTTTAGCGCTTGGATGGCCATTTGTGTTTTTGTAGGGAATAAAGTGGGTGTATATCTTTTTATCATTTAATCCGGCAACAGCTTTTTCAATATATCCTGGCCACGGTGAGCCGGATTTTGTTGCATCCATACTTCCCAGGGTACAAATCATATTTGCTTTAGGATATTTTCCTCTGACAGTTTTTACAAAAAAAACGTAAGCATTAATGATAAATTCGGGCGTAGGTGGTGTATTTCCAAAACGGGCTTTAAACTGATCATTATTCGGCAGATTAACTATCCACGAATCGTTTTGAAAAAGGTTAATGACTACCAGGTCAGGAGTATATTTTGAAAAATCCCATTTGCTGTTTGGGTCTGTGGCATCCAGCCTGTCATACATTTCAGGCATAGTTAAAGGGAACCAGCTAACAGTCACTCCTATCCCACTTTTTGAAGTATTGTGAAGCTCTGCATTAAAATGCCTTGCAGTTATCGCAGCATAACTGATATAACCATTTTCATAGGGACTTGTTCCCCTGTCCTTTCCTGTTGTATCTTCATCGGCATAACCACAACTAATGGAATTACCAAAAAATTCCATTTTACGCTTATTCGTTGGAGGAGGAGGTAAAATCTTCTCTCCTTTTCCAAGTCCAAACTGGTAAAACCAGGTTTTTCCCATATTACTTTCGGTGCGTTTAAATAATTCAAGGGTATGTTTACCGGCTGACAGCCCTACAGCAAGCACATATTCTTTTTTTATTTGAAGCGGATGAAGGACACTTACAACCTTATTATCAACAATTACATTGTAGTTATTATCCGACCTTTCATCCTTTAATATTGCTCTTATTTCTGTACCAATAAAATTAACTTTTATGGAGCTCGCAGGCCATGATAATTCAGCTGTCGAATCTGTCATTGCAATACGGCCCATGTAATGGATGTGAGTGTCATTGGCTTTAATAATTGTTTGGGCTGCGCAATTAAAACTTACGGCAATAAGCAGGCTGAAAATCAGATGTTTGTAATTCATATAATTAAATTTTGAATTGTCATTAGCCCCCTCTATACCTGCCTGTCCGGCAGGCAGGTCTCCTCCGGTTGGGGAAACTTTTTGACCTTTCTAAACCCGCCTTTCCGGGGAGGGTTGGGTGGGGTTATCATTTCAAATATACATAAGTAATCCCATCTCCGCCCCTGTCGGCATGTTCATCTTCCATGCGGTCAACCTGGTCATATTTTTTAAGATATTGCCGTATCATTTTGCGTAATATTCCATCCCCTTTACCATGAATTATCTTTAAATTTCCGAAACCCATCATCAATGCCCGGTCAAATAACCTTTCAATAGCACCCAGGGCGTCTTCTGTTCGCATACCACGCACATCAATTTCGGGACTAAAACTTGCCATATCACTGGTATGACTGTTAAAACTCTTTCTTATTTCTTTTGGGACACTTAAACGTTCTACTTTTACAACCCTTCTCCTTTTAGCAACCGTCCGCAAGTCTCCAATGGCAATTACAACATTATCTTTTATAAGTTCCATCACCTGGCCTGTAGTTTCGCTGTCAGTCAGTTTCACCCAGTCGCCTGGTTTTAGTTCATCTTCAACTTGTACAAGTTTAGGAGTTTCAGGCTTAACTGTATTTTTTTGGAGTTCAACATTTAAGTTTTCACGAAGGCTGCGGGTTTTCTCTTTATCCGCATTACTGCTTTTTATTTCAGATATCGTATTCTCTACCAGTTTATTAGCATTAATAATAATATTTTTTGCCTGCTCTTTAGCATCTTTTATCAGTGCCTTTTTATTTTCTTCGAGGTAGTTTTTTAGCTTTTCATTTTCAGCAAGCAGCTCATTAACTTGTTTTTGCTGTTTCTCCAGTTTTATTTTTGTGTCGAAAATCTCCTTTTTTTCGCGCTCGAGGTCAACCAATAAGGTATCGACTCTTTTTTGGCCTGCGCTAACTTTGTTTTTTGCCAGGTTGAGCACATTTTGCGGAAGACCAATTTTTTGAGCTATCTCAAACGCATAAGAACTGCCGGGCTTGCCAACTTCGAGCATATAAAGAGGCTTCATTTCAACATTGTTAAACAGCATAGAAGCATTTTCGATCCCTTCTGTATGGCTGGCAAAAATTTTAAGGTTCGAATAATGAGTGGTCACCATTCCTTTTACCTTTTTATGATTTAAAGATTCCAATACCGCTTCAGCAATCGGACCGCCAAATTGCGGATCGGTTCCGGTACCAAACTCATCAATTAATATTAATGTTTTCCCATTAGCCTGTTCAACAAACTCTTTCATTTTTGAAAGATGCGCGCTGTAAGTACTAAGGTCACTTTCAATCGACTGATCATCGCCAATATCAACAAATAATTGTTTAAAAACGCCAACCACACTTGCTTCAGATGCTGAAATTAATAAACCGGCCTGTACCATCATTTGTAATAAACCCACGGTTTTCATACAAACGGATTTACCTCCCGCATTAGGCCCCGAAACTACGATGATCCGTATGCCCTCATCAATCTGAACATTTAAAGGCACAACTGTTTTTTTCTCCTTTTTAAAATTTAAAAGCAAAAGCGGGTGCCGGGCGTTTATTAGTTTAACCTTTGCCTCGTTTTCTAATTGCGGCATTTCACCTTCAATATCAATAGCAAAAAGCGCCTTGGCCCTAACAAAATCAAGTTTAGTTAATAGAGAATGGTAAGACAACAGAAGAGGAACATAAGGCCGTAAATCATCAGTTAAGGCTGTTAATATTTTAACAATTTCTCGTCTGCGTTCAAATTCAAGGTCACGTATACGGTTGTTTAATGTAAAAACTTCTTCCGGCTCCATGTAAACCGTTTGACCCGATGACGATTCATCATGAATAAAGCCTTTTAATTTACGTTTATTTTCAGCTAATAATGGAATACATAAACGTCCATCGCGGACGGTTAATGATCCATCAGCGGTCCAGCCATTTGCAGTTGCACTTTTAAATATCTGGTCTATTTTTTTTCTTGCTTCTTGTTCTGCCTTTGATATGCCCGATGTGAGTTCTGACAATTCGCGCGAAGCATTTGGCCTTATTTTCCCTTTTTGATCAATTACAAGATCTATTTTTTTTAGAATGGCTTTTTCTATAGCCAAATGTTCAAATAAAGCTTCCAGGTTGGGGTACTGCCCTTCCCGTTCGTTAAAATATCCAATTACAGCAAATACTGTAGTTAACGATGCCTGTACCTGGTAAAATTCTTCTTCGCTTAAAAAGGCGCCTTCAATTCTTGCTTTATTTGCCAGGGATTTAATGTCAAAAAAATGATGAATAGGTAAGGCAGCGTCATTCTCCAATATGTTTTTAAATTCATTGGCCTGGTATAAAAACTTACGGATATGATCGTAATTATTCATTACCTGTATCTTATCCACCATTTGGCGACCCATCTCACTCAGGCAATGTGCTTTTATCAATTCCTTTACCTCAGTAAAACCCAGTTTATCAGCACTATTTTTTGGGTAAAGCATTTATTTGTTTTAGTTGTATTTTATTGAGAGAATCGGTTTTTCGTTGAAGATTTTTAAGTATCTGGTTATATATGGCTTCCATTTCAGCAGGCTGGGTCGAATAATATTTAAAGCTTTTTTTAAATTGCACCGAATCGGTACTATATTTTTTAAATAATGCCAAATACGTGCCCATCCCATATTTGTATAAGCTATCCGGCTCTTGCTTTAAACGGTACATCCTGCCGTCAGCAATATGGATGTCTGTTAACAAACTGATCATCCGGTCATGGTTTATGATTCCATCTTCGGGTTTATTTCCTTTACAGGATAATAAAAAAAGAGATACTGAAAAAAACAAGGTGATATATTTACGCATTCTGTAATTTAGCGGCCTGTAATTATGCAAAATTAAGGATAAATGAGCATTGCCGATAATATTAAACGCTTAAAAAAAGAAACTGATCCAATAAAGGTAACATTATTAGCAGTTTCAAAAACAAAACCTGTTGAAGAGGTGCGAGAAGCCTATGATGCCGGGCAACGTTTATTTGGTGAAAATATGGTGCAGGAACTGGTTGAAAAACAGGAACATTTACCAAAAGATATTCAATGGCACATTATTGGCCATCTGCAAACTAATAAGGTAAAATATATTGCGCCATTTATAAGCATGATACAATCTGTTGATAGCCTAAAACTATTGCAGGAAATTAATAAGCATGCTGAAAAAAATAATCGTGTAATTGATTACCTGTTGCAGATTTATATCGCCGATGAAGAAACCAAATTCGGGCTTGGCTTTGACGAAGCAATTGAATTGCTGCGATCAGAAGAATTGGCTACTTTAAAGCATATACGCATCAGGGGCTTGATGGGCATTGCTACCAATACGGAAAATGAAAAGCAAATAAAGGATGAGTTTTATGAGCTGAAAACTTTTTTTGATGGTATAAAACAAAGCTATTTCCGAAAAGATAAAACCTTTGATACCCTTTCCATGGGCATGTCATCAGATTATAAATTAGCCATTGAACAGGGCAGTAACATGGTTCGTTTGGGCAGCACCATATTTGGCAGCCGGGTTATTAAACACTGGAAGAATAATTGATTTTTATTTCGGATTTTCGATTTCGGATTTATTTTGTTGAAGGAATTTTATATTGATAAAAAACAACCAAGGTCAATGACTTAATGACCAATGACTATTGACCAACAAAAAATGAACATAAATTTAAGAATAGCTAAAAAAGAAGATTGCCCGCGTTTGCTGGAGCTGGTACATGAGCTGGCGCATTTTGAAAAAGCGCCGGAAGAAGTTACAGTGACCTTAAAGGAATTTGAAGATGCAGGGTTTGGCGAAAAACCGGTTTGGAAAGCCTTTGTTGCTGAAGCAAACGGCTTAATAGTCGGTTTTGCATTATATTACATCCGTTATTCTACCTGGAAAGGCTGCCGCATGTACCTGGAAGACCTGATAATTACTGAAGCTATGCGTGGAAAAGGTATAGGTAAGTTATTATTTAAGCGGCTTATTGTTGAAGCAAAAGAATTGGGCTTTAGTGGTATGGTTTGGCAGGTATTGGACTGGAATGAACCTGCCATTAATTTCTATAAAAAGTATGAGGCCAGTATTGATGCCGGTTGGTTAAATGCATCGTTATCTAAAGAACAGCTATTGAAAATTGAACTATGATTTTAAATACCTTTTAAATAATGCTTGTTTTTAAATTTGGAGGGGCGTCTGTAAAAGATGCTAATGGCCTGGTTAACCTGGCTAATGTGGTAAAAAGGTATGAGGGTAGTCAGTTGTTGATTGTGGTTTCGGCAATGGGTAAAACTACCAACGCGCTCGAAAAACTTACAAAGGCCTATGTTAACCATGAAGATGACAGGGATGTTATTTTTGAGGATATAAAAAAATATCATTACGCTATAATTGAGCAGCTTTTTGAACCTTCGCATTCCATATTTGATGAAGTTGCCAATACTTTTGTTGAGATTGACTGGATTATTGAAGATGAGCCACAGGATGATTACAATTTTATTTATGATCAGATCGTATCCATTGGTGAACTGGTTTCAACCCGGATAGTGAATGCTTACCTGAATAAAACTGGAGTAAAAAGTCACTGGCTGGATGTACGCGGATATATCCACACGGATAATACTTATCGTGAAGGTGTAGTTCAATGGGATAAAACCAGCACAAGCATCAACCAGGATATTCCAGGGTTTTTACAAAAAGGAATTGTGGTTACTCAAGGATTTTTAGGCGGCACATCTGAAAACTTTACCACCACTTTAGGACGGGAAGGTTCAGATTATACCGCTTCTATATTTGCCTCCTGTTTGGGTGCTGAATCGGTAACTACATGGAAAGATGTTCCCGGTATACTAAATGCTGATCCTAAATTTTTTTCAGATACCATTAAGTTTGATGAACTCTCCTATACGGAAGCCATTGAAATGACTTATTATGGAGCCAGCGTTATTCATCCCAAAACTATTAAGCCGCTTCAAAATGCCAAAATACCATTACTGGTTAAACCTTTTAGTCATCCTGATGCACCAGGAACCATAATAAAAGAAGATGGCGTTAATCTATTTGTAAAGCCGATCATTATCCTTAAACAAAACCAGTTATTATTATCTATATCAGCAAAAGATTATTCTTTTATCTCTGAAAATCATTTAAGTGAAATTTTTGCGTTGTTTGCAAAAAACCAGGTTAAAATAAACATGATGCAAACATCTGCTCTTAGTTTTACAGTTTGCCTTGATCTTTATGAGGAGCGTTTTAAAAAGCTTTTACATGAGTTGGGCCAAAATTTTAAAGCTAAATATAATGAAAATCTTAGCTTAATTACGTTAAGACATTACTCATCTGCTTCACTAAAAGAGTTAACGGATGGCAAAACTATACTACTGGAGCAGATTAGCAGGAATACTGTGCAATTAGTGGTAAAAATGTAAAAAAATGTTAAACTCATTCATATCGCAAAAATTTAAATCCTAATGGGCTATATTTAGCCCGTTACAGCCGATTAAGCTACACCATGAAATTAATAAAAGTCCTCTTTGCACAATTATTATTTGTTATTGCTTTTTATTTACCAGGATTTGCACAAAATGATCTTTCCGTTTTAAACAAGATCATGACTAAAACGGCCAAAGTTTATAATGACATTCCCATCGAAAAAGTTTATCTTCATTTTGATAAACCTTATTATGCTGTAGGCGATACCATTTGGTTAAAAGCTTACTTAACTATTGATTATCACAAACCATCTCCTTTAAGTAAAATTGTTTACGTCAATATTTTAGGTCCGCGCGATTCGCTGGTACAGTCATTAAAATTGCAGATTAAAAATGGTGTCGCATGGGGTAATATAACTCTTTCACCATATTCCTATAAAAAAGGAAATTATCGTGTTGTTGGTTATACTAATTGGATGAATAATAATGGGCCGGCCTATTTTTTTAATAAAAATATAACCATTGGCGATGTTATAAATAATAATACAATATCTACACAAATTTCTTTGAAAAGTACAGTCGTTAATAAGTTCCCCAAAATTTCAGCAGGAATATCTTATAAAGATGACGACGGTAAACCTTATATAAGTAAAAAAGTAAGCTGGTCAGTGATTAAAGACGACGAAGCTATTATAAAAGGAAAAGGGGAAACAGATAAAAATGGCTTTATAGATATAAGCTTTGTAAATAACAAAAAGTATAATTTAGATTCTGTAAGCATTGTTACAGTTATTGATAATGGGAACCGGAAACAAATAAGCAGTTCGTTTCCATTAAAGTCAGTCGCTAAGCCAAATGATATGCAATTTTTTCCTGAGGGAGGAGAGTTATTAGTTGGTGTACGCTCCAAGATAGCTTTTAAAGCTATAAAGCCGGACGGTTTGGGTATTGATGTAAAAGGAACGATTACCGATAACAATAATAACGTGGTAACCGAATTCTCTTCTTCGCATTTAGGAATGGGCTTTTTTTTATTAACACCTGAAGATGGTAAAACTTATACAGCGAAGGTAACTTTTGCGGATGGGTCAACAGCTGTACCTGACCTACCCAAAATACAAACGGGCGGTATAAATTTAGGTATTGACAATATTGACCCCGATGTTTTAAAATTGAAATTACAGGCCGATGTTCCTTTTTTTCAGGCTTACAAGGACAAAACTTTTTTTATTTTGGCAAAATCTGATGGTATTATATTTTACGCTGCCAAAATGCCGTTAGTAAGCCAGGTTTATAATGCAAATATACCAAAAAGCAAATTTCCGACCGGCATTGTACAGGTCACGCTTTTCTCACCAGATGGCGATCCGTTAAGTGAACGCGTTGCATTTATACAGCATAACGACCAATTAAATCTAACTATCAACAGTGATCATCCATCCTATGCCACCCGGCAAAGAGTCAAATTGAATATTTTAGCTAAAAACAATGATCAGCCCGCCGAAGGAAATTTTTCCATAGCAGTAGTTGACGATTCAAAAGTTCCATATGATGAAAATGCAGAAACTACTATATTAACCTACCTGCTGTTAACTTCTGATATAAAGGGCTATATTGAAAAGCCTAATTATTATTTTAATCATCCTGATGAAAAAGTAATGGCAGATCTTGATGTTTTGATGCAAACACAGGGTTACCGCCGTTTTTCTTATGACGGAATTTTAAATGATAAATATCCCCAGGTATATTTTGCTCCTGAGCAGGGGATTAACATAACCGGTACACTCAGGGCTTCAAATGGTATACCTGTTTATAAGGGCAATGTTCATTTAAGTATTCGTGATAAAAATCATTATGAAAACGCAATTACGGATGCGGAAGGCCACTTTAGATTTTCGAATCTTGTATTTTTGGATTCAGCGCAAGTAGTTATAAGTGCGCGTGATAATTCCAGGGCAAGCGACCTTGTACTTACAGTTGACGGAGAACATTCGCAAGCAATACCGGTAAATTATAATGTGCCGGATGCAACACTGAATATAGACAGCGCCCTTAATCCTTATTTAAAGAACAGTAAGATCCAATTCAACAATACACATGTCTTAAAGGAAGTAATAATTAAGGATACAAAAATAGTAAAAACAGCCAGCCATTTGGACTATGGCACTTTATCAAGCCTAAGTTATCAGCCGGATCATCTTATTAATGGTAGCCAATTAAAAGATTGTAATTCAGTTTTAGAATGCCTTAAAGCCCTCGCCATGGGAATGACTTTTGATAATGAAAATTTTTATGTTTTTTCTGATTATAGCAGGGGGAAAAAAATACCTGCCCAGGTTTTTATTAAAGGAATGCCAGTGGATGTAAATTACCTGGCCACTTTGGATGCAAATAATATAGAATCTGTGGAGATATTTTTAAAAGATGACCTGGGACTTGTAAACAGTGCTTATAGCAGTAACGGAGCTATAGTTGTCAATTTGAAAAAAGCACCGGAAGCCACAAAAATAAGCTACCGGGAACTGAAGGATCTTCTTCCTAAAAGAAACGAAGTGACTTTTATGCCAAAAGGATATGCAGCAATAAAATCATTTTATTTACCACGATACAACGGTCCCAGGGAAGCACAAACAAATCCAACTGACATACGAAGCACAATTTATTGGAACCCGAATATAATAACTGATAAAACAGGAACTGCATTATTAGAGTATTTTAATGCTGATGGGAAAGGAACATATCGTGCTATAATTGAGGGCATAGATAAAGACGGGAATATTGGCCGGCAGGTGTACAGGTATACCGTAAAATAATTTGTTGAAACGTTGGAAATTTGTTGAAACGTTGTAAGGTTGAAACGTTGTAAGGTTGACTTCAAGATGGGATGCCGCGCCGGATTCGCCGATGACTGCGCTATAAAGAAAGATCAATATAATTTATGATCTTTTACAAAAAACAACTTTGCAACTTTATAACTTTACAACATTCCAACATTTCAACGATTCAGCATTCCAACATAAAAAACAATGAATAAAATAACCCCATTCCACGTCGCTGTTCCTGTTTATGACCTTGAAGAAGCCAGGAAATTTTACAGGGAGGTATTAGGATGCAGTGAAGGAAGAAGTTCGGATCAGTGGACAGATTTTAACCTTTATGGACATCAGTTTGTTATCCATTTAAAACCCCGTCCTGCAGAAGAAGCTAAACACCATTTTAATCCTGTTGATGGTCATGATGTTCCTGTACCACATTATGGTGTGGTTTTAGAATGGGTTCAGTGGCACGATTTAGAAAAAAGGTTAAAAAGTAATAATATAAAATTTGTTATAGAGCCTTATATTCGCTTTAAGGGCCTGCCGGGCGAACAGGCAACCATGTTTTTTTTAGACCCATCTGGCAATGCGCTTGAATTTAAATCTTTTAAAGACATTGGTCAATTATTTGCTGTATGACGGTATAATTTTTGTTTGTGATAAGTTCAACTTCTCAATCTTAATCACGAATTTAACAATTGCAAATATTTCGTAAGCAACGATTTATAATTACATGCGTATTGACTAAAAGGGGTACTGTATGGATGTAAAAGAAGTTGAGCGTTTGATCAGGATCAGCAAGGAAAAACCGATGCTGCCTGAAGTTTATGTTCCATGGCATGAAGAACTAAAACCTGAAGAAGTATTTTTACCGGAGAAACTAAATTCATTAGAAGGCCTTGCATTATATGAAACGCTTACCCCTTTTCAAAAACT
>JAQBOA010000097.1 GCA_028288305.1 Mucilaginibacter sp.
TTTGTGATGTATTTGTCCTGCCTGAATCCAGGCGTATTGGATTATCAAAGTGGCTGATACAAAGTATTGTAAAATGTCCTGAATTACAGGGATTAAGACGGTGGTCGCTGGCTACTGCTGATGCACACGGTTTATATAGCCAGTTTGGATTTACGCAAATTATCCGTCCGGAAAGTTGGATGGAAATATTTAAGCCTTATCAATCGCCTAAAAAAGAGGAAGAACAACAATGAATGTGAAAAAGCTGATTTTTGAAGGCGAAGGGGTAAAACTTGATTTTAAAAAAACAATCACCAGTTGTGAAAAGATAGCAAGGACAATGGTGGCATTTTCGAATAATAAAGGCGGAAGATTATTAATAGGTGTAGCCGATGACGGATCAATAACCGGTGTTAAGAATGAAGATGAAGAACGGTATATGATTACAAAAGCTGCCCAATCTTTTTCAAAACCAGCTCTTGAACCGGTATTTGAAGAGGTTTATATTGACGATAAAATGGTTTTGGTAGTTGAAATACCTGAAGGCGCCGCCAAACCGCATTACGCCCTTGCCGATGATGGTAAGTGGTGGGTTTATGTACGTGTGAAGGATAAAAGCGTTTTAGCAAGTAAAATTGTGGTGGATGTATTAAAAAGGTCTGCCGATAAGGAAGGGGTTTTAATTGAATATTCTTCCAAAGAAAAGGCCTTATTGGAACACCTGGAAAAAGGGGCACGTATAACTGTAAAAGAATGTTGCGAATTGCTGAAAATTGGCCGGAAACGAGCACAGCGCCTGTTGGTTGATCTGATACTTTCAGGGATTATTCGTATTAATACTTCTGAGAAAGAAGAGTATTATACTGCTGTTTAGCGATCATTGTTGAAATATTGTAACGTTGAAATGTTGTAACGTTGTATTATAATTCTTTCAGACAATAAACCAATTATTGTTGTAAGGAATTATCTTTATTGTCTTCTTTCGGACTTCCGGACTTTCCCGACTTTCGGACTTAGAACCATACCCTAAATGAACACCATCTATCATAAGTATAAGCATCATTATCGCGACAACTTAAGTTTAGCGGTCCCGGTTGTGATATCGCAATTGGGGCATACGCTGGTGCAAACTGCTGATACTATTATAGTAGGTCATTTTGCCGGAACCGTTTCATTAGCAGCAGTTTCACTATCAAGCAGCATGTTCAGTATCCTTATGATGATTGGAATGGGAATTTCTTATGGGCTTACACCTTTAATTGCACAGCACAATGGCCGTAACAACTTTGCAGAATGCGGGCGGCTGCTTTCAAACAGTTTATTCATAAATTTAATTACAAGTGTTATACTTTTTGCACTTACTTTTTTTGGATTAGTGTTTTTATTAGGACACCTAAACCAAACTCCACAAGTTGTAAGTCAGGCAAAGCCGTTTTTGATATTATTGGGATTGTCAATCATCCCACTGCTTATTTTTAATACTTTCAAACAATTCGCCGAAGGGTTGGGTTTTACAAGGCAAGCAATGATGATATCTATTTGGGGTAATGTGCTCAATATAGTGTTAGGGATAATTTTTGTTAAAGGATTATTTGGTATAAGCCCAATGGGAATTAAAGGCGTTGGTTACAGCACTTTGATAGATAGATGCATAATGGCTGTTGTTATGGCTCTTTATGTTTTCAGGGCGCCGAAATTTAAAAAGTATCTTACCAGTTTTATCATAACCAATATTGACCGTTTACGTGCCTCGCAAATTTTGCGTATTGGTGCACCTGTTGCTTTGCAGTATACCTTTGAAATAAGTGCGTTTAGCGCTGCTGCAATAATGATTGGAACCATCGGTTATCATGAACAGGCAGCTCACCAGGTAGCTATAAATTTAGCGTCCATTACTTATATGATGGCTAGTGGTTTATCAGCTGCAGCAGCTATAAAATCGGGAAATTATTTTGGAAGCAATGAACATCAAAAGCTCAGGCAATCTGCCATATCAAATTATCACATCGTTTTGGTTTTTATGGGTATCACCGCATGCATTTTTGCTTCGTTAAACCATATCTTACCCTGGATTTATACCTCAGACAAAAGTGTTATAGTTATAGCTTCACAGCTTCTTATCATAGCAGCCTTCTTTCAATTATTTGACGGCACACAAGTGGTTGGTCTCGGAATTTTGCGTGGTATAGGCGATGTAAACATACCTACTATAATCACTTTTATAGCTTATTGGGTTATTGGCTTACCTGCCGGTTACCTTTTTGGAATATATTTTCATTTAGGAGTAGCCGGCGTTTGGTACGGCTTGGTGGTTGGACTAATGTCCTCTTCCATATTGTTATTTATCAGGTTCCAGCTGATCAGTAAAAAGAAGCATGATGAAACAGTGCTAATAATAGCGCGGGATTGAGTATCAAGTAGCTAGTATCAAGACAATTAAATGTGTTAATTTTAGTGTTTGAATCACCTGAACCACCCGGCACAGTGGCACAACCCTGCACACCCGTCTTGAGATACCCCTCTCTCTGCCATACAAACAAACTTGTTCCCCTTTCAAAAATACAATTCGCTTGCAATCCTGAAAGTATTACAATGCGCTTCTACAATATCCCGGATTTCTGGTGAGTACCCCCCTCCCATGCTAACCTGTACAGGTATACAGTTTTTTATACATTGTTCGAATACAAATAGGTCACGTTCTTTACATCCGCTTTTAGTTAAAGCAAGTCTTCCCAATTTATCTGATGCTAAGACATCCACTCCAGCTAAATAGAATATGAAATCAGGCTTTTGCTGATCTATTAACCTGGGGAATGTCTTTTTAAGAAGGTCTAAATACTCTTCATCGCCAATACCATCAGGCAAAGGAATATCAAGGTCGGACTTCTCCTTGCGGGATGGGAAATTATTTGCGCCGTGCATGGAGAATGTAAACACTTTTGGATTGTTTTCAAATATTTGCGCCGTGCCGTTTCCCTGGTGTACATCCAAATCAACAATTAAGATGGAGGAAACTAATTGTTTATTTAGCAAATAATTAGCTGCAATAGCCTGATCGTTTAGCAGGCAAAATCCCTCGCCCCAGTTATTACCTGCATGGTGAGTACCACCTGCAACGTTAAATGCAATTCCATATTCAAAAGCAAAATGGCAACCGTCTATGGTTCCTTTGGCAATACGTATTTCACGCTCTACTAAAGTTGCCGATAAAGGAAAACCAATACGGCGTTGTTCTTTTAAGGGTAAAGTCAGATCACGCAATTGTAGCCAGTAATCTTTATCGTGGGTCAATAAAATGATCTCTTCTGATAACACATCAGGCGAAAACAAATTTTCCCGGTTAATCAACCCTTCATGCATTAATTGTTCTGGGATCAGTTCGTATTTAAGCATCGGAAAACGATGGCCTAAGGGAAGTGGATGTATATAAATAGGATCGAAAGCTATTTTAAGCATGAATTAGCGGTTGTAATCAATTTTCCCGAATAGAAGCCAATAGAATACTCCCAGCCTCAAAAACTTCTTTAAACGTGTTATAAAGCGGCACGGGACTTAAGCGTATCACGTCAGGTTCACGCCAGTCGCCGATTACGCCGTTATTTGTTATAAAATCGAAAATCTGTCTGGCATTTTGCTTACAAACAATGGATAACTGGCAGCCGCGGTCGTCCTTGTTTTGAGGGGTAATAATCTTAAATAGTTCCTGCCCTTTACTTTTGTTGATTTCATTAATCAGGAATTCAAGATAACCGGTCAGTAGTTCGCTTTTTGTGCGTAATGGCGCTCCCCCCCCTGCCTGCTCAAAAACTTCAAGGGCTGCTTTGTGAAGAGCTAACAACATTACCGGGCTTGTGCTTAGCTGCCAGCCTGCCGCGCCTTTATCAGGCTCAAAGCCGGGTGACATCAGGAAACGTTTTTCTTCTCTGTATCCCCACCAGCCCGCAAAACGGCTTAATGTTTTATTGTCGAAATGTTTTTCATGAATATAAATCCCGCTGATCCCTCCTGGTCCTGAGTTTATATACTTGTACGAACACCAGGCGGCAAAATCAACATCCCATTCATGTAATTTTAATGGAACGTTACCTGCTGCATGTGCCAGGTCAAAACCGGCATAAGCCCCCGCCTGGTGGGCGGCTTTGGTTATTGCTTCTATGTCAAAAAACTGCCCGGTAAAATAATTTATTCCGCCAAAAAGTACCAATGCAAGCTCATCAGCATTGTCCTCAATTGTTTGAAGTATATCTGCCGTCCTTAAAATAAACTCGCCTTTTCTGGGAAATATCTCAACAATTGCATCCTTCGTATTATATCCGTGAAAACTGGCCTGACTTTCGATAACATATTGGTCTGACGGAAATGCGCCGCCTTCCATCAATATTTTAAATCTTTTTTTCGTTGGTTTATAGAAACTTACCATCATTAAATGAAGATTTACTGTAAGTGAATTCATCACCGTAACCTCTTCTTTTTTTGCGCCAACTAAAGCCGCAACGGTTTTTGTAAGCTCTTTATGATAACTTAACCACGGGTCATCCCCGGTAAAAAAACCTTCTATAGCATGGGTTTTCCATGTCTCAAAAATATCATTAACAAATTTCTGTGCTGATACCGGCTGTAAGCCTAAAGAATTTCCGCAAAAATAAATAGCATCCTTTCCATTATGCTGAGGAATTAAAAACTGGCTTCGGAAATTTTTCAACGGATCCTGTTCATCCAACTGCAGGGCGAATTCTAAGGTGTTTTGGTAGATCATGGGTTCACATTATGCCAGCGCAGAGACGCGATGCATCGCGTCTCTGCGGAAGGTGCCATAAAATTAAACTATTTATTTGGCTTGCTTACATAAGGGTTTCCTTTTACATAAAACCTGTAAGGCAACAATGCATCCTCTGCTGCATACGAAACGCCTATTCTTGGCATAGCAGCAATATTTTCATCAGGGAAGGTTAAACCCCTGTCTTCAATCCATATGGTATCACTTTGTAAACTAAAGGCATTAATGTTTCTTGATATGCCCAATGCTTTTGCAACTGATCCCGGACCTGAAGTTATATTTGGTTTCAATGTTGACAGATTGCGGCGAGCCATCATAATATCCAAACCATCCGTAGGTTGTATAGCCCTGACCAGGATAGCATGTGGTTGCCCTTCAACAGATGTTACGATATTAAACATTTCGTGAATGCCGTAGCACAGGTAAACATAAGCTACGCCGCCTTGCATGTACATAGTTTTTGTTCGTGATGATAACCGGTTTCCAAAGGCATGTGATGCCTTGTCAACTACGCCATTATATGCTTCTGTTTCAACAATATATCCGCCAGTAATTAAATTATCAATACAAGTAAAAAGGTATTTGCCCAACAGGTTCTTACTCAACGCAACAACATCATTATTTAGGTACCAGGCTTTGGCTAACTTCATTTTGTTAAAATCCGTTTTAGTATTTTATTGATTTCTTTGGCTTTTTCAAAGACCATAATGTGAGTGCCGCCTTTTACAACTGTAGCTCCTTTTATTTTTTTATAAGAAAAAACCAAATCCTTATCGCCGGTGACAATGGTCACATTAGGAGGGATAACTTTATTATCCCATTTTAAAACTGCATCCATAGCCCATTTTAAAAATGCCGGCGATGTGTTTTTCAGCATATCCTTGAAGAGCCAGGTGTCTGCTTCGTTCATTTGACCGAAAAAAGGTTTAATCAAGTATCCCATGGAATTAAACACTTTTCCAGGTATAGGTTTGTAAAAAGGGATCATGCGCAGCAAGCTGAAATACCTCGGCGCCTCATCAATGATTTTAATACTTGAAATCAAAATTACTTTTTCAATTGGAATTCTTTTAGCAATTTCAATTGCTATCATACCACCTAATGAGTTGCCAATAACAATCGATTTAGGTACTATATTATAGTGATAAATAAGCTTTTGTGCATATGTTGCTAAAGTATCAGTTTTATGTGGTTCAATCCAGTCAACACAAATAACTTCATATCCATTTAAATCGATATTATTGTAAACCCGGGTATCGGCTCCTAATCCAGGGATTAAATATATCTTACTCATTTAAAGTTTACCAGTTTTACAATTTGTTCCAGATAGGTGGCATCAACCTCATCAAACAGGTTTAAATCTTCACTGTCTATATCCAGCACAGCAACAACATTTTCATTATAAAATACCGGAACTACAATTTCGGAACATGAAAGCGAACTGCAGGCGATATGGCCGGGAAAAGCATCCACATCAGGAACAATCAATGTTTTCTCTTGTTGCCAGGCAGCACCACAAACTCCTTTGCCAAATGCAATGCGTGTACAAGCCACCGGCCCCTGGAACGGCCCTAAAACCAACTCATTGTCCTTTACCAAATAAAATCCTACCCACAACCATTTAAACTGCTCTTTTAAGGCCGCAGTTATGTTAGCAAGATTAGCAATCAAGTCAGGTTCTCCTTGTAATAAGGCTTCTATTTGGGGAATCAAAGATTGATACTGATCTGTTTTATCTGTTGATATGGTTATATTTAAATCTTCTGCCATTTCACAAATGTAATGATGCTGGTTTAAAAGTAAATCGGGCAAATCTCATATTTAATCTTTTATTTCGTGGTTTAAAAATGCTTAGCTAAGCAACCGCCTGACTCACCCCGTCTACGCTTCGCTGGACGACCCTCTCTACGACAAGTCGTAAAGAGGGTAAAAAAGTTTCTCAAGCCCTCTTTTTGCTTGCAAAAGAGAGGGTCGTCCAGCGAAGCGTAGATGGGGTGAATAGTTCGCCGACATGCAGTAGACGTAAACCAGGCAACTATACAATTAATTAAAACAGTACCAACATGAGAATTATAGCAGAATTACCGCACCCGGAATTTAAAATATCTATCCTCAATATGAACAATAAATTTATTGTTAAGATAGAACAGGGGAACCTGGAGCAAACCTATAAAATTGCTGAGTCTGATCTTTTGGACGGTGTTAATAGCGTGTTTGAATTACTGGATGAGGAATTTTTAAAAACGGTTTCGGCCCGTTTCACTGAAATGCGCAAGGATTACAAAGAAACCTTCTATCGCTATAATTATTGATCCGCAGAAACAGCATAAGTACCTGACAATTAATTACTTATTTTCAACAATTCATTTAAACAAAATTATATTTGGCGACTTTTGGGTTTAATATTAAATTGCCACTATCCTATTTAAACAAATGGTTCTGTTAATTACAATTAATATATTGATTAATAGAAATTTATAATGACAAACAGAATTTAATTTGGAATCTAAAATTGCATACAAAATGAAATTTTTCAACATAAAAACACCTGATAAAACCCTGGAAAAAAGTTTACAACACAAGATCGATTTTAAAACTAAACCAGTTGGCTCCCTTGGAAAACTGGAAGAGATTGCAAAGCAGATAGGTGTCATTCAGCAAAGCCTCAACCCTATTCTATCCGCTCCAACAGTTGTGGTGTTTGCCGGAGACCACGGTATTGCCCTCGATGGTGTAACGCCCTACCCACAAGAAGTAACCTTTCAAATGGTGATGAATTTTTTAAATGAAGGTGCAGGCATTAATGTATTTTCAAAGCAAAATGGTTTGACTGTTAAAGTTGTGGATGCTGGTGTAAATCACGACTTCGGTGCGATTGAAAATCTATTTAATCATAAAGTAAATAAAGGCACCCGCAGTTTTTTAAAAGAACAAGCGATGACTTTAAAGGAATTGGATGAATGCATTGAGAAAGGCTCAGCCATTGTAAATGAACTTTATAATGATGGTTGTAATTGTATTGCCTTTGGTGAGATGGGCATTGGCAACACATCTTCTGCATCCATGCTGATGCACTATTTTACCGGCATCAGCCTGGCAGATTGCATCGGACGTGGAACGGGTTTAGATGATAATGGATTAAATAAGAAAATAAACATACTTCAGGCTGCTGCTGAATATCATAGTAATATAACGGGTTGGGAAAAGATCATGCAGGCATTTTCGGGGTATGAAATTGCAATAATGACTGGCGCCATGTTGCAGGCGGCAGAAAACAAAATGGTCATTTTACTGGATGGTTTTATAGCAAGCACAGCGTATCTTGCAGCTTATAAATTACATCCTGAAATAAATAATTATACCATAGCCTGTCATTTGTCCGATGAGAAAGGCCACCGTCTTTTACTGGATTACCTGCAGCTTTCGCCGGTATTAAATTTAGGGATGCGTTTAGGGGAAGGAACGGGTGCAGTAGTCGCTTTTCCGATAATAAAAGCAGCGGTTAGCTTTTTAAACCAAATGGCCAGTTTTGAATCGGCAGGCATAAGCAACAAAGAATGAAAAAAGAAATCCGTATTTTTTTTACCGCATTGATGTATTTCACCCGCATCCCTTGTCCAAAATGGGTTGATCATTCTGAAGAGTATCTGAATAAATCATCAAGATATTTCCCGGCGGTGGGTGTTATTGTCGGGTCAATCAGCGCATTGGTCTATTGGATTTTTCGGTTGATACTGCCCGCTGATATTGCCATATTGCTGAGCATGATAGCTTCTGTTTTGGCTACCGGCGCTTTCCATGAGGATGGCTTTGCGGATGTATGTGATGGATTTGGCGGTGGTTGGACAAAAGAGAAAATATTGCTGATCATGAAAGATTCGCGCCTTGGTACTTATGGTGTATTAGGTTTGAGCCTTATTCTGCTCTTAAAATGGTCTGTGCTAATTCATCTTCCCACAGAGGTACTTATGCTTACTTTAATAAGCGGACACGCTATAAGCCGTTTGAATGCGGTTTCTTTGATTTATACAGATCAATATGCACGTGAAGATGACACCAGTAAATCAAAACCACTGGCTACTAAAATGAGTACGGGTTCATTGGCATTTGCCATTATAACCGGAGTTGCACCCTTGGCTTTGTTTGCCAATCTCAATGTATTCTTAACCTTGCTGCCACTTTTATTGGTAAGATGGTATTTTTCCTCCTACTTCAAAAAATGGATAGGTGGTTATACCGGCGATTGCCTGGGGGCTTTGCAACAGGTATCGGAAGTTGTATTTTATATCACCTTGCTTGTTATATTTAAATACACAAGCTGATGGAGATTTATTTAATAAGACATACAGCCGTTCATAATCCTGGAAAGCTTTGTTACGGGCAATCTGATATAGCCTTATCTCCTGACTGGAAACAGCATTTTGATATGCTAAGACAAAAATTGGAACAACAAATAGAAGACGCTATATTTTACTCAAGTCCATACCAACGCTGTACACAATTAGCCGGATTTTTGTCTGGCGATCAATTTCAAATTGATGGACGCCTATCAGAAATGCATTTCGGCGAATGGGAACAATGTGCCTGGATTGAAATTGACCAATATGTTTTAAACCTATGGATGGACGATTTTGTAAAGTACAAGGTTCCGGGTGGTGAAAGTTTTGAAACCATGCATGCTCGTTGTTCCCAATTTTGGGATGAATTAGTACAGCAAACTATTCCTAAAGTTGTGATAATAACACATGCAGGCGTAATCCGGTCAATCCTGGCTTATGTATTAGGTATTCCGTTGGATAAAATTTTTCAATTGGAGATCGATTACAGCGGCGTTACTAAAATCACGGTAACTAAACAACACGGCTGCTATCAACAGGTTAATTACATTAATGCGAGTTCGATATAATTTTATCATATAAAACATTCCTCGCCTCACCTAAATCCTCTCCAAAGGAGAGGACTTTGAATAGCAAGGTGGGTATTTTTGTATCTTTTCAGCCCCCTCTCCTTTGGAGAGGGCCAGGGTGAGGCGAATATAGCATATATCGAACTTACATTACATTAATCGTTAGCCAACAGATCGCAATACCAAAAACCCGAAAGTTTGGTAGTATCCGAAACGCATGAATCATTGATATTTTCAGGGGCTTTGTATTCCTTAAAAACCCTCTCGCCTGTTTTATATTTGATCTCTTTTGAAAATATGGGCCCTTTAAAAGCAAAGGTGTGGAACTCCCCATTTTCACCGCATACATCAACATCAGCGGGCAATGACAAGATCAGTTCGGGTGTTAGCTCCTTCCCTGCTATCTGCTCCAAACGTTCCTGAGTACATGCTATTACCGTACCAAAGCCTAATGCCAGAAACTCTTTTATAAGTTCGTGCGAATCGCGTTTCCATAACGGGTAAATGCCTTGCATGTCTATTTCTGCAAGTCGCTCATCACGGTATTTTTTCAAGTCGTCCAAAAAAATATCACCAAAAATGGAATGGGTAATTCCCTTATTCCTGAAATGTTCGAGGTGTTTACGCATAACACTGTCGTAAACTTCCATGCCCGGCATTTCAGGCAGGCGTATCTGGTATAACGGTATACCGATACTTTCAGCTTGTTTAATCAATAGCTCGGTGCGTACACCGTGCATGGATATCCTGTCAACTGCATCATTTACAGTAGTTACCAGATATTTTATTTCAAGCTCTGGATTTTGCAGGCAATGATAAAGAGCCAGGGCGCTGTCTTTACCACCGCTCCAGTTGAAAATGCATTGTGTTTTTTTTGGCATTATTCTTTAATTAAGGAATATACTTCACACTAAAATGCTCCATCGGAGCAAAATATGGGTAGAAAAAATTAAATACGGATATTTTAGCATGCCGTAGGTATGCAACCTGAGTCACGTACCTATGGCACGGTAAATTGTTTATTTTATGTTGTTACCGATATTTGGCTCCTACGGAGCATTAACAGCGCGTTTATCCGATAATTCAATAAGTATCATTAAATATCAATTCCGACATTTCTTTCCTGTTTTCCCATTTTAAAAGTTCCAATTCAGGCTGTTTTAAAAACCCATCGGTGTAACCCAGACAAAAATATCCTACCAGCCTGTTGTTTTCCGGCGCCTTTAAAATTTGCTTAACTTTTTCAGGATCAACAATGCTTACCCAACCCATTCCAATATTTAGGGCACGGGCCATCAACCACATATTTTGGATAGCACAAACTACGCTATATAATCCAACTTCAGTCATGGAGGTTTGACCAAGAATGGGTTTATCGGTGGCTGAATAAAATATAGCAATGTTCAACGGTGCTTCGAAAATGCCTTCAAGTTTTAAGAGATTATATTCCTTCTGCTTTTCATCTTTAAACAGCTTCGAAGCCCTTTCATTTTCCGTGTTAAACGTATCCTTTATTTGCTTTTTTATTGATGCACTTTTTATAAGCACAAACTCCCAGGGTTGCGAAAACCCCACAGATGGTGCATTTACCGCCGCCAAAAGTATCTGGTTAATCTTCTCTTCTTCTATGGAACGGTCTAAAAAACGGTTTCCCCTTACATCCCTCCGGTTCAGGATAATTTCAAATAATAGATCCGCTTCATGCTGTAAAAACAGCCTCTCATTAATCACTTCCATTTATTTCAAATCATTTAATAATTTATCAACCAATATTGGCACGCCTATACTGGCCTTCTCTTCTATTTTTATCAGTCCAATTAAATTATAGATAGGTGGTATTTTAGGATCTACAACATACTTAGTTATTTCATGCCCTACATAACTAATCAAACTGGCGGCAGGATAAACAGCCAATGATGTCCCCACCAGGATAAAAATATCAGCCCGGTTACAAATGTCCATTGCTGTCTCAATCATTGGTACAGCCTCGCCAAACCATACTACGTGAGCACGTAATGGTGATCCTAATTCGCAAACCTCATCCATTTTCAACTCCCATCCGTCAATTGGGTAAGTATAATTTGGATTTTTGCTGGATTGCGACCGGGTAATTATCCCGTGAAGGTGAACTACATTTGTTGAACCGCCCCTTTCATGCAAATCATCTATGTTTTGGGTGATGATAGTTACCTTGTATTTTTCTTCAAGCCGTGCTAAAGCAATATGTGCAGCATTTGGTTTGGCTTCGAGTACAGCTTTGCGCCGCATATTATAAAAATCCTGTACCAATACCGGATTACGCTTCCATGCCTGCGGTGTTGCCACTTCTTCAATATTATAACCTTCCCACAAACCGTCGCTGTCTCTAAAAGTTTTTAACCCGCTTTCAGCACTGATACCTGCACCGGTTAGAATAACAATGTGTTTCATTACTTCAAAGTTAGTGGTATTCCGGATACCATAAAAAATGCTTTATCAGCTTTTTGCGCTATATGCTGATTAATCCATCCTTGCAGATCAGCAAATTTTCTACCTACTTCCGAATCGGCATGCATGCCCATACCAATTTCATTCGAAATGACGATCCAGGTAGCATCAACAAGCGCAAGTTTATCAAATTCGGTCTTTATCAGATTTAGTGTTTCATCAACATTGTATTTGGTATCGGAAAAAAAATTGGTGAGCCATAGGGTAATACAATCCAACACCACTACCCTGCCCTGCAAGGCCAGTTTTGACGGATCTCTTTCCTCTTCAATATTCTCCCATCGTTCATCCCTATCCTGCTGATGGCGTTTTATTCGCTGTTCAAAATCAGCGTCCCATTTTCTGGCTGTAGCCAGATAAACAGGATTATCACTAAGACTTAAGGCCAACTTTTGCGCATAACTACTTTTGCCTGACCGCGTTCCGCCTGTTATATAGTAGATCATAAAAATTAATTCCTTCTCTTTTTGTTAAGCAATCGCGTAATTGACTCACCCGATCTGCGCTTCGCTGGATCACCCTCTCTATGGCAAGCCATAAAGAGGGCAAAGCCATTTTTTTGTTTTTTACCCTCTTTGCGAAGCAGAGAGGGTCGACGAGCAAAGCGATGTCGGGGTGAGTAGATTCACCACCATGCTATAAACGTTTAATAATAAGCCCTTACTAAAAATTATCTTACAAAAAAAGCGACCTACCCAAAGGCGGATCGCTTTTCAATGACATTATATTTGTTTAGACTGCTAGTTCTATTTCGGTACGTAAAAACGTATATTTTCTTTTGGCAAGTTCAAAACCGCCAAATAAAATTAAACCGAATACCAGGTCGCCCAACAGCATGTTTTTCTCAAAAGGTAAAGCTGCGATTAGCGATTCGCCATAACCATTTAGGCTTTTTGAATACATAGTACCGCGCAACCAGGGGTCAATATCGGTAATAAGCCAATGGATTAAAACAGATGCCATTGAGCCCAAAGCAACGTTAGCTACATTTACTTTTTTAATATAAGTTCCTATTAGTACCATAATGGCAAAGCTTATGTAAACTGGTAAAAAACCACCATAAAATATGATGAACTTACCGAAGTAAATATAATCCAACGCTATATCACTTATGAAAAGTGTAAGCAAAGGCACCAGGTAAGCCTTCCATTTATCAGAGAAATAAGTTCCACCGAAAAGGGCTATAGCTCCTACAGGTGTAAAATTGGCCCAGCCTGTTAAATGATTAACATTAATTAAGCGTGTTGCAGCGGCAAATACCATCATCAGGATCAAAGCGCTGTTTCTAAGGTTGATTTTTTGTATTGACATATTTCAATTTAATGATGTAAAATTACGATTATCCTTTAATAAAATTCCTAATTAATCTGGTATTTAATGCCTGCCATAAAATTAAATCTTCGGGTGTTATAACCTAACCAATCGGTATATTTTTCATCCAACAGATTTTTAAGATCGGCAAATAAACTGATGTGCTTATTAACACTGTATTGTAAATGGGCATCCAACAAATTGTAATGTTTTAAAGTTACGTTAGTATATGGAAATGTGTTAAAATTTTGGTCAGTCCTGTCGCCGGTATATTTATAGCTTAAACCGGCAGAAAAACTTTTTATAAACTGATAATATAAGCTTGCTCCGTAAGTGTTTTTAGGCCTGCGGATAAGGTAATTTGTCACGACACCATTTTCATCAGTAAGTGAGCCTGTTACATAGGCAGCATATGCCGAAGCTGTAAGTTTATCCAGGTTTAGCTTCAGCTCGCTTTCAAAACCTTTATCTTTTTGCGATGCTCCGTTCTTATAAAAGGACTTGAAAGATACCGGATCGGTAAAAAAATAAATAACATCCTTTGTGTTGTTTTCATAAAACGCCGTATTAAAAGATAAGGTGTTTTTGATTATTTCCCAATCAAAACCTGCTTCGTAAGATGTGGTGGTTTCTGGCTTTAAATCCTGGTTACCATATTGGGAGAACAGTTGGTACAATGACGGCGCTTTAAAAGCGGATGCCATGGTAGCAAATAGCTTAAACTGATCGGCTAAAAATAGTGATGGATTGATTGTGTAGGTAAAATTGTTACCATACTTGCTGTGATGGTTATATCGGCCGCCTAATTCCATATGAAAAATTCCTTCCTTATAAAACAATGAACTGTAAACGCTGGTAATGCTGTTATTCGCATTTAATATACTTGGGGGAGGGTTATAGCCTATAGTGTTATACAGACTATATTGACTGGTACTACTGTATTTAAAATCAGCTCCGCTGGTTAAATCGAAATGCTTGCTTAAATTGTAATTTAAAATGGCTTCAACATTGGTTATCTTACCAATATTTTTGTTGACCTGGTGAGTGGAGTCATTTAATAATACGGAAGGCGGATCGTTGTAATGGTTCCATACGTCGTTCTGACTTACATTAAGTGATAAAGTGCCTTTAGTCAATAGCAACTTGGCACCTATCCCACCAAACAAAAATGTATTGTTATAAGTATAAGTTTTGTCTTCTTTAAATGCACCAAGTGGTAAATCACCAGTATTATAACTTGTTTGAAAATTACCATTTAAAATAAATTTCTGCGTAACCTGTTGATTTAAATTGATACTGACCGAACGCTGATGAAAGCCGTCATTTTCAAATCCTGCTTTACCGGTAGGATCCACAGCAGCCGGAAACCCTCTCGAATCTGTATTTGATAAATTGACTGCAATGCCCGTATTGTTGATTTTTCCGTTTAAACCCGCCGCCTCATTAAAGGTATTGTAGCTGCCTCCGCTTGCTTGTACATTACTTTTTAAACCCTGATCTTTAGGATGTTTGGTGATGATATTAATTACCCCGGCTACCGCATCAGATCCGTATAAAGTGGAGCCGGTTCCTTTCAAAATCTCAATATGATCGATCTGATCAAGCGGGAAGGCATTCAGGTCGTAACTATTATCAATTGAAGATGAATTATTTACCGGAAAGCCGTCAATAAGAATGAGGGTATTGCCTGTTGATGCTCCCCTAAGAAATACATCTGAACTAAGCCCGGGTGCATTTTCCGCGCCCGAAAAAGTAATTCCTGGAACAGTGTTAAGCAATTCCGGAAGCGTTTTTCCTTGTGACCGGACGATTTGTTCGTTTGAAATTACTTCAACTACTCTGCCAATGTCCGACAGTTTTTTTGGTGACCGGGTGGCAGTAACCTCCACACCATTGAGAACCCTGGTTGTGTCCTGGGCCTGCGTCGCTGTACTAAGCAACGCCAGTTGTACAAGCCCCAGGCCTGCAGCAACAAATACATAATTTTTTTTCATGTTGTTGTGAGTTTAAACCCACAGCATACAGAAATGAAAGGAATGGAAACACAAAATGAAGAGTTTCACATCCAAGCTTCAATCCCCGAAAGCTATGAATAACATAAGTGCTCTGGCAGGTCTTCTGACTTACTCCCCTTTTGCCCGGTCTTCCCGTTCTGAATTAATCAGGACAGTGGCCAATGAATGGACAATGGTTATGGAGCTTACAGCTGCGGGACAGTTACGGACTTACACCGTATTCCCTTTTAATTCTATCCGATATAGTCGAATAGAAACCGAAAAGCGATGCAAATGTAGGATAAGGAATTGGAAATGCAAATGAAAATTTGTTGATTAGGCCGATGGTTAAATTAGTTAAGATTAATTTCAACTTTAATTAACTTAGTAAACTAATCAACCAATTATTTAATACCTCTGCAGCCTGAAACATGAAACAATATATTTCCCTTCTTTTAGTAATGATAAGCATTTCTGCATCAGCCCAGCAACAACCCGATACGATATTTTTAAAAAATCTACTTGAATCAAATCGAGAACTGTTCAATCATATCCTAAACCATCCCACCCATAATGAAGTACAAATTCTCTACACTCAAATAGACCGTGATAAAAATAATATCCCCCATTTTACTTCTTACAGCTACCGGTTAAATGCTAATCATTATTTCTACCCAGCCAGTACAGTTAAACTGCCTACAGCCATTTTCGCACTGGAACGATTAAACGAGCTCAATATTCCTGGTTTAACGATGAAATCTGTTATGATCACTGACAGTTCCTATGCCGGGGAAACAAAAATGACTAAAGATTCATTATCAACCAATGGCCTGCCGAGTATAGAGCAGTATATAAAAGAGATTTTGCTGGTTAGCGATAACTATGCGTATAATCGCCTTTATGAATTTGTTGGCCGGGAAGAGATCAACAAAAAGCTTAAAAAGTATGGCTTAAACAATACCCGGATCATTAACAGGCTTGCCATTGGCGATGGCGGTGAAAGCGCTAAACATACTAATGCCATTGATTTTTATAAAGGGGAAAAATTGGTTTATCATCAACCCGGACAGTACGATCCAAACGATTATCCGATGCATCTTGATAACATGATCCAGGGAAAGGGTTATATAGACAGGAACAACAAATTGGTAATGCAGCCTTTCAATTTCAGCAATAATAATGTGTATACTATTGCCGACCAGCAATCTGTATTAAAACGGTTGCTTTTTCCTGAAGTTTACCCTGAAAATGAACGTTTTAACCTTACCAAAGATCAGTATAAACTCATTTATCATTATATGAGCATGTATCCTACCGAAAGCAAGCATCCTACCTACAGTCCACCCGAGTATTTCCCGGCTTATTGCAAATGGCTGTTTTATGGAGGCGACAGCACCGCAGTAATGGAACCCAATATCCGGATATTTGATAAAATCGGCGATTCGTATGGTTATGATGTTGATAATGCTTACATCGTTGATTTTAAGAATAAGGTGGAGTTTATACTAACAGCCGTTGTGCAATCAAATGAGGATGGTATTTACAATGATAATATTTATGAATATAAAACGCTTTGCCTACCGTTTATGAAAAACCTTGGTCGGGTTATTTATCAATATGAGTTACAACGGCCTAAAAAGTACCTGCCTGATTTGAAGAAATTTAAATTTTCTTACTGAATTTGTCTGAACCATGATTCATAGGATTCAAAGATTGTCATGATTAAAACTTACAATTCAAGAAATCCTAAAATCAAGAAAATCAAGGTTCAGACAAAATAATCGGTGAAATCCTAAAATAAAAAACCTCTTGCCATTTAATTTGTTTACAAGTTATAAATATTTATTTAAACAATATTATGGCAACAACAGCATTACAGCAGACAGGTGGGATTTCTTCAGGAAATGACCTTATAAATATAAACTGGCCCGAACGTTATATATCTATAGCAGCAGGCGTAAAAATCGGATTATCAGGAATAAAGCATATTTTCAGAAGCCCATTTTCAAGTTTACTAAAAATTGGCGCCGGCGGGTATTTGCTAAACCGCGGAATTACCGGGCATTGTGAGCTTTATTCACAAATTGGAATGCGTACTACTGATCCGATAAATGTTAATATTAAATCGTCATTTACCATTAATAAGCCAAGGATGGAAGTTTATTCTTTTTGGCGAAAGTTAGACAACCTCCCCTTATTCATGAACCACCTGGAAAGTGTAGACGTATTGGATAATGAGCGTTCGCATTGGGTAATGAAATTGCCCACCGGGGTTACAACAGTAAGCTGGGATGCCGAAATTGTGCGGGATGTGCCCGGAGAACTGATTGGATGGAGCTCGTTGCCCGATTCAATAATTGATAACGCAGGTAAGGTGCGTTTCAGAGATACTGAAGATGGAAATGGAACATTGGTTGATGTTGTAATTAGTTACCAGCCACCTGCAGGCGGCTTTGGTGCAAGCCTGGCCCATGTGCTAAACCCTGTATTTAAAAACATGGTTGATAAGGATGTTCAAAACTTTAAACAATACATGGATCTTGACAATGTAAGTGAAGTAATAATTATTGGGGAGGAGTAAAAAATTGTCTGAACTAAGATTTGTAGGATTTGAGGATGATAGGATTGTTTGCTTATAAGTTGTCCTGCAATCTTAAAATCCTACAAATCCTATTTCACACAACAAAAAACCCGCTCATCGCGGGTTGTTTGTTGAATAGAATAATTGTAATAATCCTATAATCTTTATATCCTAAAAATCTTAGTTTATTTTACTGCATCAACCACTGCTTTAAAAGCATCAGGGTGGTTCATGGCTAAATCGGCTAATACTTTACGGTTTAAACCGATTTCTTTGGCGTTTAATTTACCCATTAACTGTGAGTAAGAAATTCCGTGCTGCCGTGCACCGGCGTTAATACGCTGGATCCATAAAGCCCTGAATTCTCTCTTTTTAGTTTTACGGTCGCGGTAAGCGTATTGCAAACCTTTTTCAACTGTGTTTTTAGCAACGGTATAAACCTTGCTGCGTGAACCCCAATAACCTTTGGCGAGGTTCATGATTCTTTTCCGGCGTCTTCTCGACGCTACTGCGTTAACTGAACGTGGCATGTTTTTGTTTTTTTGGTAGTGAGTGCCTCTTTTATAAGGGGACTTAAAACTCTATTACCTGGTTAAAAAAATTGTTAATTACTTACCTATGCAAAGCATACGTTTTACGTTACCTAAATCAGCATCAGATACTAAACTGGTGTGAGTAAGGTTACGCTTACGTTTTGTTGACATCTTTGTTAAGATGTGGCTTTTGTAGGCGTTCTTCCTGGTGATTTTACCTGTTCCAGTAAGCTTAAAACGCTTTTTGGCACTGGAATTGGTTTTCATTTTTGGCATAACTTGTATTTGTTTATTTGTTATTATTTGCAGATGTGCGAATGTGCAGATATGCAAATGTCTTTCTTGTGCATATGCACATTTATTTATTTTTCATTTGCACATCTGCATATCCCCGCACCTGCACATCAATACTATTTCTTCGCCCCTTTTGGTGTAACAGTTAAAAACATCCGTTTTCCTTCCAGTTTCGGCAATTGTTCTACTTTACCTACATCTTCCAATGCTTGTGCAAAGCGTAAAAGCAAAATCTCGCCTTGTTCTTTGTATACAATTGCACGGCCTTTAAAATGTACGTAGGCCCTTACTTTTTCACCGGCTTCCAAAAACTTAATGGCATGCTTTAATTTAAATTCAAAGTCATGGTCATCTGTATTTGGTCCAAACCTTATCTCTTTAATAACGGTTTGCTTGGCGTTACTTTTAATCTCCTTTAACTTTTTCTTCTGTTCGTAAATAAATTTATTGTAGTCAGTTACTTTACAAACAGGCGGGACAGCATTCGGTGAAATTTCTACCAGGTCAAGTTCCTGTTCTTCAGCTATCGCTAAAGCTGCTCTTAAAGAGTAAATGCCTGGTTCCACGTTATCGCCAACAAGGCGGATTTCAGTGGCCCTTATGAATTGATTAATGTTATGTTCAGCTTCCTTTTTCTTGAAAGGGAGCCTTGGTCCTCTGTTGAAGGGTTTGTTTAATGCCAAGTTATACGGTTATTTCTTTAGTTATTTGTTGTTTAAAATCTTCAATACTCATACTTCCCAAATCGCCCTGACCATGTTTTCTGATAGAAACCATACCTTCGGCGGCTTCTTTTTCACCTACAATCAGCATATAAGGGATTTTTTTGACTTCCGCATCTCGTATCTTACGACCTATCTTTTCGTCCCGGAAATCAATAAGCCCGCAAATATCGGAATCTTTTAATGAATCTGAAAGTTTTTTTGCATAATCTTCATATTTTTCTGAGATAGGTAATATGATAAATTGCTCTGGCGAAAGCCATAGTGGAAAATTACCAGCACAATGTTCAATTAACACGGCTATAAACCTTTCCAGTGAGCCAAACGGAGCACGGTGGATCATTACCGGCCTGTGTTTTTGATTATCGCTGCCGGTGTATTCCAGTTCAAAACGCTCAGGCAAATTATAATCAACCTGTATGGTTCCTAACTGCCACTTTCTGCCTAAAGCGTCCTTTACCATAAAATCAAGCTTAGGGCCGTAAAATGCTGCTTCACCAAGTACTTGCACTGTGCGCAAACCTTTCTCAGCAGCAGCTTCAATAATCGCTGATTCGGCTAAAGCCCAGTTCGCATCACTTCCAATATATTTTGATTTATTTTCCGGATCACGTAAGGAAACCTGCGCAGTATAATCTTCAAAACCTAAGTTCTTAAATACATAAAGCACCAGGTCTATCACTTTTTTAAATTCTTCTTTTACCTGGTCGGGCCGGCAAAATAAGTGAGCGTCGTCTTGTGTAAAGCCTCTTACACGGGTTAAGCCATGCAATTCGCCGCTTTGCTCATACCTGTAAACTGTACCAAACTCGGCATAGCGCACAGGAAGGTCCTTATACGACCGTGGTTTAGTTTTGTATATTTCGCAATGGTGAGGGCAGTTCATTGGTTTTAAAAAGAACTCCTCCCCTTCCTGCGGTGTTTTTATCGGTTGAAACGAATCTGCACCATATTTCTCATAGTGCCCTGATGTTACATACAGATTTTTATGTCCAATATGAGGGGTAATCACCTGCTCATAGCCAGCCTTTACCTGGGCTTTTTGCATAAAGTTAACCAAACGTTCGCGCAAAGCAGTGCCCTTAGGCAACCATAAAGGCAAACCCATGCCCACTTTTTCAGAAAAGGCAAACAGTTCCATTTCCTTGCCTAATTTTCGGTGATCGCGTTTTTTGGCTTCTTCAAGCAGGTGCAAATAATCTGTTAGCTCGCTTTGTTTTGGAAAAGTTACTCCATAAATACGGGTTAGCTGCTTGCGGCTTTCATCACCGCGCCAGTAAGCACCGGCAACACTCATCAGTTTTACGGCTTTGATAAAGCCTGTGTTAGGTATATGCGGTCCACGACACAAGTCGGTAAAATTACCTTGTGTGTAAAAAGTGATTGAGCCATCAGGTAGGTCTTTTATAAGATCGAGCTTATATTCATCCCCTTTTTCGGTAAAATATTCAATCGCATTTGCTTTGCTAACAGGTTTGCGGATAAATTCTTCTTTGGTTTTTGCAAGTTCGAGTACTTTATCTTCTATTTTCTTAAACTCATCTGAAGAAAACTCACGGTCGCCAAAATCAACATCGTAATAAAAACCGGTTTCAATGGCAGGCCCGATACCAAATTTGGTACCCGGATATAATGCTTCTAAAGCCTCGGCCATTAAGTGTGCCGAAGAATGCCAGAATGTGGCTTTACCCTGCAAATCATTCCAGGTTAAAAGTTTTACTGCTGCGTCGTTCTCAATAGGGCGACTTGCGTCCCAAACCTGGCCGTTAACTTCGGCTGCTAATACGTTTCGTGCTAATCCTTCAGAAATTGAAGTCGCGATCTGCATGGAAGTGATCCCTTTGTCATACTGACGAATGGAACCGTCTGGAAGTGTAATATTAATCATCTACAACTATGATTTGCCTCATCCTAAATCCTTCTCCAAAGGAGAAGGACTTTTTATGAAGCGGGTTTAAAAATTATTACTGTTTATATAATCACTTACAATGTGATTTATTATTTTGAGGTGCAAATTTAGAACTATTTACACGATTGATAGTGTCCCAGTTTGAAAAAATATAAATTAAGTCAACTAGTAGGTGTAAAAATAAACTGATTTGTTGTATAGTGATATAACATTTGTGAAAACCTTTTATGATTTACACTGTAGTTAATATATATTATATTGAAAATCACTAAATTAAAAAATTAATGTTAACTTGTGATTAATTGCCTGACCTTGCAATAAGCAAATACTTAAAATATAGATTATGAATCATGTGAAATGGAAAATGAGCGAAAAGGACATGAATATTTTTGTTAAAAGTTGGGATGATTGCGAAAAAGCATTAGATTTTTTAATAATAAGGCAACAAATTAAACACGACCAATTACTTAAAGATTTGAAAGCAATGAAGGATAAGGGTATATGATTTTATCACAAGATTACACCGATTAAATGTGACTTCAATGATTTTAGTATAAACATATTTAGGTTTGATGATAGTGGCTTTTAAAGCCCGCAATTATCTGAACCGCTGATTAAGTTGATTTTGCTGATTTTGCTGATTTTTTTAGACCATATTCGCCAATCGAAATCCGAAATAAAAATCGTCAATCGTAATTCGTAAATCTAAAATCCTATACGTTTCCCCATCCATGGGCTAAAACATCTGCAAGATGCATGGTTTTTAAAGGCAGGTTATTTTTATCAATATAGCTTTGTAAGTGCATCAAGCAGGATGCATCAGTAGAGATGATGTATTCGGCCTCGGCAGCCATAGCGTTATCAACCTTTTGCTGGGCCATTGCACTTGAGATAGCATCAAATTTAACGGCAAACGTACCACCAAAGCCACAGCATGTTTCGTTATCTTTTAAATCAACAAGATCAAGGCCCAGCACTTTTGACAGCAACTGCCGGGGCTCTTTTTTAATTTTGCATTCGCGTAAGGCAGCACAGCTATCGTGGTAAACAGCCCTGCCCTCCAGCTCAGCGCCAAAATAATCAACCTGTAATATGTTTACCAGGAAGTCGGACAGTTCATAAGTATTGCCCTGTACAGTACGGCATTTATTATGTAAAACAGTATTGGTGAACAGATCATTGTAATAATTTTTTACCATGCCTGTGCACGATGCCGAGGGCGTTACGATTACACTATCTGCCGAAAAATCATTTAAAAATTTAGTGCCAACTGCTTTTGCTTCGTCCCAAAAGCCGGCGTTATAGGCTGGCTGTCCGCAACAAGTTTGCGTAGGGTTATATTGAACCTTACACCCTGCCTTTTCCAACACCTTTATGGTATTAAAAGCAGTTTCGGGAAACAATTGATCAATAAAACAAGGGATAAACAACTCGATAGTCATCGACACACAATTATAAGGCCGCTAAATTCTGAAATATTATTGTTCTTTATCGTGAAAAACTTAAAAATTTAATTTTTCCACCAAAATTTATTTATGCATTATTATAAAACATTGTATTCATAATTATGTATTAATGAGTAAGATAATGCCAAGGTTAAACTTAAAACGTTGAAACCATGAAAAAATTTAAATTGGTTATCGAATTTTGCCTGGTAATGGTAGCAATTATATTTGGCTGTAAAACAAAAAGATTCGAAACCACAAAAACCAGTTATACTGCAAGCGCATCGCCGCAGGCTTTAGAAAGAGGAAAAGTTTTGGCTTATAGTATTTGTGCGGGTTGCCATTATAACCGATCAGCTAACAAATTTATTGGTATGCAAATTTTGGACGTGCCGGGAATTGCTGGAAAAGTGTATTCAGCAAACTTAACCAAATCGCAATCTCACGGTATTCCTCCTCATTATTCGGATGCCCAGCTAAAGTACCTGCTTAAAACCGGCGTTGCAAAAGACGGCAGGTTTATTCCATATATGCTGCGCCCAAATATGGCCGAAGAAGACTTAAACGCTATTATAGTTTATTTACGATCTGATGATCCTGCCATTGCCGCGGCTGATACTACTGTTGGGATTACACATTATAATTTAATCGGCAAGGGCTTTATGAACATGAAAGCTAAGCCACTTCCTTATAAACAGAATATTCAAATGCCTTCAGAAAACAACCCGGTTGCCCTGGGACGTTACCTGGTGGATAACATCGGTTGTTATCATTGCCATTCCAAAAGTCTTACTTCAATAAATTATCTTGACCCTGAACAAACTAAAGGTTATTTAGCCGGAGGTTTAAAACTTAAAGGAGAGCCAGGCATGGAGGTTATTGCTTCTAATATTACACCGGATAAACAAACAGGCATAGGAAACTATACTCAACAGCAATTTTTGAGAGCATTAAAGGATGGTCAGGCGCCGGATAGAAAACTTAAACCACCTATGCCAATATTCCAAAAATTAAGCGACGGGGAAGTTAATGCCATTTATGCTTATTTACTAACTGTACCGGCTAAGTATCATAAAATTCGCTAGTATTGTTCTTGACAACTTGACAATAGGATTATCTTTGATAAAAAGGATTGAAGATATGAAAACTATGACCGTCGGAGAGTTTAAAAGTCATTTTTCTGAAGTGCTTGAACAGGTAAAGGCCGGCGAAGAGATCGCAGTAACTTATGGAAAAAAGAAAGAGGTTGTTGGCTATTTTCTTCCAGAAAAACCACAAAAACCTAAACGCCAATTAGGTATTTTAGAAGGAAAAGCAACATTTACGTTCGGTCCTGATTGGGAAATGACGACTGAAGAGTTTTTGGGATTATGAATTATTATTTAGACACCCATACATTTATTTGGGCTATTTCTGAAAGGGCGAAATTGTCGACAAAAGCACGACAAACAATTGATCATACGGACAATTCAATTTTTGTGAGCACTATTCTTTTTGGGAAATCTCTTTGAAATTTTCAGTTGGAAAATTACGAATAAAAGGTAGTTTACCTGAAGAACTTCCTGAATTATCATTAAAAACCGGTTTTCAAGTTATTTCACTTTTGCCGGATGAAAGTGCATCCCACTATAAGCTAATATTAACCGATCATAAAGACCCATTTGACAGAATGCTTATTTGGCAAGCGATACAACGAAAGTTAATATTTATCAGTAAAGATGACCGGTTAGAGCAATATAAGATTGCCGGGTTAAAAACATTGTGGTGAATTGAAACAAATTCCTTAATTTTCATCCGCTGGATAATGAATACCAGCCGTCTTTCTTATCTTATCAAGAGTTTCCATTAATAAAAGTGTGTCCGCAAATGATACGATGGGGCTTTCGGTTAAGCCTTTTCTTAAACAATCATTTACGTGCCTTGCTTCGTATTGATAACCAAAGCCTGGTTCCTTTTCAACAGGTATAACCTGCCGGCTATCTACCCTATCGGCGTAAAATTCAATTGTAGATGATGGTTCGTAAAACCTTGAGGTAAGCCTTATTCTTCCTTCTGTTCCGCAAATGTCTGCCTCTGTTGCCAGGTTGGAAGAAAAAGTGGAGAACAATTGGGCCAAAGCACCGCTTTTATACCCGAATACAATAGAACACTGTTCGTCAACACCAGTTGAAGCAGGTGTTATTATTGCATCAATATTGTCCGGCTTTCCGAGTATACTCATCGCTATAAATACATTGTAAATGCCAATGTCCATCACAGTTCCACCACCTAATGCCGGATCAAATAACCGGGCAGGAACCGGGGCTATTGGTTTAAAGCCAAAACTCACTAATACTGCTTTAATTTCACCCAGCAGGCCCTGCCCTATCATTTCCTGTACCTTTATATAATGCGGATGGAATTTTGTCCACAAAGCTTCCATTAAAAACAGCTTCTTTTCCTTTGCTTTTTCAATCATTTTAATAGTCTGATTGCTATTCATAGCAAAAGGTTTCTCGCATAAAACAGCTTTGTTATATTCCAAACACAGCAATGTGTTTTCATAATGCAAGTTATGTGGAGTAGCGATATAAATTACATCTACCTCCGGATTTTGTACCAGGTCCTGGTAACTGTAATGACAGTATTTTACCGGAAATTCTTTATTAAACTCATCGGCTGATTGCATACCACGTGAACCTATTGCTATTAATTCAGCGTTTTCTACCAGTTTAAGATCGGATGCAAATTTACGTGCAATACGACCTGCACCTAAAATACCCCAGCGAATTGTTTTCATTTGTATGGCTTTAGATTTAATTATAATTCTTATTAGGTTTCAATTCAAAATGGTAAAATGACCTCTTCCCTATTTCCGTTTCAGTAAGTACAAAACCAAGTTTTTCTAAAACGCGTACTGAAGCATCGTTCCCAACCTGTACCATGGTTACGATACGGTTGAGCTTAAGCTCACCAAAACCAAATTTTATAAAGGCTTGTCCGGCTTCGGTCGCGAAGCCCCTGCCCCAATAATCAGCTGCTATATATAAACCTAATGAAGCCTCACCATCAATAATTCCGCCGTCGTGATCAAAATGAGGATAAATACCGCAACGGCCTATATAATTCCCCTTTGATTTTAAAACAGTTGCCCACATAGCTAAACGGTTTGTTATTGGTTTTAGTGAACCCTTAAATCTGTGTTCAGCTTCTTCACGTGTTCGTGGGCGGTCACCTACATAGCGGCGTACATCAGGGTCTTGCTCCATCGCGCAATACGCTTCTAAGTCTTCAGGCACATGCTGCCGGAATAATAACCTTTCGGATTCAAGAATAATTTCAGTATTGTAGTTCATTTATTATAAACTGTATTTGTTTAATTATTTTAACAAATATTAATATCCTTTAAATTATAATTATTAAGTTTTTACATAGTTACAAAATTGCAAACAAATAGTAATTTAACCCGTTTAATTTATAATTGTACGCTGACATTTTATATGTATATATTTGGCGTAGTCAAATTTGGTGAGGCAGTTTAAGGGCATGAAAAATGAGTGATAACAATAGTTGGCAACAAAGTGAAAAAAAAGCTTTCTGGCGCGATATAGCACCGGATGATCACGTTGTGCAAATTTATGAAAACGATGACGTGCTGTTAAATACTCTTGCTTACTTTGTAGGTGACGGATTTAACGCTGATGGCAGTGTAATTGTTATTGCAACACCTGATCACCTTAAACAACTGGATGAATTGCTGCTTAAAAGCGGGTTTAATTTAGATATCCTTATAGCTAAAGATCAATATATTCCCGTCGATGCAGCTGAGACGCTTTCAAAATTTATGGTAAACGGATGGCCTGATGAAAAGTATTTTATGGAAACGGCCGTCGGACTTATGAAAAGAGCTCAAAAAAATGGCGGTCAAATTCGTGCTTTTGGCGAAATGGTTGCTTTATTGTGGGAACGCGGTGATAGCAGCGCTGCTATACACCTTGAACAACTATGGAATAAACTTTGCGCAGTTGAAGATTTTTGCTTGTTTTGCGCATACCCGAAAAGCGCTTTTATTAATGATGCAAGTGCATCAATTATGCATGTTTGTACTGCCCATTCAAAGATAATCGCAGCTGATGAAAATTTGGATATGGAGTTACAATATAAGTATGTAAGCTAAATATTGGTCAACCATATTTAGATATATTTTCCAATTTTTTCCAAAAGATCATCCATTTCAAAAGGTTTGGCTAAAAAATCATCGGCCCCTGCTTCCATTGCAGACCGTTCTATATCTTTGCTTGCTGAAATCATTACAATAGGTATTTTCCTGGTACTTGCTTTTTGTTTTAATTGTTTACAAACGTCCCTGCCGTCTGTACCCGACATCCAAATATCCAACAGCAACAAATCAGGGAATTCACTTTCCATCGTTAATAAAAATGCACTATTGGGTGTACATTTAACTTCATATCCTTCAAATTCAAGCATAATCCCTATTGCATCTAAAATTCCGGGATCATCATCTGCTATCAATATTTTTTTTAACATAAAATTTGTTAATACTGTCCATAACGGACATATATACTCACTTTATAACTCACCTTCCAATTTTTTCAATGGCAATGCAAAACAAAATGTTGACCCTTCTCCTTCAATACTGTTAACCCAAATTCTGCCGCCTTCACGTTTTATTATTTCCGAAGAAATATACAAGCCTAATCCTAAACCCGGGAAAGTATGCTGCATATTTCCGCTAACCCGGTAAAATTGCTCAAAAACTTTATTCAGTTTATCTTTTGAAATTCCAATTCCAAAATCCTGAACACAAAGGTTCACTTCATGGTCTTTTGTTAGTGTATGAATAATGATTTTGCCGGCATTCGGAGAATACTTTATTGCGTTTGTAATCAGGTTTGTAATCACTTGTCCAATACGTTCTTTATCACCATATACGATTCCTGTGGGCACAAGGTTTTCAATTAGCTTGTGATTTTCAGTAGTGCGCTGAAGATCCTCGATCAGCTCCTTAACAAGAGAATTAAAATCAAATTCACGGTCATTAAATTGGAGCCTTCCCGAATTTATTTTTGTGACATCGAGCAAATCACCAATGAGGCTGGTTAAACGGTTAAGTTGGCCATCCATCTTTTTTATCATTTCTGCTTCCTTAGTTTCTCCCCTTTTTTTCAACATCCTTTCCAGCACCTGGGTATATGCTTTAATGCTTGTAACAGGAGTTTTTAACTCATGACTTGCAATGCCTATAAAGTCATCCTTTTGCTGCTGAAGGTTTTTTTGTTCTGTTATATCTACACAAGCGCCAATATAGCCAGAAAAAGAACCATCAGCCCGGTATTGCGGTTTCCCATTTGCAATACACCAATGGGTTGTTCCATCTGCATGGTTAATCCTGAATTCAACTTCATATAAATTTCTTTCGGCTAAATCTTTAATAAATTTTTTACTGGCTCTTTCCTTATCCTCTTCAACAATTGATTTTAACCAACCCCCACCCAGATGTTCCTCATAGGAAATGCCTGTCCAATCAATCCACGATTGATTTACATAAGTGATAGCCCCTTGCTCATCAGACATCCACAAACCTGTTGGCGCTGCTGATGTAATATCCCTTAGTAGTTCTTCACTATCCGCAAGGGCTTTTTTTGCAGCTAACTCAGGTCTCATATCTCTTATTACAACACCCAGACTTATTGGTTTTCCATCAACAGGGTCATCAATTCTTAGCGTGTTTTTATAAACCGGAAAAATTTCGTTGGTTTTAAGATGGCGCATCATCATTTTTCCAGACCATTTGCCGGTACTCATTACTGTTGGTATAACTTCATTATGAAGAAAGTCTAATGATTCAGGCGCATGAAGTTCAGTTAAAGCCACTCTTGAAACTTCCTCGTCTGTATAATACCCCATTAAATTTTTCCCAGCTTCATTAATATAAGAATTACTGCCATCTAAATTTAATACAGACATCAGATCCACACTGTTTGCAACCAGGGTTATTAATTTCTGCTGTTCAGCTTTTGCCTTTTTTTGTTCGGTGATATCTAAAACTGTACCTAAAATTCTTATACCATTTCCTTCGGAATTATAATACACCTTCCCTTCTATCCTAGCCCAATGAATACTTTTATCCGGCCATATTACTCTTGCTTCATAAAACAGTTTTCCATTGCCAATAGCCGCGTCATGCGCTTTTGAACGTAATTCCACGTCATCCGGGTGAATTACCTTAACGTATTCATTCCTGGGTGCAGGCGCCTCAAATCCAAATATGGCTGCAAATTGATTTGAAGTAATCATTTGGCCGGTATCAAGGTCTAAATCAAAAATACCTAATCCAACAGCGTCAATTGCCAATCTCGCTCTTTCTTCAGCATCTTCTAATCCTTTTTTTGCATTTACGTGTTCGGTAACTTCTGTAGCAACAGCCATCACCCCGCTTATCGAGCCATCGTTTTCACGAAAAGGTTCATAAACAAAATTGAAATAAACGGTTTCAAGTTTTCCATTGCGGATAAGCGGTGCAGGATAAGCCTCCCCCCTGAATGGAACGCCTGTTAATAGGACATTATCCAGCAATTCTTCAAATCCATGGCCTTTTATATGAGTGAGAACATCAAAAATGGACCGTCCTAACATTTCGTCCATTGTTTTTGAATATATTTCACACAGGGGGGGATTTATTAGCTCAACAATATATTCGGACCCCCGCAATATAGCAATGCCTACCGGAGCCTGCATAAAAAAGGAATGAAGCTGCTGACGCTGGTTTTTTAGTGCTTCAACTCCGGCTTTCTCTCTTTGAGTTGCTTTATAAAGTTCAGTTACATTAAGTGGTAAATGAATAAAATATTTTACATTCCCATTTTCATCCATTACAGGTGTATTGGTTGCGGTCCAGTAACGTTCTTCAAATTCTTTTGTTCCCCTGATGGGAATATCATACCTATAATTACTCATGGTATGAGCCTTTTTGGTATTTATCGCCTGTTCAAAAGAAAAAGTGGTGCGCTCAATATTTTTGGATTCTTCATCTGTTGGATTTGCAGGAAAGGCGGCAAAAACACCTTTGCCTACCAAGGTCTCATGGGTAGTGTTTGTAGATGTTAAATAAGCATTGTTTACATCAAGGATGGTGAATAACGGGGCATTGGTGCCCACAATTAGCATTGCTACAGGACTGTTTTTAAAAATTTCTTTATATCCTTCTTCAAGAACTTGTGGAATCATATAAGCAATAATATTATTACAACCGAATATTAATTAACACTCAAGGTTTACGGACGTACCCGAACAAAAGCGCTAATTTATTTAAAGTTTTAATAGGACAATAAAGTTTTAATTAGATACTTTAACTATATATGCAGATTTAAATTATCTGCCGTTTAATGTGCAGAAACATTTTAAAATAGATAAGAAAGTTCTAATAATACATCTATAAAGAAATAATCTTTGAAAATGTTTAAAATTAATAGTGTTTTTAATTATTTATCGCAAAGCCAGGGCCTTTGATAAATCTGCCGGGCGTAGCTCCTGTATGATTGCCATCTTTTAGTACAAAAAAATAATTGCGCATAATGATTGAAAGGTTGACTTTTTAAAGATATATTTTTTCATAGTAACATTATTATTTCAACAATGCTTTCTTAGATATACTTTACTAATTTTGATTAGCTAAACTTAGCAATCAATGTAACCAATAATTTATGAAATATTTTTTCTCATTCGTACTGTCATTACTTTTCTTCTTTAGTCAGGCAGTCGCTCAAAATGATAATCTTCAAGTTAAAATCAGTAATGGAATGCTTGAGGGTACATACAACCCATCTACAAGTATTCGTAGTTTTAAGGGGATCCCATTTGCACAACCGCCTGTTGGAGAATTGCGCTGGAAAGAACCTCAGCCGGTTAGTAGTTGGGCCGGAGTACGAAAAGCAGACCATTTTAGCCATATGCCAATGCAAAAGCATGTATTCAGCGATATGGTATTCCGTGCGGATACAATAAGTGAAGATTGCCTTTACCTGAATGTTTGGACACCTGCTAAATCAGCTAAAGAAAAATTACCTGTACTGGTATATTTTTACGGAGGCGGATTTGTAGGCGGCGATGGGTCAGAATATCGTTATGATGGTGAAAGCATGGCCCAAAAGGGTATAGTTACCCTAACCATAAGCTACAGACTTGGCATTTTTGGTTTTTTCTCGCATCCTGAACTTACGCAGGAATCGCCGCATCATGCATCGGGCAATTATGGATTACTTGACCAAACCGCAGCCTTAAAATGGGTTAAAGAAAATATTGCGGCCTTTGGCGGCGATCCTGATAAGGTAACAATAGCGGGTGAATCAGCCGGATCGATAGCTGTTTTTGCGCAGATGGCATCACCGCTTTCAAAAAACCTTATAGCCGGGGCCATTGGTGAAAGCGGTGCAATGATCAAACCTACCCTACCCGCAATTCCACTTGCTGAAGGAGAAAAAAATGGAACTGCCTTTGCCGAAAAAGTTGGTGCAAAATCCCTGGCTGATTTGCGTGCTATGCCCGCTGCTAAAATACTTGATGCTGCTGTTTCCTGGAGACTGGCCGCAACTATAGATGGTTATTTCCTGCCAAAGTCGCCGGTAGAAATTTTTGAAACCGGGCAGCAAGCCCATGTACCACTGCTGGTGGGTTGGAATTCAGCAGAAGCATCTTACCAATTTATAATGGGCAGGGATACTCCAACCCCGGAAAATTACGCGAAGAAAATAAAACAGCTTTATGGCGATAAAGCCCCCGAAGTTTTAAAGCTTTACCCGGGTAATACCCAGGAGAAAGTTATTAAATCCGCAACAAATTTAGGCAGCGACCGCTTTATTGCTTACAGCACCTGGAAATGGGCCGATTTGCATAGTAAAACCGGTGGAAAACCTGTATATAGGTACTTGTTTTCGTGTCCGCGGCCACCAATGGTAAATGAAACAAATAAGCCGGATAATAATGCAATAAAACCCTTGGTTGGTGCATCACATGCCTCAGAAATTGAGTTTGCTATGGGAAACCTGGCCACCAATAAAGTTTATGCATGGACACCAGATGATTATAAAGTATCGGCTGTTATGGAAAATTACTTTGCTAATTTTATTAAAACAGGTAATCCAAATGGCCCGGGTTTGCCAAAATGGACGCCAAACACCAATGGCAGTACGGTTAAATTTATGAACATAGACGTGAACACTCATCTGGAAACAGAAAATGACAGGGGAAGATATTTATTTTTGGATAAAGAGTATATGAAGTAATGGATGTTTAAAGCTTATAAAATGGGAAAGGTTTAAATGCTTAGTATTTAAACCTTTCCCGTTTTATTCTCTCCGCCCTTGTTGGTGTTGTCACCAACAAGTACCGGATGCACCTCTGTTTGTAGGATGCCGCTATGCTGTTTAACATTTTCCGCGTCGTACTAGCATGGCGGTTTGTTGGTGACAACACCAACAAAGGCAAAAAGACGGGCGGAGGAGATTGCGTTTCATTGCTTTGCAAGTGTAGCGATTGCTTCGTTACAGCAATGACGGGCGCGGATAGGCACTCTAACCATGCATCTTGAAATCCTAAAATGCTGTAATCCTGATTCAGACAAAAAGAAAATTAGGCACTTAAAATTGCCTATAACCTTTCAAATAAAGATTATTGTACCACAATAGTCTTTATTTGTGTGGTATGAGCACTAAAATAACCCAGCGTTGCCGGGGTAATGTTGGTTGGCGGGTTTGATGGTGTAACACCGCCCCCAGGCCCGTTACCCTGTTGCTGCATCAGCGTGTTCCAATAAGTAAAAATAGGTTTGTCTATGCATTGCATTACAACTGTTGCAGTATCGCCGGGGTGTATATCTATGTCATTTTCTGCCAGTTCCAGGTTTACGCTTTTGCCATCAATAAATTGATCATCATACGCAAAAACCCTTTTTACCTGTACACTATTAACATATAATATAAAACGGTATTGGTTAGGTATACCTGCAGGATCTTTATAATGAACAGTTATATCCCTGATATTATTGCCTTTGTTAAAAACACTCTGTATTGATGAGATAGAATCGAGCGGAACTAATACGGGCATTATTGAAACTGCTGTATATGTTTTTCCGTTTGTAATAACAGTCATTGTATAAGTATTTCCCTGTATACCCTGTAAACGACTTACTGAATAAGTCCCCGGTGGGCCTTCTGTAAACTGACCATTATTTCCGTTTCCATCAGTTACTGATATAGTAGCACCGGTAACCGGAGGATAAGTATTGGTATTTGTAAAGGGAACATTTCGGCTCAGCGTAATAGTTTGCGGCTTGCTTGAATCATCGATATTGCCTTCAATTACCAACTCACCCGTATTGTTGCCCAACTTCAAATCAACAACTTTAGTACATGAAGCCGCTATCAATACAATAAACAAAACTGATATATAATATTTAGTTCTTTTCATTTTATCCTTAAAATTTAAAATTCCAGGTAACTGAAGGTATTTGAGTTGCAAAAATACTGGTCTCCACAGCTTCTGTTGTATTTGGTACCGTTTTACTATCACGAAAACTAATGATATAAGGGTTCCTGTGGGCATAAACATTATAGACACCGAATGTCCAGCTGGAATGATATTTTTTATGCTCTTTTCCTTCAAGTGTGGCGCCAATATCCAACCTGTTTGTTGAAGGCAGCCGGTAACCGTTTCGTTCGGAATAAGAATAGGTAGTTAAACCACCCACTTTGTATTTCCCGGTAGGATAAGTAACAGCGTTTCCGGTGCCGTAAATAAAAGTACTGGAAAAAGTCCAGCGCTTATTTAGCTGATAAATGCCAACTATTGAAACGTCGTGTGTGCGATCCTGCCTTGCGGGATAATAATTTCCATTATTGATGGCATCAAACTTTAATTCTGTCCGTGAAAGCGTATAGCCAATCCAACCGTTAAACCGGCCATATTTTTTCTTTAAAAACAATTCCAAACCATAAGCGCGGCCACTTCCATAAACTAATTGCGACTCTACATCCTGGTTCACCAAAAGCTGCGCGCCGTCTTTATAGTCAATTTGGTGTTGCAGCCATTTGTAATATACTTCTGCTGAGAATTCAAAAATGTTATCATTAAAATTTTTAAAATAACCTGTCGAAACCTGGTCGGCTATTTCCGGCTTAATGTTATTGCTGCTCATAACATAAAGATCAGTAGGTGTGCTGCTGGTAGAGTTACTGAGCAAATGGATGTTTTGCGTATTACGATTATAAGAAGCCTTAATTGAATTTTCTTCATTAAGCTGATAGCTTGCTGAAAAGCGTGGTTCCAGGTTAAAATAATTGTTTACAGTTGCGCCCGAGGCATACGTTGCAGAAGTTAATACATTACCCGCTGCATCATAAGTTTTAAATGTGCCGGGACCTAATAAAAACATACCGCTCAATCTTAAACCATAAAGGAAGGTCAATTTATCATTTACTTTCCACTCGTCATTCACATACGCAGCATTTTCAAACCCATACCTTTGTTCAATGTTCAAATTGTTGAAGCTTGAAGACGAGCTGGCCGAAATATTACCCGGCGCTATGGTGTGATGTAAAATATTTAATCCGAATTTGAGCAAATGGCGGCTTCCCATTGAATATTGCAGATCTTCTTTAAGGTTAACATCAGTTATTTGCGATGTTGCCTTAAAATTATCATTGCTTTGAAAGCTTTGCACAACATAGTTGTAATTGCTGAATACCAATGATGTATTTGAGAACAACTTATTATTAAATATATGATTAAACCTGACAGTACCTGTTGAATTACCCCAGTTGGTGCCAAAAGTGTTTTTTAATCCTAAAACATCCTTGCCAAAATACCCTGATAGGTAAAGCACATTATTATCATCAAAATGATAATTTGCTTTTGCGTTGATATCGTAAAAATAAATAGAACTGCCTTTAATGGTGGAGTCTGATGAGGCCTTTAAAAAAAAGTCAATATAAGTACGGCGGGCGCTGATCATAAATGATCCTTTGTCTTTTACAATGGGTCCTTCTACTTTTATCCTTGAAGAAATTAATCCAAGGCCACCCTGAACGGTATAATCTTTATTATTTCCGTCGTTCATTTTTATATCCAGAACGGATGATAACCTGCCTCCATATTCAGCAGGTATCCCACCTTTATATAAGGTAACATCCTTTACTGCGTCTGAATTAAAAGTTGAAAAAAAGCCAAAAAAATGCGAGGCATTATATACTGTTGCTTCGTCCAGCAAAATGAGATTTTGATCCGATGCTCCGCCCCGTACATAAAAACCGGTATTCCCCTCTCCTGCTGATTTTACACCTGGCAGTAATGATATTGTTTTTAATATATCTTTTTCCCCAAAAAGCACAGGTACATTATTGATCTGCGCCATATCTAATTTATCAGCACCCATTTGTGGCGAAGCCACATTATCATTATTAGGTTTGTTAGAACTGATCACCACCTCCTTTAATTCGCTTTTTGAAGGCAAATCCATATTTATGACTATGCTTTGGTGCAATGAAACTTTTTGTATAACGATTTCATAACCTATATAAGAAAACAATAACGTATACTCACCGTCGGGTGCTGATAATGAATAAAAACCATAGCTGTTTGTTGCTGTTCCGTTTTGCGGTAATTCCTGTATTCTTATGGTAGCGCCTATTAACTGCTCCCCTGTAGATTTGTCTTTAATAGTTCCGCTGATAATGTAATTCTTTTGGGCAAATGCTGAAAGTGTGGCTATTAAAAATAATATAAGCAGTAAAGATTTGATCATTCACAAAATTTTGATGCAAAGGTATTTTAATTAACATCATTTTTTAGAATTATCAAACTGCATATAATTTATACAGGCAATATTTACCTTAAAGTTTATTTATCCATAGTGGAGGATTTATTTAATCAATATGATAATTAATTGCTTATTATTGGTTTATATTTGAATATAAATTAATTTAAAATGCTGATTATCCTAATCATAAAATTTTTTTACAGTAAGGTTTGGGTTCTTTTAAAACAATATAAGAATTAAAAAAAAGAACTCTTGAATTATTTATTTGTTATAGGTTAAACTTTATAATCATGAAAACAATAAATAAACTCATGACAACAGTGCTTATAATTATTTTTATAAGTTCTTGTGCAACACCAACCTATATAACCAGTTCATGGCGCAAACCCAACGCCACCGCCAATGGTTATAAAAATATATTTGTTGCCGCAATATCCAATGATATTCCTGCAAAGCAGAAGGTTGAGGAGGGTTTACAAACAATGCTGAAACAAAAAGGGTTGACGGTTATGAAAAGCATGGATGTGTTTCCGCCTACTTTCAGCACATTAACCGGCCAGCAAAAGGATTTGATTTTAGGTAAAATACAATCAACCGGCGCGGATGGCATTTTAACTATTGCCTTATTACGTACTGAAACGGAAAATCACTATATACCCGGTGGCGGTTTTTGGAATCCCGGCCTTCGTTTTGGTTATTATAACCGGTTTTGGGATTATTACAGTAACTTTTACCCATCTGTATACGGTCCGGGATATTACGATCAGGATAAAGTATATTATTTAGAAACAAATTTCTATGATGCCAAAACTGAGCAGTTGATATGGGCGGCACAATCAAAAACCTACAATCCATCAGGGATAGACAGTTTTTTAAAGGGGTATATAAAGGCAATTTATGATCAGATGGTTAAAGATGGTTTAATTTCAGGAAATAATACGACCAGCCGTTAAAAGAGGCAATCAATCGTATCAGCAAAACAAAAGGGAATAACAATGTTGATTATCCCTTTTGTTTTGCTGACTAAATCAATTTAACGTTTACCACCTTCACGTCCAATTTCAGACATGTGTTCCCTATCACGGCTTACAACTTCTCCGCCTTTACGACCAGCTTCGCGGGCTTCTTCTGAATTAAATTCGTGTGCATGCCCTGATTCATGAGCAGCTTTACCGCCTTTGCTGGCAATTCCACGTTGTTTCGCATCATCCATTGATGCAAACCCTCTATTTGAGGTATTTCCTTGTGAACCACTGTGTGATCCACCCTGTGAACTTCCACGGCCTTTTTGGTTGTCCTGTTCCTTTTGAGACCCTTGATTTTTTTGAGTTGTTGCCATTTTATTATTTTTTATGGTTATAATTTAGTAAATAATCATATCTATAAATGTAAAATGGGTGCCACTGGATTTATAAAAATTTAATTTTAAATTAAATACTTAAATTTCAAGTTATTGCTTAAATCATTTAATTTTTATTTAAAACGGCAAGATTTTAGGTAACGTGTTTTGTATTTTATAAAAAACAGAAGTGTATGTTATAAAGTATAAGTTAATTTTTATATAATTAAACGACCCGACGGACAAATAACATTGACTTTTTGATAACTATTTGAAAGTCTCTTTTAAGATGAATCCTATACCCCTTCAATTACCATCTTCATTTTTGACAAGGCAGTTTTAGCTACAATTAAGGCATCCTGGTTGTAATACGCTTTATTAAACAATTCAACCGAAAGCACTAATGGATGATTATTTCTGCCAAGTATTTTTAAAATCCGTTTTATTGGAGCTACCCCGTCTCCCGGATAAATTCTGTCAGCATCTGTAATAACTTCATAAGACAGCATTGCCGGATAATCATTCATGTGCAGAATATCAACTGCTAATGGGTCCATTAATGGCAGCGTATTCAGTGACGTTTGTCCCTTATATAAATGAAAAATATCCAGCAATATTCTTGCAGACTTATGGCCTGTTTTCATAGCCATATACAGCACTTCACTAACATTGCTCATGTTTTTCATAAAGCCCCACATTTCCAATTGAGGTACAACTCCGCTTGTATCACCTAACTCAAGTATTGTACGGTATCGTTCTGCTATTGTATTTAAATCCGGGGTAATTGAATTTGTTGCTCCCTTCCCTGTGGCTGCAATCCTTTTACATCCAATTTCAGCAAGCATACCCATATCCCTTTTCATTTGTTCAATTTCCTTTTTGCGGGTAAGCTCATCATCAACTATCCATTGATTAAAACTAATGCTGTTTTCAACTTTTAGTCCAAAATCATTCAGGCGTTTTTTTGTATCGCCAATTGTTCCTCCATTTTTCAAATACTCTTGCCAGGAATCAAACCATATCTCAACCGAACGGAACCCGGCAGCAGAAGCGGTTTCCAACTCCTTAACAAAACCCAGCTTATGGCCGCGTATTGTTGCCATATTTAAACAAAAAGTATGTAAGGCTTTTTCTTTTTTAGCTTTGGCGATAGCTGCATCGGCTTTGTTGACTAAAGCCACGCCAGCGGTTGCTCCTAAAAATTGAAGTGCTTTGCGGCGGTTGATTTGCGGGTTTAACATGAAATTTGAGTCAGATTTTGAAATTTGGTTTAATGGTGGTAAATGTAAAAAAAAATGATCATGACAATCACAAAAGAAAAAATCCATTCAATTTTTGGACTTGTAAAACAAGGAAATTGCAAACAAATTCTGTTCAACTTTGTTTAGATATCATTTAATATATACATAATTAATGACTCAAAATGACCAATTTGAAGTTCATGATTATCCATTTCTGAAAGGCGGTGATGAAATGGGAGAACTTATTATGTCGATTGATTGGTCATCAATATTAGGAGCGCCGGAAACCTGGCCGCACGCTTTAAAACAGACAATCAGTATGATGCTGAGTACAACTTTCCCCGTATTAATTTGCTGGGGAGAAAATTATATTCAGTTTTATAATGACGCCTTCCGGCCGATTTTAGGAGCAACAAAGCACCCCCGGGCGATGGGAATTAGCGCCAGCGAAACTTTTGCTGAAATATGGGATACCATCAAGCCCATGTTTGCCCAAGTAATGAATGGTAAACCAATTGGGTTTCCCAATTTTATGGTTCCCCTGGACCGGAATGGTTATTTAGAAGACTGTTATTTTGATTTTTCATATAGCCCGATAAGGGACGAGCAAGGCCATATTGGCGGTGTGCTGGTGATTTGTACGGAAATTACAGAAAAGGTAAAAGCACTTGAGGATGTAGAGCGGGCCAGGCGAAAAATTGAGCTGGCGCAAGCTGAAACAATTATAGAACGTGACCGGCTTAAACGTTTTTTTATGCAGGCTCCGGCAGGTATTTGCATCCTTGAAGGGCCGGATTTTGTTTTTGATTTGATTAACCCGCTTTATCAGCAATTATTTCCCGGAAGGGAATTGTTGGGTAAGCCATTATTAGATGCTTTGCCCGAAATTAAGGATCAGGCGATATGGAATATTTTACAAGAAGTTTATCATACCGGGAAGACTTTTGAAGGCAATGAATTGCTGGTCCCCCTGGCAAGGACAACTGATGGACCGATAGAAGATAGATATTTCAATTTTATATACCAGGCCCGTAAAGATAAAAACGGCGCTGTGGACGGTATCATGGTTTTTGTAATTGAGGTTACAGAGATAGTGATGACTAAACATTTGATTGAAAAAAGTGAGGAGCGGTTTAAATTTATATTAAATGCAATACCGCAGCAGGTATGGACAGCTAAACCCGATGGCACTGTGGACTATGTTAACCAGGTGGTTAGCGACGATTTTGGTACAAGCGGGGAGGAAATCGTTGAAAAAGGATGGCAAACTTTTGTTCACCCGGATGATTTAACGGGTGCTTTAAAAAATTGGTTTAGATCGCTGGAAACAGGTGAAGAATATGCAGTAGAGTTCCGGCTTCTTTTTAAAGACGGTCAATATAGATGGCACCTGGCACGCGCCATTCCTTTTTTAGACAATGGACAAATTAAATTATGGCTGGGAACTAATACTAATATTGAAACTCACAAAAGCAATGAACAGAAAAAAGACGAGTTTATTTCAATAGCCAGCCATGAGTTGAAAACTCCGTTGACCAGTATTAAAGCCTTTAACCAAATAATGGCGCGGACTGGAGATCCGGAGAAACAAATGAATTTTATTAAAAAATCGACGGCACACATCTCCCGCCTTGAAAGACTGATTGATGACCTGCTGGATGTTACTAAGATTAATGCCGGAAAAATGAATTACACCATGGAGCCGTTCAATTTTGGGCAAATGCTGATAGAAAGCATTGAAAGCTTGCAATACTCGGCATCGCATGAGATCATTTTGGAAAGTATAGTTGATGTCACCTTTACCGGCGATCATTACCGGCTGGAACAGGTGATGAATAATTTTTTGACTAATGCGATTAAATACTCTCCCCCCGGAACAAAGGTTTTGGTAAACAGCAAAGTTGAACAAGGAAATATCCTTGTTTCTGTGCAGGATTTTGGAATTGGAATTGAGCCGCAAAACCTGGATAAACTGTTTGACCGGTATTATCGTGTAGACAATACCGGAATGCGCTTTGATGGCTTAGGCTTGGGTTTGTTTATATCTGCCGAAATATTAAAACGGCACCAGGGGGATTTCTGGATTGAAAGTGAACCCGATCAAGGGTCTACCTTTTATTTTAGGTTGCCTCTTCAGGATAAAAAACATGAACCGGTTGCAAAAAGCGATACTTTTTATAAAGACAGTACCATTACTATCGCTTATAATCATGCTTGTAATCGTTTAGATGTAGACTGGACAGGTTACCAGGATATGGAGTCTGTAAAAGATGGTTGCCTTATGATGTTGGAATACCTTGTTAAAAATAAAACTGACCGGGTTGTAAACGATAATACGCATGTGCTCGGCAATTGGTCAGAAGCTGTAGAGTGGGTTGGTGGCACCTGGTTCCCCATGATGGAAAAAGCTGGGCTAAAATACCTCGCACATATCTTTTCTCCAAATACTTTCAGTCAGCTGTCCGCTAAAAAAAGTATCGATATAATGGCCGGGATCGTTACCACCCAATATTTTACCGACATAGCCCAGGCACGGGATTGGATCAATAGCCAGCCGGTCCTTAATCAATAACGAACATCCCCTGTATCAAAACCGCACAATTCAAAGCAATTCATCTGTTTATAAATAATTGGTTGATAGCGCTTTAATTAAGTGGCATTTTCTTAGCGGAATAAAATCTGTTAATTCATTGATTCAAAATCGCTAAATAACCAGTCATGTTAAAAACTTATTTTAAAATAGCCTACAGAAATTTAATCCGGCATAAAGCCTATTCAATTATTAACATATCTGGGTTGGCTATTGGCATGGCAGCAAGTATCCTGATCCTTCTTTGGGTGCAAAACGAATTAAGTTATGACCGTTTTCATAAAAACGCGGACCAGGTTTATCGCATTACCTGTAATGCCAGTGGTTTTAAAGCAGCGGTGAATTGCGCAGGTATGCCGGCTGGTTTGAAAGCACAAATGCCGGTGATAAAAAATACTGTCAGGCTGAGTCACCTTACCACCGTTTTGTTTGAAGCGGGCAATAGAAAGTTTGAAGAAGACCATGTGTTTTATGCAGATCCTTCATTCATGGAAGTATTTTCTTTTTCCCTTGTAAAAGGAAACCCTTCGACTGCGTTAAAAAATGTTGACGGTGTTTTGATTACAGAAGACATGGAGAAAAAGTACTTCGGAAAGGAAGATGCAATGGGCAAGGTTTTACGTAAAGATAATGGCGACAATGTAGTTGTAACTGGTGTTTTGGCTAATATTCCTTCAAATTCACACCTCCAGTTTGATTTTATTTTGCCTATGGCTTCTTTAGCAAAATACAATGATGATTTAAAAAGAAATGCCTGGGACAATTTTAACTTTTATAGTTATGTTCAATTAGATAAAAATTTTGTTCCGACAGCTGCATCTTTATCAGGGTTTAATAACCAGGTAAACCGAATTTATCATAAGGTTGAGCCCAATATGAAGATAGAGTATCAATTGCAACCATTAACAAGCATCCACCTGGCTCCTCCTTTGCAGGTCGATTTATCGGGACACGGGAATTCGCAATACGTCAGTATCTTTTTTATAGTTGCCATTCTGATCCTCGTGGTAGCTTGTATCAACTTTATGAACCTGGCAACGGCCCGTTCTGCACGAAGAGCTAAAGAAATTGGATTGCGTAAAGTGTCGGGGGCCATACGCGGGCAGCTGATCGTACAATTTTTGGGCGAGTCCTTGCTCATTT
>JAQBOA010000105.1 GCA_028288305.1 Mucilaginibacter sp.
AAACCGAAAACACCTTTAATTATATCTTTAAGATCAGCCGGAACATTAATTTCACCAGTCAATTATCTGAAACCGCCTGCATTATAATCATATCCATTCAAATTTACATTAAACGCCTTTTCGAAATCGCTGATCTTTCCTTTAAAGATTATACTTCGTCTCGCAAGATCAACTTCAACCGTTGTTAAAAGATTTGCATGCGCAAAGGCCGCCACCTTGTCTGCATCTTCCTGTGAAGCGCCATAATCATTTTCATACGTTTCTCTTGTCAAAAATTGTCCGGTTAATGATTCATTCGGCAATTCCTTCTTCCGGCGTAGTCTAACAGTTACTTCAATAACTTCATCTTTGTTAAGCTCACGTTGCTTTTCACCCGGCTTTGCAGGTTTATAGCTCCCGGATAATTTTACATTTGATAGCTTTTCCATATTCCATTAAATTTTAATTTCATTATAAAATTAATACCTGACAGGTAATTGATTATATAAAAGTAAATAAGTTTTTACTAAAAGTTAAATTTATCAGGAAGTGATTTACGCCTTTGCATTAATATTTAATAGACAAACGGCCGCGTTCCATTATTGGTAATTTTTTTAATTATTTATTAAAATTTTAAAAACCAATGAAATTTATTTTACGTAAGTTATAATCGAAGCTCTTAAAGATTTGCCATAATATAAATTTTAACCAAATATAAATTTACTATGAAAACAGAAACATCTGAAAATTTTGATGATGCAAAATTGGCCAGGCGGTCATTTTTGCGTTATGCCGGTGCCGGAGTCGCATCGGCAGGCCTGCTTGCTATTGCTTCGTGCAGCAAGGATCACGTTAGTCCATCCGCTAACAATGGTATTGGAAAAGGAGACCTTGCATCGTCCTTTAATGCCAATCATATTGATATTGGAAGTGGAGACTTAGCAATATTGAATTACGCGTACGCCCTGGAGCAATTGGAGGCTGCGTTTTACATCCAGGCGGCTTCATCTCCCTATTCGGGAATAACTACCGCCGAATCCGACTTTTTGACGGAGATACGCGACCATGAAGTTTGTCACCGTGAGTTTTTTAAAGCTGCGTTAGGCTCGCATGCTATCCCAGTGCTCACTGTTGACTTCAGCTCGATCAATTTCAGCAGTCGGTCTTCTGTACTAAGGGCAGCCAAGGCATTTGAAGATGCCGGTGTAAAGGCGTATGATGGCGCAGGTTATCTTATTCAGAATAAAGAATATCTCACTCTCGCAGGCAAGATTGTATCGGTTGAAGCAAGACACGCAGCATTAATTCGTAACCTGCTTGAATGGGGTAGTTATGCAAGTTCAGACGTGGTGGACAACAATGGTTTAAACACATCACTTAGCATAGCACAGGTATTGCCCATTGCAAATACCTATCTTAAAACCAAAGTGAGCGCAGTTAATTATAATTACAAAGCATCTTAATCTACATCGCCATGAATTTACTTAATATTATAGAAGAAATAGAAAAAGCTGACCCGGAAGTTACCGAGCGCCTGAGCCCCCGTCGCGACGCGATAAAAAATATTACCAGTTTTGGCTCAAAGGTGGCAATAGCTGCATTACCATTTGCCTTGGGTACCATGTTTAAAAAAGCATATGGTTCAACTTCCACTACGTCAACGGTTATTGACGTACTGAATTTTGCATTGACGCTGGAATACCTGGAATCGTATTTTTATAATCAGGGAACTGCCAGTGCTGGTTTAATTCCGGCAGCCGATACAAAATATATTGCGGAAATTACCGATGACGAAAATCACCATGTTACCTTTTTAAAAGCGGTGATTACTCAGCTTGGAGGCACCCCAGTAAGCTCCCCGACTTTCGATCTTACGGCAGGTAATGGTTCACATAACGGACCATTTGAGGATGTACTGACGAACTACCAAACATTTTTGGCTGTTGCCGAAACGTTTGAGGACACCGGCGTTCGGGCCTATAAGGGCCAGGCACATAATTTACTGGGTAATCAAGTTGTTCTAACTGCTGCATTATCTATTCATGCGGTGGAAGCACGTCATGCCTCGGCTATTCGCTATCTGCGAACCAATAAATATGGCGCTAATGTTAAACCATGGATCACCAGTACCTTGAGTTTAGGAAATGATACCGGCATTGCCTTAGTCAATGCCAATTACGCATACGAGAATAACGTAGTTCAGGGCGGTGTTGATCTTACCACTTTACCCGGCGCTACTGCAGGAAGCAAAACTTCGGTTGCAACCGCAACAGCGGCATTTGATGAAGCGCTGGATATGCAGGCTGTGCTCGCCTTGCTGGTGGGAAGCTTTATAGTTAATTAGTCTATTATTAAAGATTAAGATCCTTTTACAAGCCGGATGCCTAATACGCTTCCGGTTTTTTTACGCCAAATTTAAATATTGATTATGGGGTAGTCCTAACAGGTTAATAGAAGATCAGATGAGTTTATGCGGCATCACTGCATGGTTGCTTTTGAGCATTGCTTTCCAGCGATCTTACGTTGACGGTTACGTATGTATTTCATTTTTTCTGCATTTAATTCAAACTAAAGTATTGAATTTTGACTTAACATGATTTTGAGCTTGTTTCTGAAATTCATCCGGTGTTTGCCCCGTTTGCTTTTTAAAAAATCGACTGAAATAAGGCCGGTCTGAGAATCCAAGTTCATAAGCAATCTCCTTGATCGTATTTTCACTATGTATGATCAGCCTTTTGGCTTTCAATATAATTCTTTCATGAATAAGTTGCATACCTGTTTTATCCAGTTTATTCTTTAATATCTGGTTCAATCTTTTTGAACTAATGCCCAGCTTACCTGCATAAAAATCAGTATTTCGTACTTTAAGGTAATTGCTCTCTAACAACATCAAAAATTCATAAACTCTTTTCTGGTAGATATCATGACTGGTAAATTCTTGTTCTTTAATCTGTATCAGCTTTAGTAAGAATACTTTAAGAAGCGCCTTTACAATAACCAGGTTGTCCACACCTTTTTGGTATTCATCAATCAAAAGCTTATAAATATTATTAAGCTCCACTGTTGCTTCCTTATCTGCCCTTAAACATGAAAATTCACCCGGTACATTAAAAACTTTAAACAGGTCAAGGAGAAATTCCTCATCTTCTTCCTCCAAAATTTCCCGCTTGAAGGAAATGAGTTCACCATTTTTACCTGCCTTATTGAGCTGGTGAACCCGATAAGGAGGTATCAAATAGATCCAATCACCTTTTACATTAAAATCATTCATTTTTAATGCATGAAGGGGGCCTTCATTTTTAAGCCATACAATTTCAAAAAAATCTTTTCTTCCCTGATCGTTCAGATAACTGGAAGGACAATTATTCAGGTTTCTGATGTATATCAGGGAACTTTCAAGCCTGGGTTCTTTTAACGGAAAAATCATTTTACAAAAATAAGCACCTGGAGTTTTCAATGATCATAGTATGATCATAAAGGAGTGCCATTCGGAAATGTGCTTTTAAAAACTGATCACTTTTGACTTTTAGTTTACACAATTTCCTAATAGTCCACTTTCTTGAGCCAATTGTGTAATTAATTGCCCCAACCTTTCCAATACTTTTGTCAACGATTTAAATGATTAATCATGAATATAAATAATCGGCAACATCAGCAAATATCAAATATTCAGGAAAACCTTCAATTAGTGCTTAATGAAAATATTCAGTTAGCTGCTCAAATAGATTATAGTCAATTTGGCCCGTTAATTGAAAATATTCAGCAAGCCCGCTCTATTTTTCTTATTGCCTCGGGCCGGTCTGGTTTTTCGATGCGATCTGCAGCCATGCGTTTAATGCATCTTGGATTACAGGTATATTTTGTTGGGGATACCACTACGCCCGCAATAAAATATGGCGACCTTCTTTTGGCCGCATCCGGATCAGGAACTACAAGCACTATCATTACAGCAGCCGAAAAAGCAAAATTGACTGGAGCTAAAGTAATAGCAATATCCACTAATTCAGTTTCGACACTCGCAAAACTCGCAGATATTCACATTCAAGTGCCAGCCGCTGAAAAAGAAGACCATGGTGGAAGTAAATCAAAGCAGTACGCCGGGAGCCTTTTTGAACAGGCATTACTGTTAATTACTGATGCAGTATTTCTTGCTTTATGGAAATTGGATGGAACACCTGCTGAAGAACTTTGGAAACGCCATGCTAACATGGAGTAGATAAATAACAAAAATAATTTAATTTAAAATAATAATAAAATGGCAAAATTACAAGTAGCAATAGACTTATTGACAACAAAGGATGCCCTGGAGCTTGCAGCTAAGGTTGCTCCGTATGTAGACATTATTGAATTAGGCACCCCACTAATTAAAAACATGGGATCAGCAGTGATCACCGCAATGAAAAATGCGCATCCTGATAAACTGGTTTTTGCTGATCTTAAAACAGCAGATGCCGGAGAATTGGAAGCTGATATCGCATTTGACGCGGGGGCAGACCTTGTTACCGTTATGGGAGCAGCTGGAAATGCTACCATCAAAGGCGCAGTTAAATCTGCAAAAGCACATAACAAAGGGGTTGTTGTAGAGACCATTGGTTACCCTGACCGTGTAAAACGTGCCCGCGAAGTGACCGATTTAGGGGTTGAATTTGTAGAATTACATGCTGGCTTAGATGAGCAGTGGACAGAAGGATATTCCATCCAGAAATTAATAGATGAGGCTTCAAGAGCAGGGGTACCGGTTTCTATAGCAGGCGGTGTTAACATTAATAATGTTGCAGCAGTTATTAAAGCAGGTGCACAGGTAGCTGTTGCGGGAGCTGCAATTTATGGTGCAGCGGATCCGGCTGCAGCAGCTAAGGCGCTTCGTGAAGCAATCGATGCGGTTCAACCGGCTGTAGCTAGCTATTAAAGTGGATTATCGGGAATTATTGATTCTTTAGTATAAACACGATAATAAAAGATAGCCCGGTTAAATACAAACCGGGCTATCTTTATTTTATCTTGTTCGGTATCCCCATGATTATCAAAGCCACAAATTAATCACTAATCTGAAAAATTTGATACATTTAATCCCCTTACCCGTGAAAAACACATGTTCGTCAATTCCCTTACTGCCAATATTTTGGCTATTATCTTTTTTGCCACCATCTTCCGCTCTGCCTTTGGATTTGGCGAATCCCTGATAGCCGTACCGCTGCTGGCATTGCAAATACCGCTGAATGTGGCCGTACCACTTTCCGTACTGGTTTCTATAACAATTGCCGTCATTGTCGTTGTCCAGGATTGGAACAAGATCCATTTCCGCAGCGCAGGCGGACTTATAGGTTTTACATTGGTTGGTATCCCGATAGGGCTTTTGCTGCTTGAAAAGACCGATGACCGAATAGTCAAAACCGCACTCGGCGTTGTAATCTGTTTGTTTGCTTTTTACCTGTTGTACGGCAAGAAGTTGAAGGAACTGAAGAAAGACAACATTGCCTGGCTTTTTGGATGCGGCCTTTTGGCAGGAATATTGGGCGGGGCCTATGGCATCAACGGTCCGCCGTTGGTAATTTACGGCGCTAAACGACGGTGGTCGGCCCAGCATTTCCGGGCGACCCTGCAAGGTTATTTTCTGATCGCCAGTATCGTTGGTATTATCGGGTACTGGCTAACTGGATTACTGGTTCCGGCAGTAATCCGTTATTACTTATGGTGCCTGCCCGTGATGGTGCCTGGTGTTTTTATCGGCCGGATAATTAATCACCGTTTGACCGGGGAAAGTTTCTTTAAATACGTATACATTTTTTTGTTTGCAATCGGCCTATTCCTGGTTGTTCACTCACTGATATAAATACAATGGCAACCTTTGAGTATTCACCGCCTGTTATATGTCCGGGGTTGCCTTAGCCCCCTTGCTATTGCAAATATTCATTTTCGTGCGGTCGTCGCCCAAAGCGGGAAACAGCCAGATTCAGTCGGCATATTTCCTGCACTTTTTATTATCGCAGCGTTTCCAAAGGGGTACCGCGATTCACATATTCAACCTGGCGTAACACTCTAAAAATAAAAGCCTCAGGACTTTCGACCTAAGGCTTTTGACTTAACCAGTGATCCCATTAGGATTCGAACCTAAGACCTACAGATTAGAAATCTGTTGCTCTATCCAGCTGAGCTATGGGACCAACACAATTTTTGCGATTGCAAAGATGCAAAAATCTGTTTAAATTGACAATGAAAGTTTTGATTACATTATATCTTATCATATCTTATCATATCTTATCATATCTTATCATATCTTATTCATTTAATTAATTTTAAGGATCAAAGGGCGTTTTTAAAATGCTTATTTTAATTTTTGTTAACGAAATGTCTTTTAAGTCCTAAACAAATTGCACCGAATTATCGTTTTTGAATATTATATTAGAACTTTAAATTAAATTAACTAAGTTTTATATTAATAATATCCAGTTCACAAAAGCAATAGTTAGATAATAAATTAATATAATGTATTATACAAATCTGTTATTTGACCCATGCTGTTTTGCTTAGTTAGACAAAAAATAACTTTATTCTTAATTTGTTAACAAGACAGGGACGTTTGATTGACGGAGACATAACAAGTAAACCTAAACTATTATTACTTTTTAGATGTAGCCCACTCAATTCTTAAAACAAGTCATTAATTAAATTCGGATAATACAATAATTATTACCGGCTTCATAATTAATAATCTATATTACACTATCAACAATTTAACATATACAATACAACAAAATTAAAATATGTCATCGTCAGAAAAGAAAATGGAGTGGGTAATTGAATCCAAAAGCAGCTATTTCGATTTAAATTTAAAAGAATTATTTTCTTACTATCACCTTTTATTCAGGTTGGTTAGAAAAGAATTTTTAATTAATTATCAGCAAACCCTTTTAGGGCCTCTCTGGGTATTATTTCAACCTATAATTACTACGGTCACTTACGTATTTGTATTCAATAAAATAATAGGAGTTTCAATTGGAGGAAAATTACCACCTGTTTTATTTTATTTTTCAGGAATTGTTCTTTGGAACTTTTTCAACGACAGCTTTTCAGCTACATCTAAAATATTTCGTGATAATATACAAATATTCAGCAAAGTTTATTTTCCCCGCCTTATAGTCCCGCTTGCTTTAATAATTACACAATTTTTACGTTTTCTAATTCAATTAGTTCTATTAGTTATTATTTTGATATATTTCGTTGTATTCAAAGGTTTCAATGTTACATTTACCTGGTATCTTCTTACACTTCCATTGGTTATTTTTACACTTGGAATGATAAGCCTGAGTATAGGCCTTTTGTTTTCCATCATTACTGCCAAGTATCGTGATTTAAGTAATTTTGTTGATATTTTTTTAAGGGTTTTAATGTTCGTAACCCCTGTTATATATCCTTTAGCCGCTGTTAAAGAACATATCCGCTGGATAGTACAGTTAAATCCGTTAACTCCTTTATTTGAACTCTTCCGCCTTGGTTTATTAGGCGAAGGAACAGTTGCTCCTGTTCAACTATTGTATAGCATTATTTTTATGGCTTTTTCACTAATAATAACTATATTATTGTTTAATAAACAAGGCGGTAAACTCATTGATGTAATTTAATCACTACCATGGCAGAGACAGTAATAGAGGTACAAAATATTTCAAAATTATATAAACTAGGTGAGATAGGTTCCGGATCCCTAAGGCGGGATTTAAATAATTGGTGGAAAACAACCATTATAAAAAAAGAGGATCCATATTTTATAGCAGAAGAAACTTCGCATACATCCAATCTGGATTTATGGGCTTTAAAAAATATTTCCTTTGAAGTAAAACAGGGCGACGCCATAGGTATAATTGGGAGCAACGGATCGGGTAAATCTACTCTGCTTAAAATAATTTCAAGAATTGTTCAACCAACAATTGGTTCAGTTAGAGGTAAGGGTAAGATTAGCAGTATTCTTGAAGTAGGAACAGGTTTTCATTCTGAACTTACAGGAAGAGAAAACATATATATAAGTGGTTATACGCTGGGGATGAATAAAAGGGAAATACTAAGAAAATTTGATGAAATAGTCGCGTTTTCAGGTATTGAAAAGTTTTTAGATACGCCGATAAAACGATATTCTTCAGGAATGTATGTACGATTGGCCTTTGCAGTAGTAGCACACCTGGAACCAGATATATTAATTGTTGATGAAGTGCTCGCTGTTGGTGATGCTGATTTTCAAAAAAAGTGCCTTGGAAAAATGAGAGATGTTTCCCAAAAAGAAGGAAGAACTGTTCTTTTTGTCAGCCACTTTATGCAGGCGATAAATAATCTTTGTAATAAAGCGTTATGGCTGCAACAAGGCCATTTAAAAGAAATCGGAACATGTTCTGCAGTTGTAAACAAATATCTTGCAAGTGTACAGCAGTTTAACCTTAAACAAAGCTGGGACAATATTCAGGAAGCTCCAGGTAATGATTTTATACGTTTCAAAAAAATTGAGCTCATACCGCAAATGGAAAACCCCGACGACCCGCTTGATATAAGAATACCATTAACGGTTAAATTTAAGTTTTGGAATTTAACAGATAATGTATCACTTTCAATAGGTCTGCATTTATTTTCATATGGTGGTGAATGCATTTTTGATAATCAATCCCCTGGAGGTTATTATGATAAGGGATTAATAGAAGGAGAGTGTACAATACCTGGCAATTTTTTAAATGATGGATCTTATTTTATTTCTCTGATTATTAATAAGGACACTTCCATTCAATTATATTATTTTGAACAATGTATGTCCTTTGACCTTGAAGATTATAGAGGGGATATAAAATGGTATGGGAAGTGGATGGGGGCTGTACGTCCCAGGTTTCCATTTCGTATCGAACAAACAACATTTTCTATAGAATAACGATACAAGTCATTTATGAAGCCTTTTCCTCCATATACTATCCATCACATTTATCTTAACACTACGTTGGCAATGCCGACGCTTGACGCGGAAGAAAAAGGTAACTATCTTGTTTTTTGGTGGAATGACATTGCTTTAGGCCAGTTTTTTATCGAACCCAATCAAAAGCTATCTGAAAACGAATACTACGAACAATTAGTAGCGGCTATTAAACCAACGATAATATTTTACTGGCAAGATACAAGTATTACCGGCGGTGAATGGGAATATTGGTTAACACAGCAGATGTCCGGCGATTTTTATGGTTGGATGGATGTGCTGCTGTCGAAATTTATTACTGCAAAAATACCCCCTGTAGTGCCGGTTTCTGTTATTATATGCACGCGAAACAGAGCGGCTCATTTGCAGCAATGCCTTACTACACTTAAGAAGCTTGCTTGCCTTGCGGCAGAAATCGTTGTAGTTGATAATGCCCCGATTGATGATTCTACTAAAAACATTGCAGAAAGTTTTGAAGATGTAAAATATATTAAAGAGCCAAGGGCGGGGCTGGACATAGCCAGGAATACAGGTATTCTAAATACAAAATTCCCTATCATTGCTTATGTTGATGACGACGTTCATGTTCATTCTTTTTGGGCATACCATGTATGGAAAACATTTAAAAATCCTTCTATTGGTGCAATGACAGGTTTGGTATTTGCATCAGAGTTAGCTACCGAAGCGCAACTAATTTTTGAAAAGCATTGGAGTTTTAATCGTGGTTATACAGATAAAATTTATGACAGCAATTATTTTGAGTCAACACTATCAAAAGGGCCGCCAGTATGGGAGATAGGTGCCGGGGCAAACATGGCTTTCCGGAAATCGGTATTTATTAAAACAGGACTTTTTAATGAATTACTTGATGCGGGAGCGGCAGGCTGTAATGGCGACTCCGAAATGTGGTTTAGGGTACTTTCCGCCGGGTATACAATTTATTATAACCCCAGAGCGGTTGTTTATCATGAACACCGCAAAGACCTGAAAGGATTAAAAAAACAAATATTTAATTATATGCGCGGCTTTACAACCGCAGCTCTTATACAACAAAAACAACAACCTGAATCTGGTTACGTAAGATACAAATTGAGGTGGTTTCCATCACACTATCGAAATTTAATAATTAAGGGATTCCCATATTATCGTTTCAGATTTAAGACTTTATGGAATGAAATAACAGGAATGTTATCTGGTTTTATATTTTTTTACAACAACAGAAATCATATATTAAAGTCTGTACCTTATACATCTAATGATATTGCACCCCTGGTATCGGTAATTATCCCCAGTTATAATCATGGGCATTATTTAATAGATGCCTTAAAAAGCATTTGGCAGCAAAAGTACGCCGCAATAGAAATTATTGTCGTTGATGATGGTTCAACAGACAATACGCAAGAGATAATTAAAGGTGTAGAAGGGGTGAAATATATTTACCAGAAAAATCAAGGCCTTTCTGCTGCCAGAAATACAGGTATAAAAAACAGCAGCGGTGAATATTTGATTTTTTTAGATGCCGATGATTGGCTTTTAGAAGGATCAATTGCATTTAATTTAAGCGGCCTTTTATGGAATGATGAAGTCGCTTTTGTTTCCGGTGGACATGAAAAGGTATTTGTTGAAAATGGTGAATCGTTAGATGTAGTTAATGAAGTTAATGATGACCATTATTTGCATTTGCTTGGGGGTAACTACATCGGGATGCATGGTGCGGTAATGTACCGGCGCTGGGTTTTTGATAATTTTTTATTCGACGAAACTTTAGCAGCTTGTGAGGATTATGATGTTTATTTAAAAACAGCCCGGAGGTTTCCGGTTTTAAATCATAATCATAAGATAGCCGCTTATCGTATCCATAATACCAACATGTCGGGAAATATTCCGCTGATGTTAAGCAATGTGTTAAAAGTATTGGAGAGACAAAAGGACAACTTGCAAACCGCAGAAGAACACGAAGCGTACGAAAATGGCCTGAAAACCTGGTATGAATACTATTCTTCGTTTCCTGCAACAGGCTTCCGTAAAATAGATCCATCGTAATCAGGAAAGATATGCTTAAATCATTCATTAAAAAATATATACTTCCCCATAGTAAAACAGGTCAGCAAAAGGCTGAACGCGGAAAATACTATTGTCCGGCTGTCGGAGATGTTAAAGCAGGCGATATTGACAGATTAGCTCCTTTTAGTACTGAATTTGGATATGACAGGGGTGGGCCGATAGACCGTTATTATATTGAAAATTTTTTACAAAAGGAGGCTGAGTTTATAAAAGGCAGGTGTTTGGAAATTGGCGATAATGAATATACATTATTGTACGGTGGAAATAAATTAACGCAAAGTGACATACTGCACGTAAATGACACAAATACAAAAGCAACTTTTGTTGGTGATTTGAGTAATGCGCCACATTTACCCGATAACGCTTTTGACTGCATTATACTTACACAAACGCTGCAGTTTATTTATGATTTCAAAGCCGCTCTGTTTACCTGCCACAGAATTTTAAAGCCAGGCGGAGTTTTACTGCTTACCGCGCCTGGCATTACGCCTATTGACCACGGGGGCTGGAAAAAAACCTGGTATTGGTCTTTTACTGATGTTGCATTGATAAAATTATTTGAAGAGGCTTTTCCATCCTGCAATGTTGAAATTGAGACATTCGGTAATGTATACATTGCAACTGCATTTTTGTATGGCATGGGTATTACGGAAGTTTCCAGTGAAAAACTTGATTATCAGGATCTGCATTTCCAGGTAATTAATACTGTAAAGGCAGTTAAAGAATTTGCCTGATGAAACATATAATATTTACAAAAATTAAAAAAATATTTGAGCATAAAGCGATAGTGCTTATGTATCACCGAGTTGCCGAGCCGGAATCAGATGTATGGGAACTTGCCGTAAGCCCTGAACGGTTTGAACAACATTTAAAAGTATTAAAAAAAATAGGGAGTGTAGTTCCTTTGCATCAATTAGCTGGTTCGGTAAATTCCCATAATCTACCTAAGAACAATATAGCAATTACTTTTGATGATGGATATATTGATAATTTTAAGATTGCTAAACCGCTTCTTGAAAAATATAAAATACCTGCCACCTTCTTTATTACTTCCGGCAAGATTGAAAATGGAAGAGAATTTTGGTGGGATGAATTAGAACATCTTTTCTTGTTTACCGCACATCTGCCATCAGTATTTTCGATGGTTGTAAATGAACATGCTATTGAATTTGAGCTGATGGATGAAAGTTATTTGACCGAAGAAATCCGTCAAAAGCACCGTTTATGGAAAGCCTGTGCTGAAGAACCGCCTACAATAAGGGCCCGGCTATTTTATAAACTATGGGAACATATTAAACCTTTACCCTTTACAGAACAGGATAGGTATTTAGAAATGATAAGAAAGTGGGCTGGTTTATCGTTAATGGCCCGGCCGGATTATAGAACAATGTCGGCTAACGAATTACAGCAGCTTGCTTCAGATAATTTATTTACTATAGGGGCGCATACAGTAACCCATCCGGCGTTGGCACATTATAATGCTGATATTCAAAAAAAAGAAATAAATGAAAACAGGAAATTTCTGCAGGAAATAACAGGACGGGAAATTAACCTGCTGGCATATCCATATGGAAATTATAGTATAGAAACAATACAAATGGCTTCTGATTCGGGTTTCAACGCAGCCTTTACTACTGAGGAAAAAACTTTACTAATAAATTCTCATATCTATAGGTTGGGCAGGTTTCAGGTAAAGAACTTAACCGGGGCCGAATTCAAAAATCAACTTAACATTTGGCGGTTACAATAATTATCACCAATAAGGCGAACAAAATTTGAAATTTGAACTTATTAAGCTCTTCAACTATTATTGTGTTCCTACTTCAAAAAAGAATTTACATATTGAACCTGATATTGTATCCAGGCATTTAGACTTTCACTCAATTTCTTCACATATTTGGGATTTTTATCAGCAATGTTTACAGATTCGTGTGGATCAGTTTTAAGGTCATATAAATATGATATATCGCTCGTTGCATTGTAAATTAATTTATAATTCCCCTCCCTGCAGCCAAAAACCAAATCTGAGAACGGAGAAAAGAAATACACTTTATTCCTTCTGTTAATGCTAAATAAATCCTCACCCTGCCATTGATGGGGTATGGGTTTATTTAAAATGGAAAAAATGGTGGGGGCTATATCACTGATGCCTGCTACTGCATTTACATGCTCCCCATTGAAAAGTTGTGGATTAAACAGGATCAAAGGAATGTGTACGTTTTCCTCATATATTCCTCCTGCATGGGTAATTTGTCCATGCCGGCCAAAAGCCTCACCATGATCACCTAATATAACGATAAGCGTAGAGTTTATGAGGCCTCTTTTTTTCAATCCTTCTACCAGTTGCCGAAGCGTTTTATCCGCATCGTGCAAGGCATTCAGATATTTTTCCAATGATTCATTATTTGAATGGAAATTTATCCTGTTACTGGCTGTATAATAGGGATAGTGCGTCTGATAGGTCCACATCATTGAAAAAAATGGAGTGGACCAGTCCTCCTTTATCCAGTTAAAAAACTTCACGGGCAAACATGCGTCATTTATCCCTTCCAGGTTTTCATTTGTATAGCGGAGATCCGAAAAAACAGGCACTCCACAGGTGTTTTGTTGAAAATCCTGTATTTCATTAAGCCCTCTGTGTTGTAAAAAAGAATCCGCACCCTGGAAACGGTTATCCCCTGAATTAAAAAAAGATGTTCTATATCCGTTTTTTTTTAGTTCCGAAGAGATAGAGGGCCACCCGATCGCCGGTTTTTCTGCAGTAATGGACTTATAGGAAAGGTACGGATAACTGCCGCATAAAATAGACACCAATGATTTGTTAGTGGCAGGTACGTGTGCATAAGCAGCATCAAAAAATAATGTGGAAGATTTTATGGAATCAAGAAATGGCGTGGTTCGATAAATGGAATTATATGGCGTAATATATTCGGCGGGAGTTGATTCTAATACAAAAACGATCACATTTTTTATATTGGCTTTCTTAAACTTTAAAGCATATTGGGGTTGTAAAACGTTTTTATTTTCACCCGGGAATTCGCGTATATCAATCCCTTTTTTATTGGACAATTTAGAAAGACCGTTTTGCCGCGACAAGGAAGTAAGAAAGTAGATAACCGGATTTTCTCTATTTCCATTATTAATTGACAAGTCATTTTTTGCAAAATAACCGATAAGGAGGCATACGGTGAAAATCGTGAATGCAATAACGGGTTTTTTAAGCAACAAATGGTAAATAAGAAATACTAATGGTACGACAGCCAGGATCATTAGTAAATAAGAAAACAACGAACGCGTTTCAATATTGGTTCTGATGGCCCTTGAGGCATCTTTACTCATTAAAAAATCAGAATAATATAGCCATTCGTAGTTCAATGGCCTTCCAAGTAATGCTGTTATTTGAATGTTCGCCATACAAATTATTATCGACAAAATGGCAAAACTCCCGAATAGCCAAAGTATTAAAGCGCGGCCGGTTTTCCTTATAAAAAAGAAAAATCCAAATAAGCTCGTCAGTACGCAGGTATATAAAAGATCCTGGAAAGAAGTTTTAAATAATAAAGGCAGGGCATGCAAAGGAGCATTTAAAAACTGTACAGCTTCATTAGTAATAATGGCCCGTATTATTACCAGGGTGACTAATAGTGCGATCGAAATTGCAAAAAATAAGACCGTCGGATTTAAGGGTACAAAAGCCGTTTTAAATACGAATTTTTTACATATCCATAATAGTATAGCCAGTGCGGAAAATGCAAAAAAGAACAAGGTTGAATATTTTAACAGCCCAATCCTTTTAACAGGCTTTAATTTATTAGGATCCGGGTTTATCCTGATGACCGCGTTTCCATTTATGATATTGTGATAAAATTTTTTGTCGGGTTGTTGATTGAAATCGATATAATCAAACCTTATTTTAAATAGCCCGGCTTTTTTTGTAAATTGAAAAATATAATCAATGGTACTGTTATCCGGTACAGTTATCTTTAAAACATAATCTTCCCCCTCTCTCACCATCGGAGAGTGCATTACATTATCTTTTATTATAGTGCCGGCAGGCTGGTTTGCGGTAATGCCCCAATCATTCACTCCCCACACCATTGTCACTTGTGCCGCATTCGGAACATGGTACCTTATTTCAATAATACTTCCATGACTTACCAGGCAGTTGAGTAATAGAGTAACAAATATTAAATATTTAAACATAAAATAACAGAAGCGTTATATATTTTTAATAAAGCTACTGTTTTTTAAACTAAATGCTTAATAAAGTAAAATTCATGTTAAATTTTTGTAATTTATAAGAGCCTTAACATAAAGTTTAATTAATGAAATTAATATCCATTTATTAAAATATAATAGTAAAGCTCCGTGTGCTTGTTTTAGCGCTACCTGTTTGTTTCCGTGTACCTCGTAAATTTTATGTGCATTTTTTGAAAAGTAGTGTGCAAAATTCCGGCTTGCTATTTTTTTGATCTCTTTTCTTTTCTCAACAGGTAAATAATTTTGAATAATATTAATCACAGTTTTTATATCTCTAATATTTTGGCCTGTAGATAGATATCTTGAACTTATATTATTACTATGTACTCTGTATAAAGCAAGATTTTTTGTAGAATACGCTACAGGGAAATTACATGCAATTCGTACCCACATTTCCCAGTCTTCACCATAATGCACGCCATAAAATCCTCCTAATTCTTCATATACACTTCTTTTTACAACGATTGAGCATACCTGAAGAGATTGGTTTTTCGCTATTTTTAACAACCAATTTTCAATAATACCCGTATATTTTTGTATTTGCATGGAAGGTTCTATTACATTGCCTTTTTCATCGATCTCTGACAAACCTGTAAAGGCGGCTCCAATAGAAGGGTGTTTTGTAAATAAATCTTCAATCTCTGAATAAAAACCAGGCTTCACCAGGTCGTCGCCGTGTAATAAATGGATCAATTTCCCCCGCGACAGGTTAATACAAGTCTCAAAATTCCGTAAGCTTCCAACATTTTGAGACTGTTTGAAAAATCTAATCCTGCCTTTTCCAATATCTTTTACAATATCTTCAACATTAGCGTCTGTACTGCAGTCATCAACCACCACTATTTGCATTTCAGCGGCGTCTCTGGCTTGTAACAAAACACTTTGAAGGGTCTCTTTTAAATAATTGCTGCAATTATATGAGGGAATCATAACCGACCATAAAGGACGGTCATCTTTATCGGTTAAGGGTTTTATTACCGGAGGATATTGGGGTATTCTTTCAACCATGTTTTTACAAATATTAACCTATAACTCTACCTAAAAGAGCTGAAATAAGCATATCCAGTTTTTTTAATTGATATTTGTAACCAGCAAAAATATTAATAGGGTACTTGCAATAACTGAAGAAATATTTATCTGCTAAATTCGGTTTATTACCGGATTTAATTAGTTGTATAAAAAACAAATTACTCCAGGGTTTATTATCTCCGATAGCGTGCAGCATTAAGGTGGCAGGAGTTGTAAATCCCATACCTTCTTTACCTACTATACTGATTTCAATATTAGGAGAAATTGTAATTGCGGCATTTAGTAAATCCTGATCTCCTTTTAAATGGTTAAATTCGTCTTTTACAAAACGATTTACATTTCCTCCAACTTCAATATATTTGTTAGTATAATATATCCATCTGTCTATTATAATAATACTATCCCTTTCTATACCTATAAAACCACTATTAAAATAATAATTTATGTCATTAAAAGAAAGTTCATTTTGAGGGGCCAACTTTATCCAATGCTTTCTCCACGGATGGCTATTATGAAGAAAATGAAAGGAATTGTCAAGGCATAAACATAAACCACTTTCGAGCCAATTTGAAAAAACAGTCCACGGAGCTTTAACAATAATATCTACATCAAAATAATAAATTTTTTTGGTTTGTTTATAATTATCAAAAGCTTCTTTTATAAAAAAAGGTTTGTAATAACCAAGATGCATTTGCGTATCAACTTGTTTAAAGTGTATATTTATATTAGGTGTAACAGAAAAATTGTCATTACCCAACGGCTTAAGCTGTTTTACCCAAATTGGTAACGCTCCTCTGTAACCAATATAAATTAAACCTTTAAAATCAGCTTTAACAAGAGAATTTATTAATGCGCCGGCACCTAAATTATAATTTCCGTCAAACAAGCATACAATAATTTCTTCATAGAAGATTTTTTCAGATGCTTCATCTAAATCCTCATATTTCATTAATGGGCCCCCTTATAATGATTAAGTACATTACTTTTGTAAAAGTTTAGGTTTTTAAAAAAATTTTAAATGTTATTATTAAATAAAGGTAGGGCTAAAGATTGAACCTTATATATATTCCTTACTTTAAGCATAACTTTCAGTTGCCCAATATAACTATATAATATATGAAGTTCATTAAGATATTTATATTTATTACTAAAATAATAACCGTTTATAAACAGTTTGGTTCTTATAAAAATTATATTCTTTAAACATCGCAAAACAATGTATCTGTAATCATTTTTTACTTGATTTAAATCTTTTTTATTGACTCTGTAAACATGCAGCATTGCATACGATGCCCCAAACCCAAGAAATAATTTTTTATAATAGTTAATGGTTGTCCGATAGCCTGGTATATAGTGTTTAAATTTTAAATCTTTTGAATAAAAGATTCTAAACCCTATTTTTTTTAATGCGATACATAATTCATGATCACCGCTGCTTAATAAACTATTTGCCATCCGGTCAGACAATTGGAATTGAAATTTAAATTTCTCTTTTAAAATTCTGTATGCGGCTTTATTTATAATCATTCCTGCCCCGTAAAGCACTCCTCTTTCATCCGTAATATCACCATCAATCTCTGATTGATTACCAACTGCCAATAAATTGTATTGGTTAACCCAAAAATACGGAGGTTCATTTTTTTCAAAAACTGGGCTTCCTGTCCCACCCAAGGCACCAATGTTCATATTATTTTGCATAATATTCAGCGTAAGGCTCAAATAGTTTTCTTCAAGCCAGTTATCATCATCGCAAAATAAAACATAATCATAGTAAGATTCTTCAATACCCTTTTGCCTCGCAGCAGAAAGGCCCGGTGTCAATTCATTAACAACTTTGAAATTGGGTTTATTGGAGGCAAAAGATTCCCATATTTGAAGTGCCATTTCAACAGTATTGTCTGTTGAGCCGTTATTTACTACAATAATTTCCCAGGCAGAAGAAGAAATATTCCTTTGATTATAAAGATGCTGCAAAGTAGGGGCCATCCTTGTTGCACTGTTAAAACAACAAATAATTACACTTATTCCAGACGGCATATAAAATAATTATCAAATTCTATTAAATGTTTAATATTAAACATTTCAAAAAAACCAATTGTGGGCAGAAATAATAACAAAGCAATTTCAAACAGGTTCTAATATAGAAACTATTTTGAGTTAAAAATAATTTAAAAGTATTTAATTGTACGCCTTTATAAATAATAAACATGAATACGGCTTTCTGAAATGTTTATACAATAAATTTAATTATTGTAACAGCCCCCCGGCCAGGGCCGTCGCTTTTTATTTCAAAAGAACCGGCATGGCTTTCAATGATGGTCCTGCAATTATATAATCCAAGTCCCGTTCCACTTTTTTTCGTTGTAAAGCCACGTACAAAAAACAGGTTCGCTGTGGCAGCATCAAATCCATGACCATTATCCGTAACCGTTAGTTCCAGCACTTCGCCAGCTGTATGCATATTAATGGCAATACTCTTTTCTACGGCACCGCCATCAATAGCTTCTATGCTATTTTTAAGTACATTTAAAAATACTTGCATAAGCTTTGTATGGTCACCTTTAATGGTATAGTTTCCGGGTTTTATATTTATTTTAAGCTGAATGCCTTTTTTATCTATTGACGCAAAAAGCATGGACCTGCAATCATAAATAATATGTTCAAGGTTAACTGGTTTCCTTTCATGAATCCCGGGATGGCTTCTTACCAATTGTCTTTGTATATTCAGTATTTCCTGAATATGGGTAACAATATTAAACAACTCTGTTATTGATGTATGTATTTCTGCTCCGTTATCATTGAGGGTTACGGCAATGCCTTCAGTAAGCGTTATCAATGCGTCTGCTTTATTTGTACCAATAGCATCAGCTATTGATGTTTGATGGGCCTTTAAAAACACTATCAGGTTTTTGATATTATCGGGATTGTTTTTATCAACTGCATGGTTGATGCGATTTAAGTGCGATCCTAATCCAACCATGGCATTGCCGATGTCATGTAAAAACTCCGAAGCAATTTCGAACTTCCCCTGTGCTATTGCTTTCTCCAATTCTTGTTCCTTTTGTTTCTTCAGCTGCTTATTAAGGGACTTTAAATCCTCAGCTTGTTTGCTCAATTCCTGTGATTGAAGATATAAATCCGCATTTAATTTTTTTAATACTTCATCCGACTGCTTTCTGACTGTGATATCATGCCCAATTCCTAATAAGCGGATAATCCTTCCATATTCATCACGAACAGGCATCTTAGTAGTAAGCAGCCAGCGTTTAGTTCCGGCGCTATCTAAAAAATATTCTTCCTGGTTAATAATAGGATTTCCTGAACGTAATATTCGCATATCGTCTTCATAACCCCGCTTACCAAATTCATTGTTAAATAAATCTAAATCCGTTTTACCGATCACCTCTTCTTCCGAAGTACGTCCTATATAGGTCACATCAGCGTTATTGGCAATAATTTTTCGCCCTTCAATATCTTTTACATAAATTGTGTCTGGTAAGGTATCAATTAAGGTCCTCAGCAATATACGTTCCTGATGTATGGCTTCTTCGGCATTTTTGTGCCTGGTGATATCGACATGTGTACCAATAATAATATTCTGCGAACTCTCTTTTATATTTTTAAATAACATACCCCTCGACCATATCCATACCCAATTTCCATCCCTATGTTTCATTCGGAAATAACTCTCGTGGGTCCCTATCGGTTTTTTAACATATGCTTCAAACCGGGCGGTTGCCTCTTCTTTGTCTTCGGGGTGTATTAAATCTATCCAGGTGGTATTTGAATTAGAACTACCCGACATATCATAATCTTTAATATCTCTGCCAAGTAATGAAAAATAGATTTCGTTACACCAAAGGAAATCTGTTTCCGTAAAATATTCCCAGGCGCCAATATTTGATGAGGTTATAAGTGCTTTATATTTTTCTAAATGCTCAGATGGTGTAGCGGGCGGAACAGGTATCTGTTGCTCAGGGACAGTATTATTCATATTAATATTTCCTTAATACTTAACATAAAGATAGCAGTACAATGTGATGATTTTACAAAGGAAGAGTAATTGTAAAAATAGCGCCATTGTTGTTTTTAACAGCAATATTACCGCCATGCCCGGTAACGAATTGTTTTACAATGGAAAGACCTAAACCTGTTCCATTTTTTTTATGCATGGTAACAAATGGCTCAAAAAGGACTTTGCTGATTTCGGGAGGGATACCCGGACCATTATCAACAATAGTTAAAATTACTTCTTTACCTGAAATACGAGCTGAAATGTTGATGCTGCCATTTTTTATGTTCCTGTCATGAAGAACATCAATGGCATTGTTTACAAGATTAACGATTGTACCTCTCAGTTTGCTTTCATCACCAGGAACAATCAATGTTTCTGAGACATCTTTGGTAATCACTATCTGTTCAAAACCGTCTCTTGATTCAGCTTGCTTTATAGCTTCGCTTGCTATTTTATTAATATTTACCGGTACCTTTTTAATTTTGGTTTCCCTGATAAAATCAAGAAAATCATCAAATATATTTGAAGCTTGTTCTGCAGACTGATCAATTAAATCAATCAGTTCACCGGCACCACCATCTTCGCGCATCAAGGCGGTTAATAGTTTAATGTTTTTTATAGGAGAACGAAGATCATGCATAACCATTGCTATTACTTGACCTACAGCTGAAAGTTTCTCTTTTTGAATTAATTTTTCGTTCAATTCGGCATTACGGATAGCCTGGGCTGCATTTTGCACAAACAGCTTTAACAGGTACATTTTTTCCGTTTTCAGCCTTTCGTTCTTTTTTAGAATCGCAAAAACAGAATAGTTCTCCATCCTGGCTAATACCAGTTCATCAATCTGTATTACTTCATCTTTTCCAATGTTAACATTCTTTATTTTGGCTATTAATTCCTCAAAATTTATTTTTTTCTCAAACGCACCTATTGAGAGCACTTTTTCATACACAAAATCATCATGCATCTTCCCTATTAGCGCCATATCCGTTTCTAAAGAACCGGCAACCTGGTCGAGTATGTTTTTTAATAAAGAGTTGAGTTGGTTATTATTTAAGCTTATAGATGAAATTGATTCGATCAAACTTTCGAGATTACGAAGCTTATTATAATCATTGACTGCTTTTGTGGCCAACTGTATAATCTCTTCAGATGCATAAGGTTTACAGTGATATCCTACATTTTGCCCGGCCTGTTCTACTATTTCCTCTATTGAACAATCACTGTACGCGGTTATAAACACTATTTCTGCCTTAATATCATATCTCCGTATCTCCATGGCTGTTTCCAATCCGCTCAAGCCCGGCATACGCATATCTAAAAAAATAACCGCATATGGATGGCCTTGTTCTTTGGCCTCTTTCACTTTTCGAATGCCCTCCATTCCGTTGGAAGCTTTATCTACCGTAAAAGTTGGAATATTACTACGGACACGTGGGGCCAGTAACGTTGCCGGCGAGTCAAACAAAATACTGACTGCGTGATTGATTCCCTGTTGCTCTTGAGACAACCCCTTCGGTACGAGAATATCTTCAATATTATCCCTTACCATTTCTTCATCGTCTATTACTAAGACAGATGCATTAAGTTCATTCATAAAAACCTGGAAATTAATTTGAAGGTAAAAAACGCTGTAACAAAATATAGATAAACATTATTGCACTTTAGATTTAGCTTATACGATATAACCTACAATAAGTTATATTTTCATCACTTATAAACTTAACCTTAACTTAATAGTTACATAACCAAACTTTTAGAAAAACTAGTGCCTTTTATGCTGATTTACTAACCTAAGTTATTAATTCAGTGCAGGAATAATCATTGAAGAGTGTATTATTTGGATTTATTAATTACTTGAAATGTTTTAAATTAACCTGTGGGACGTTATTCTACTTTATGCTCTGAACGCAATTGCAGACCTTATCAATACTGTGAGAGTTAACCAATAATATTTATTAGTATCGCTTAACACAGGTTAATAATTCGTCAACACTAAATGGCTTGGAAAGATAACCATCGGCTTTACATTCATTTGCAATTGTAACCAGGTTATTAGCTCCGGAAACTAATATTACAGGAATCTTGGAAGTTAGGGGATTTGATTTTAAATTTTCACATAAAATATTTCCATATCCATTGGATAATCTTACATCAAGAAGAATTATTTGTGGTGCAAAATCAATGAAATATTCCATAGGCTCATGATGATTAATAGCTATTACATCATATCCCTCTTCTTCAAGTGCTATTTCCATTAAATCAAGAATTGCTTTTTCGTCCTCAAGCACCACTATTCGCTTATTCATCGGCTCTAAATTAATTGTAGTTCAACATTTTATTAAACCTCAATAATTGAAAATTGTTTTATAAACAGCTGCACAATACATTAATTTACAATCATTTAACATTAACTAAAAAGAAATTATTCTCAAAATAACTTTAATGAATCTTCTTACAATAGGTTAAAAACAATTTTAAATCAGCATACCTAAAATATTTTCTTTATGATTACATTATTTAAACATAAAGAAAATTGAATTCAAAGGGGCAAGGCAAATTATATTCAAATCTTTTTAAAGAATTATTTCTTTAAAAATAAAACATCTAAAAACCTTGATAGATCACTTATGTTGAACTAAACTGAAACAAACAAATCTGCAACACTTGTATTTGTTAAAATAATACTTATAATTGTATTACAATTATAAGCTGTTGCTTAAACAAGGCACATTTATATGTTAATTAAATAGTAATAACATAAGCTGTTCACATTAATTTATGTGATTATTTAAAGCATCGGATGATGACTTATTGAAAAAAAAAGAAGAGTATATTTGTTAAAAAGCAGATTTTTACTTTTTAAAATAGCAAAGTGTTTTATTTACAATAAGTAAATCATACTTTTATCAAATTTTTTAAAATAAACTTAATTTATGATCATAATTGCTGACGGTGGCTCAACCAAAACAAACTGGTGCTTGGTTACCGAAGAGGGTAAAAAAGTGTACTTTAACACCGAAGGTTATAACCCATATTTTTCAAGTACGGCGTACATAATCCAATCTTTAAATGAAAACCTGCCAACCGACCTTAAAAAAAATGAGATTACAGAGGTGAACTATTATGGCGCGGGATGCTCAACCCCCGAAATGCGTAAAATTGTAGAGGATGCCATGAAAGTGGTTTTTCCTGAATCAAAAGTATACATAGGCCACGATTTACTTGCAGCAGCCAGAGCGCTGCTTGGCACCAGTGAAGGTTTTGCTGCTATATTAGGTACCGGGACAAATACCTGCCTTTATGACGGTAAAGAGGTTATTCAAAACATTGATTCGGGAGCATATATTTTAGGTGACGAAGGCAGCGGATGTTACATTGGTAAAAAACTATTAGTTGATTATTTAAGAGGCTATATGCCCGAAGCGGTGCGCAAAAACTTTTGGGAAACCTTTAAACTTACTCCTGATGATATAAACGAGCAAGTTTATACGCAGCCCAGGGCAAATCGTTTTTGTGCCAGCTTCAGTAAATTTGTTTATGATAATAACGTACATATCGAATATTCAAGGAACCTGGTAAGGACTTCGTTCGAAGATTTTTTCCGTAACCTGGTTACCCATTATCCAAATTACCAAAAATATACTTTTAATTGTATTGGTTCTGTTGGCTATAATTTCAGAAATGTTTTAGAGGAAGTGGTTACCGAAAATGGAATGGTCGTAGGCAATATTATTCGTTCGCCGATAGATAATTTGGTGAAATATCATTTAGAGCTGGCACCAAGCCAAATATAAGGTGAAAGGCGAAAGGTAAAGGGTAAAAGGTTTGATTAAGATTTTCGTGATTTTAATACCAAACTACACAGTTACTACCTTTTACCTTTCGCCTTTGTCCCTTCACCTCACATCACTTATCCATATTCATATCATTATGAAAAATCTTAGCGTATTTACGGCGGTCAAACTTATATAATTTAGCGGCACGGTAGGATACACCTTTTTGCTTTTCATCAAGTTCCTTTAAAAATCCGTAACTGAGCATCTTTTTCCTAAAATTCCTTTTATCCAGTTTCTTATTTTCCACCGCTTCATAAAGCGATTGTAATTGTGTAAGTGTGAATTTTTCGGGCAGTAATTCAAAAGCTATAGGCTGGTAGTTTAAGCGCCTGCGTATTTTATTAAAAGCGGTTTTAAATATCTCCGAGTGGTCAAATGCCAATTTCGGCAATTCGTTCACCGGATGCCAAAAAGCTTTACGGGCATATTGGGTTATAGGCCTTAATTCCTTTTGTCCGTTAATACGTATAAGTGCATAATATGCAACCGTGATTACTCTGCCTTGCGGGTGCCGGTTTACTTCGCCAAAAGTATGAAATTGCTGCATATGTAAATCGCGCAGGCCTGTAAGCTCATATAATATCCGCTCGGCAGCATCGTCAATACTCTCATCCTGTTCAACAATATAACCAGGCAATGCAAGCCAGTCTTTAAAAGGCTCTTCGTTTCTTTCTATCAGTAATATTTTAAGTTCGCCTGCTTCAAAACCGAATATTACACAGTCAATTGAAAAAACCGAATCAAATGAAGGTAGCTTTGCTTCCAAACCTTGTAATTTTTAGGTTAAAATTTATATTTTATTTGGTTAACCGCTAATGTAAAAAAAAATAAATTAAATTTAATGGTGTAATTTTCACACACTATCTTCGTAGCGTCAAATAAGCTGCTAAAAATGCATAAAATTTCCAAATTGGCGGTTCTTACATCAGGTGGTGATGCCCCTGGTATGAACCCCTGTATCCGGTCCGTTGTCAGAACAGCAATATATAACGGCTTAAATGTAACAGGCATCAGGCGCGGCTATCAGGGCCTTATTGAAGATGATATGTACAACATGGAGGCTCGTTCTGTAAGTAACATTCTAAGTTTAGGGGGTACCATTTTAAAAACCGCCCGTTGCTTACCCTTTCGTACCGACGAAGGAATGGAAACCGCCTATCAAAATTTAAAAAAACATAATATAGATGCATTGGTTGTAATTGGAGGTGATGGTACTTTTACGGGAGCGTTGCGCTTTTCGCAGAAATATCCGGATATAGCGGTTATGGGAGTACCGGGCACCATTGATAATGACCTTTACGGATCTACTTATACCCTGGGGTTTGATACAGCTACAAATACTGTTATTGAAGCCATTGATAAGATACGTGATACTGCTGATGCGCACGACCGTTTATTTTTTATTGAAGTAATGGGCCGTGACTCAGGAGCTATTGCCTTAAGGGCAGGTATCTCATGCGGGGCCGAAGCTATACTATTGCCAGAAAAAGAAACAGCCATCGAAAAGCTGATTGAAAACCTAAAGAGCGGGCAAACCAATAAAAAATCGTCAAGCATTGTAATCGTAGCTGAAGGGGACAAACATGGAGGCGCGTATGATATAGCAAAATTGGTGCAGAAGGAAGTGAAATTTTATGATGTAAAAGTTACTATATTGGGGCATTTGCAACGTGGAGGCAGTCCATCTGCTTTTGACAGGATACTGGGAAGCCGTTTGGGTTTTGCCGCTGTAAACGCATTAATAGCAGGCAGATCGCAAATGATGGTTGGGTTAGAAGCTAATCATATTAAATTAACCACCCTGGAAGAAGCACTCACCCAACACAAATTTAAACTGGAAGAAGATTTGATGCAGATGGCAGAAATACTATCTATTTAAGTATATGATTGCAGTTGTATATAGCGGATCAAATTATGCCGACTGGAGATTAGTTGATAAAAACAGAACTATTTCTTCTTTTAAAACCAGCGGAATAAATCCTTATTTTAATGATGAAAAGCATATAATACAATTGCTTAATAAAAATATTAACCTTATACATCATGCCGAAGAAATAAAGCGTATCTATTTTTTTGGTGCCGGCTCATCATCTGACGAACTTAAAACGCGTGTACATAACGCTTTATCCGCCTTTTTTAAATTTGGAAAAGTAACTGTTGAGCATGATATCACAGGCGCGGCCATAGCTTGCTGCAAAAATTCGCCTTGTATTATCAGCATATGTGGCAGCGGCTCAAACGCGGGCTGGTACGACGGCAAAAAAGTAAAGCCAAATAACTATGGTTTGGGCTATATTTTAGCTGATGAAGGATCAGGAAACTGGCTTGGCAAACAATTGATAAAGGGATTTATGAATGAAACGCTTCCTGAAGACATTTATAAGAAATTTATTCATCGTTATGACGTCGAGCGCAAAACCTTGCTCGAAAAAATTTACCGGCAAAAACAGCCAGCTTTATACCTGAGCTCTTTTACCGAGTTTTTTATAGATAACAAGGAAAATGCTTTTGTAAAAAGCACCGTTAAAAATGGATTTGTTAAACTGATAAATACCTATTTATTACCATTGCATGATCAACATCCCGAAGCTTTATTGTATTTTGCGGGCTCTGTTGCAGCAAGCTTTCAAAACCATTTATATGAGGCCGCAACAGACGCAAACCTTAAAATTGCAAACATCATAAAAGAACCCATAAATAATTTATTAACATACTATTCAAGTAAAAATTAAAAATCATGAAAATAGGAATTAACGGCTTCGGCCGAATTGGCCGTCTGGCATTCAGGGCAGCAATTGAAAGACCCGGCGTAGAAGTTGTTGGTATTAATGACCTTGTTGAGCCGGACTATATGGCTTATATGTTAAAGTACGATTCAACTCACGGACCTTTCAAAGGCACTATTGCTGTAGAAGGTGGTCATTTGGTGGTAAATGGTAAAACAATACGTGTTACTGCCGAAAAAGATCCGGCTAACTTAAAATGGAACGAAGTTGGCGCAGAAATAATTATTGAATCTACAGGTTTGTTTTTAACACAAGAAACAGCTCAAAAACATATTGATGCCGGCGCTAAAAAAGTGGTTATGAGCGCGCCTGCAAAGGATGATACTCCTACTTTTGTAATGGGTGTAAATCACAAAAAACTTACAGCTCAACAAACCATCGTATCAAATGCATCATGTACCACTAATTGCCTTGCCCCTATTGCAAAGGTGCTGAATGATAATTTTGGTATTGAAGAAGGATTAATGAGCACTATCCACGCGGTTACTGCTACTCAAAAAACTGTTGACGGCCCATCACATAAAGATTGGCGCGGCGGCCGTGGGGCTTACCAAAATATCATCCCGTCATCAACTGGTGCTGCAAAGGCGGTTACTTTGGTTATTCCTGAATTAAAAGGAAAACTAACAGGTATGTCTTTCCGCGTACCTGTAGCCGACGTATCTGTTGTTGATTTAACCGTACGTTTAAGCAAGCCAACTTCTTACGAAGCTATTAAAAAAGCAATGAAAGATGCTTCTGAAGGTGAACTTAAAGGCATTTTAGGATATACTGAAGAAGAAGTTGTATCACAAGACTTTAAAGGAGACGCCCGCACATCTATTTTTGATGCTAAAGCCGGTATCGCTTTAAATGATAATTTTGTGAAAGTGGTTTCATGGTATGATAACGAGTGGGGATACTCAAACAAACTGATTGACCTGGTACAGGAATTGGGTAAATTATAATCAAACTGTTTTTATAAACTGTTCTTACATTTTACAAAGCTCACCGACGAAACCGGTGGGCTTTTTTGTTTTTTACTAGATGTGAAATGTACTTTATATAATCCACGGTGTCACATTAATTCCTTATCCTTTTTCTCATGATAAGTTTTGAAAGCCAAATAGTAAAAAAATATAGAGATCACCGAATTCAATGCGATCCTACCCAAATTAAGCGCGGGATTTGTTGTAATAAGCTGATAAATTACCAGGAACAACGCAAGCGTGCCTGCAGCCAAATAAAGGATAAGATATTTTGAGCTCATACAATAAATATTTAAAATTTAATTTATGAAAAGCGATCAACCTCGTTTTTATGGCTGCTCCTTTTGTAAATATATAACAAAGCAATTAAAGGAGTGTGCTATGGGCTGTATGTTTTTACAATGAGGTGCTTGCTAAAGAATTATCCCCAATTAAAAATTGAACTTATAAGGCAATTCAATTTATATGAAATAATATTAGATTAATTGGAAAAGCTATTATTTCAAATCATTTTCAACCGGATATGTTTTATAGGCAAGGGAGAAAAAAATTATATCAGGTATTGTAATTAACAGCACATTTATGGGGTTAACATCTGGAAATGAAGTTACCACATAGTATACCAAACAAAACAATCCTGCAAAACCTAAAAACAAATACAGCAAACGAAATTTGGGACTCATAACGCAAAATGATTAAATAAAGAAATCGTTATGCTTGTACGTTATCGTCAAAAAAAGGTTATACCGAAGTAAATCAGCGTTTTAGTTCGTATTTTGCAGGTGCTGCCATAATTTTTTTAAATATAACTGCTCCTAAAGGTGGTATAGTTATGGTTATAGAATTTTCCCTTCCATGCCAATTAACAACTTCCGTATTAATCAGTCCGGCATTTTCAACGCCGCTACCCCAGAAATTTTTGGCATCCGAGTTAAATATTTCCTCCCATTTACCTCTTGACGGTACTCCAACGCGATAATTATAATGCGGTATTGGTGTCATATTTAAAACAATCAGCAAATCGTTTACCGCATCATGTCCCTTACGGTTATAAATCAATATGGAATCGTTTGCATTTCCGCCATCAACCCATTCAAAACTGCTCCCTTCAAAGCCCTTTTCATACAATGCAGGTTCAGCCCGGTATAAATGGTTTAAAGCTTTAACCACTTCTTTTATACCCTGGTGATTAGGATATTCCAGCACATACCAGTCTAAAGATTTTTGAAAGTTCCATTCATCACCCTGACCAAATTCGTCGCCCATAAAGAGCAGTTTGGTACCGGGATGGGTAAACATATAACTGTATAGCAAACGCAGATTGGCAAATTGCTGCCATTCATCACCCGGCATTTTATGCAACATAGATCCTTTGCCATATACTACTTCATCGTGCGAAAAAGGAAGCATAAAGTTTTCAGTGAAGGCATATATCAAGCTAAAAGTAATTTGGTTGTGGTGGTATTTGCGGTATAACGGATCAGTCGAAAAATATTTTATCGTATCATGCATCCACCCCATCATCCATTTCATTCCAAATCCCAGCCCGCCGCTATAAACCGGGCGGCTTACCCCGGTAAATGAAGTCGACTCTTCAGCAATAGTTTGCGTATCAGGAAAATGGCTGTAAACCGCCTGGTTAAATTCTTTTAAAAATGAAACAGCTTCCAAATTTTCATTGCCACCATAAATATTTGGTTCCCATTCCCCTTGTTTACGCGAATAATCCAGGTAAAGCATGGAAGCTACAGCGTCAACACGTAATCCATCAGCATGGTATCTTTCCAGCCAAAATATTGCATTGCTTATTAAAAATGAGCGAACTTCATTTCGGCCGTAATTAAATATATACGATTTCCAGTCGGGATGAAACCCTTTACGGGCATCGGCATGTTCATATAAGTGTGTGCCATCAAATTTATATAATGCATGGATATCCCCGGGAAAATGCGAAGGCACCCAATCCAGTATAACCCCTATCCCTGCCAAATGCAACTGCTCAACAAGATACATCAGTTCCTTAGGGGTTCCATAGCGTGACGAAGCTGCAAAAAAACCGCTGATCTGATATCCCCAGCTGGGATAATAGGGGTGTTCCATTATTGGCATAAACTCTACATGTGTAAAGCCCATTTCCTTTATATAAGGAACTAACTTATCAGCCAGTTGGCTGTACGTTAAAAACTCATCAGGGCTTTCCACACTTCGGGCCCATGAGCCAATATGCATTTCGTAAACAGAATACGGCCTGTTTAATCCATTATGCCCATAACGGTTAGCCATCCAGTCTCCGTCTTTCCATTCATAATAAGTATCGGCAACTATTGATGCTGTGTGAGGGGCAACTTCCCATTGCAAAGCAAAGGGGTCACTTTTTTCAAGGTCTTCGCCAGTTGAGGATTTAATGTAGTATTTATAGGTTTCACCATTACCTGTATTTGGTATAAAACCTTCCCATACACCTGATGCATCCCAACGTACATACAGCGGGTGCGAGCTGCGGTTCCATCCGTTAAAATTACCAATCACCGAAATATATTGTGCGTTCGGCGCCCAAACGGCAAAGTAAGTACCTATTACACCATTAAATTCAATAACGTGCGATCCAAACTTTTCATAAAGCTTATAGTGCTTGCCAGATTTAAAAAGGGCTATATCAAAATCAGTAAAACGGCTGTACGGTTCAACAGGCTTTAAATGATCAACTTCTTGTTCGGCTTTTTTTGTCCGGGTTACTTTTGGTTTAATCAGACTTTGTTCTTTTTCAACCGGTTGAGCTTTTGACTTTACGGCTTTTTTTGCCGGTTCAGATTTGACTTCAGGTAACCCGGTTTTATTGATTTTTTTTGCCATAGTATAGACTTAGCCCCTTAAAGCTTTATAATTAAATCGTTCGCGGTTTATTATCAGATTTATAACAAATCAAATATAACAGATATTGTTTATCTCTGGATACGATTTTTAGGAATTAAAAACAGAGATTAGATAGAGTCGGAAGTCCAGAAGTCCGAAAGATAAGACACTTGTCTCTAAACACCGATCTCTTACCTCCAATCTCTAATCTACTTCATGATCTCAATCTTCTTAAAGTTCTTACTAAATATAAACTCGAGACAATTGTTATCATCAATACTGAAATAGGAAATTTCTTTTCCGTCAGCGACTATTTTGGTTGGTACAAATGGCAGGCCAATAATATTAAAATGATAGGTTTCATACCGTGGTGTATAAAGCCCCTCCATTGTTTGGTTAACCGTTAAAGTGGTACGTTTGCCGCTAACCACAAACTTTTTCTCCAGGTAAATATCCTGTTCATAGGCAAATGTCTCGCCATAATCTTCAAAAAGAAAAGAATTAACTTCGTAATCACAGTAATAAATGTTCAATATTACTTCTTCTATCTCTTTTTCTCCTACATATTGCATTACAGGATATTCAGGGATAACGGAGCCTGCTTTAATAAATACCGGTATGGTTTCTAATGGTGTTGGCACAGTTACTTCCTGCCCGCCTTCAATCTGCTTTAAAGTCCAGAAATTATACCATTTTCCTTTGGGCAGGTACACAATTCTGTTTACCTGGCCTGGTGCTAATACGGGGCATATTAAAATCTTATCACCATAAGTAAATTCATCCTGGCGGAAATGATTAGTAAGCTCTTCCTGTTCCTGCATTATAATAGGCCTGAGTATAGGAAATCCATAACGATGGTGCTCCCAGAAAGTTGAGTATAAATAGGGCAGTAACCGGTATCGTAATTCAATAAATTTACGGTTAATAGAGGTAAAAGGCTCACCAAAACTCCATGGCTCGCGTTCTTTTGTATCGCCTGCAGAATGCGCCCTCATAAATGGTGAAAAGGTTCCCATTTGTATCCATCGGGTAAATAATTCACCGTCCGGTTCACCACTAAAGCCGCCTATATCAGTGCCACAAAAAGAAATCCCAGACATTGATAAACGCTGGCATTGGATATTGCCAAGTGTCAAATGCTCCCACGATGCTACATTATCACCTGTCCAAACGGAGGAGTAACGCTGCACACCCGAATAGCCTGCCCTTGTAATAGTAAAAGGGCGTTTATTTTTCATTAATTTGCGCAAGCCCTCATAAGTAGACCGTACCATTTGCATCCCATAAACATTATGGGCTTTACGGTGCGATCCACGGAAACCATCATACTGGTGCCTTACATCGTCAGGGAATGTACCTGCACCAAATACAGCAGGCTCATTCATGTCATTCCAAACACCTGCTACGCCCATTTGCACCAGTTCATCAAATAAGCCACCCCACCATTCGCGTACATCAGGATTTGTAAAATCAGGAAATTGGCAGCGGCCAGGCCACACATGCCCCTCCATAAAGTAGTCGTCGCTACGGCGGCAAAAATGACGGTTCTCTTTTCCTTCTTTAAATACAAAGTAATTATCGTCAACTCTGATACCAGGATCAATGATTACTACTGTTTTAAACCCATCGGCAGCCAACTCTTTGATCATCTTTTTAGGATCAGGAAAATACTTCCTGTTCCATGTAAAACACCGGTATCCGTCCATGTAGTCAATGTCAAGGTAGATGCCGTCGCATGGAATTTTATTTTCCCTAAAACCATTTGCTATCTTTTTTACTTTCGCTTCAGGGTAATAACTCCAGCGACATTGATGATATCCCAACGCCCATAGTGGCGGCATAGGATGTGTTCCGGTTAAAATATGATAACTTTTAACCACATCCATCATATGCGGCCCATGTATATAGTAATATTGCAATTCGCCGCCATCGGCCCAGAAACTTGTTTTTGTAGCATCTTCTGCTCCAAAGTCAAAATGTGCTTTAAATGTATTATCAAAGAAAATACCATGAGCTATTCCTTCATTCAAGCTAATATAAAACGGAATACTGCGATAAAGCGGGTCCTGGTTCCAGGCAAATGAATATGCATCTGTATTCCAATTTTGCAACCTTTTCCCGCGCAGATTTAATTCAGTCGGTTTATCTCCCAAACCAAAAAAACTCTCGTTTTTATCACAGGTTTTTGTGCAAAAAACATAATAGCCACCAAATTGCACATTTTCTTCCCAGTGCATAGGCACGGCATCTGAACTGGTAATATGGTCGTGGTTATCTGAAAATGAAATAAAAAAATCTTTTTTACGTATGTGGCAATTTACAACGTTTGTAGAAACTCGAAATTCATCTTCAGTTTCAGTTAAGGAGAAAACTGAAGCTTTGTGTTCCAATTTTGGTACGGCATAAGAAAAGTCATCCAAAAAAACGCCATGAGGCGCTAGTCTTACGCGGATAATCTCATCTGTAACAACAACCACTTCAACTTTAGCGTCGCCATCAGAAAAACAGAACTTATTTTCAATTTGATCAACGCGGTTTGGTACACCAAGGTATTTTTTTATAATCGGTTTTATTCCATCGGCAGGATTATTAAGGTGATGAAACTCCTCTTCTTGCTCTTCAATTATTTTACTGGTTAACAGCCCGGGATTTAATATATTATCTTCCATTAATTATAATCTCTTCTTCAAATACTTCATTGTGTATCTTGTACGCAATATACGGTATTCCGGTTTATCCAAAATCATTAACCATGCCAAATAAATCGTTATTTTTTAGAATTTTTATTTGAAGTTTCTATACTCATGAGAGGGTTAATACATGGATAGAATTGCAAACATGAACAATCTAAATATAAATTCTGAGAAATAAAAACCTTAACATCCTCTATCTTAGGATATAACAGGTTTAATTATTCATTCTCATTCACCAGGAGAGTAAGCAATGCAGCTAATACCATAAGGCAACCACCAATTTCAACTGCAAGTAAACGATTATTATTTAATAGATGAGACATAATCCAGCCAAAAAATAAAGAGGCAAGTATTTCGGGCAACACAATAAAAAAGTTAAAAATACCCATATATATACCTATTTTATCTTCCGGAAGACAGCCGCCAAGCATGGCATAGGGCATTGATAATATACTTGCCCAGGCAATTCCTACCCCCGTCATTGATACATAAAGCATTGCGGGTACATGTATAAATCCTACTGAAATTAAGCCTGCAGCGCCACAAAACAAACAGAGCATGTGTGTATATTTTCGGCCAAGTCTTGCGGCAATCATTGGTAAAAAAAATGCAAAAATAAAAGTTACCAGGTTATAATAAGACAAGGTTAATCCCGCAAACTCTACACCTTGTGTATATAAAGGATCTTTTTCGCTTACTGCTCCAAAAACATTCCTGGCAACTGCCGGAGAATAATAAAACCACATTAAAAACAAGCCGGGCCATGTAAAGAACTGAATTAAAGCCAGTTTTCTCATCCTTTTGGGCATATTCAGTATGGAATGAAATATTTCACGCGCCCCTCCCCCAAAACCTTTTTTAGATTCTTTAGCTTTCATACGATTCGACAAATCGGCTGGCGGATATTCGGTACTGGTTACTACTGTATACACTACAGCTGAAATAAAGGCAAATGCACCTATATAAAAAGAATACCTTACAGTGGCCGGAATAGTGCCGCCAACAAGATCATTGGTTACATGAAACCAATGTGCCATCATCCAAGGAAGCGCCGAAGCAACAATGGAGCCAAGGCCAATAAACAAGCTTTGCATAGCAAAACCCCTTGTCCGCTGATCATCAGGTAGTTTATCTGTAACAAACGCTCTGAATGGTTCCATACTTACGTTGATGGAGGTATCCATTATCCATAACAAACCTGCCGCCATCCATAGGGTTGACGAATTAGGCATAAAAATAAGCGCAATAGAACTTATGATAGCGCCGACTAAAAAATACGGACGCCGACGGCCTAAAGTACGATGCCATGTATGATCGCTCATATAGCCCACTATAGGCTGCACTAATAAACCGGTTAATGGCGCTGCTAAAAACAACATGGGTATCTTATCGGGCTTAGCGCCCAGATACTCATAAATGGCGCCCATATTTGCCATTTGTAACGCCCAGCCAAACTGGATACCTAAAAAGCCAAAGCTCATATTCCATATTTGCCAAAAATTTAGCCTTGGCTTTTGGACGATACTTAGTGTTTCCATAATTTATTTATTGGTTCATTGGTCATTGGTCATTTTTGTCTGAACCGGGATTAAACAGATTTATGGATTTATTTGATTTTTCCTTTAATCCTATTAATCTGCAAAATCTGTTTAATCCCGGTTCAGACATTAAAATTCAAGCAACATCCCGCTTGAAGCGGCAAGAATGGTGTTTAGCCCTTCATTTATATCATCAGTATAATATTTTTTTCCGCTTAAAAAGTCGGTAAACGCTATTTCCCCGCTTAAATTCAATTGCTTTAACAGATCACCAGGCAGTTTTATTTGTATACTGCGTTCTGCACGGTTAAAATTGGTTATCACTAATATACGTTGTTTATTGGTATAACGAAGAAAGATGTATAGGTGCTGATCAAATCCGGCCTGATGTTCATTAGCGCACATCAGTTCGTAAAATTTACCGAAGCTTAAGGCTTCATTATTATGCACAGTACTTAAAAGAGTGCAGTAAAAATTGCGTAAGTTTTTTTGATTGTCAGATAAAAGGCCACCATCAAAAAGCCCTTTATTCAGCCATTTCTGGTGTTCTGGCACACCCCAGTAATCAAATATGCTGGTACGGCCATCATCACTACTAAACCCTTCTATACCGTTTGCAGGTTCGCCTACCTCCTGTCCAGAATAAATCATTACCGGCCCGGTTGAAAGGGTAGCCGAAACAATCATTCCCGGAACAGACAGCCAGGGATCTCCCGCAAAATAGTTTGAAGCAATACGCTGTTCATCATGGTTTTCCATAAAACGCAACATGTGTTCATCAATCCCGTTTGTGTCATGGTTCCATACGTGGTTAATGTCCCAGGTGGTAGATCCAGGTTCATTACGGGTTAAGCGT
>JAQBOA010000029.1 GCA_028288305.1 Mucilaginibacter sp.
TAACTATTAAACAATACTGAAAATGAATAAATTTAATCGTTGGGGGATTGCCGTAGCGGGAGTCCTTTTACAGATGGCGTTGGGCGCTGTATATGCGTGGAGTGTATTCCGGACCCCTCTTGTAAAGCAGTTTCATTGGTCGATTTCGGAGGTTACCCTCACCTTTACTATTGCGATCATGACCCTGGGTTTTGCTTCATTCTTTGGCGGTCTTTGGCTTAAGAAGGTTGGGCCTCGGGTGGTTGCTTTGACTGGGGGTTTACTGTATGGCCTGGGAGTTTTTTTGGCCAGCTACTCATATCATGGATTGTGGTGGCTGTATTTATCGTATGGTTTTATCGGCGGTATCGGGCTTGGCTTCTCATATATTGTTCCTATCTCAGTGCTGGTGAAGTGGTTTCCTGACCGCCGTGGTTTGATGACAGGTATTGCAGTAGGAGGCTTTGGGGCAGGGGCGCTGATAACGGCGCCGATTGCAACAAAACTCATTCAAAGCGTGGGTGTGCTGCAGACTTTTGCATACCTTGGAATCGCATACCTCGTTGTTGCTGTAGCGTCGGGTTATTTTATGCAAAATCCACCTTCGCAATGGCAACCGGAGGGCTGGACACCTAATAAAAAGGACCAGACACACAAAGGTGCGCAAGATTTTACGCTGGGCAGCGCATTGAAAACCTGGCAATGGTGGGCATTGTGGCTCCTGTTATTCCTTAATACTTCAGCGGGTATTTCTGTTATTTCGCAGGAAGCTCCAATGTTTCAGGAACTGGGGAAAATCACGGCTATTGTGGCTGCTGGTATGGTAGGCATTGTGAGCATTGGGAATGCTTTGGGCCGCGTCTTTTGGGCATGGATTTCTGACCTGCTTAGCCGAAGGGCCACCTTTGTAATAATATTTATTATACAAATTGGATTGTTCTGGATTCTTCCCGGCTTACATTCTGTGACCAGCATTACTATAATCGCTTTCCTTATATTGATGTGTTATGGCGGAGGTTTTGGTACGATGCCTGCTTTTGCAGCAGATTACTTTGGGTCCGCTAACGTGGGTTCGATCTACGGGCTCATACTAACTGCCTGGGGATTTGCAAGTGCTTTTGGGCCTTTGCTTATCGCAAATATGCGTCAGTCAAGTGGGAGCTATGCAAGTGGGCTCCATGTTATTGCTGTAGTGATGCTGTTTTCGGTGATATTGCCTTTACTGGTAAGACCGCCTAAAGCGCAAAGTGCCGGTTAACCTTTTAAGGTATAAGAGTCAGGATGCAAGAATCAAGAGTAAAGGATAATTTCAAAATTCTTGATTCTTGTATCTTGGTTCTTAGTCTTATGCCAATTGTTTTTCCAGCAATTCATCCAGGCGTTCATGCCCTTCATTAACTCCCCGCTCCATACCCGAAGCGATCATTCCGTCTCGGTCGGCTGTTGATTTAAATACTGATTGGATAGTAAGCTTTGTTCTCTTGCCTGGAAGAGCCTCAAAAGTTGCTGTTTCTAAGGATACATGGCCTCTTTCGGGCAATCCTTCAAATTCAAATGTGCGGATCATTCTTTCAGGTTCAGTTACGTCGTGAATTACTCCGTTAAAACCAAATTCGTGGCCGCTTGCATTACAATGAAGAAAGCGGTACGAACCGCCGGTGCGATTGTCCAAATGTTCAATTTGCATTGACATGTCACGCGGGCCCAGCCACTGAACAAGCAATTCGGGATCACTGAATGCTTTGAATACTAATTCCCTTGGTGCATCAAACTCGCGGGTAATAAAAAGTTCCTGTTTGCCTTTTTCGGCAACTACTTTTGTTGGGTTTTTCATAATTATTTTGGTTTTGTATTGTTTGTTTTTGATTGCATTTTTATTAACAGGTTGTCTAACCGGTCGAACCGGTTTTCCCATATTTTTCTAAAACCGGCAAGCCAGTCGGCCACTTCATCCAGCTTTTGAGGTTGTATATAGCAATAGTGTTCTCTGCCTTGCCGGTTAATAGTGATAATTCCGCATTCGGTAAGGATTTTTATATGTTTCGATATTGCCTGTCGGCTTATGTCAAAACTATCTGCAACTCCATTTGGGGTTAAAGTTTGATGAGCAATCAAATTTATTATTTCCCGTCTAGTGGGATCTGCAATTGCCTGGAATACGTCTCTCCTCATGATATTTTTTAATTTGCAACTAATCAGTTGCAAATATATGTGCAATCATTCGATTGCACAAGTTTTTTTGAATTTTTTTTATTATTTAACTTGTGTCTGCAAAGTATAAATGGACGGCTGCTGTGATTGTAAAAGTAACCGCTTGACGTACTGCCGGATTGAAAAAAAATGTACATTTGATTGATCATCAACGCCTCTCTTAAATTACTAGATTTGCACTTATTTAAAAAATCAATACGAAAACCTGTCTCTTATTATCTTTAACGATTTTTTTGGCATTTGCAGGTATTGCTCAAAATGCTGAAAAAGAACAGTCTGTAAACGAAGTAATTCTTTCCTTCCAGGCAGATTTCAACAACGGTAGTTTTAAAAATGCCGCCACCTATACAACTCAAAACTGGGAACATATCAATCCTGGGGGCGGTATTACTAAAGGGCGAAATGCAGTTTTAAAAGAAGTCAAGGCTGTCCATCAAACATTTTTAAAGGGTGTTACTATGACCATAGAAGTTATATCTATCCGGTTTATTACCCCCGATGTAGCGATTGCAGACGTTGTACACAAAATAAGTATCTACGAAATGCCAAAAGGAGTAAAACATAAGAATGAACGTCAGAGAAAAACTTATGTAGTTGTGAAGCAGAACGGAAAATGGCTATTAACGCAAGACCAAAATACAATAATAGTGCAATAGGGAACATCCCAACAAATTTTCCAATCTGCAGGGCTTTCATTTATTTTTCCTTTTAAGCAACAATTTTGAAATTGGATTTCCTTTATTGTATTTTCTTAAAATCATACGGATTATACTCCACAAAATCTGCTACCTTAACCCTTACTCCTGTTACCCTGCCATTTTGAACTGTAAATGGAAAAACTGCTTTGCCCAAAACAGGGTCGCTAAAGGTTACATAAAAGCGGTTTCCGCCTAAGGGCTGTAAATGTGCAAACATTCTGGGATGATGTTCAAAACGTATTTCAAGGTCATTACTTTCGCCCTGGGTAACTGTCATGCTGCCATACAGGTCATTAACATATTTGCCGGTATAATTTAGGAGAGGCAAAGCGGGCAGGTGATTTAAAGCCACCGTATCACGCAATCGTTTATCTGCCGCATTTGCATTAGCGGTGCTAGCTTTAAATCTAGCGAGGTAAACTTCGCTATAGTCACGGTATTGTTTATTAAAATAAGCATCCAGGACTTCCCATCGCAGAGCTTCAAATAAATCATTCTGATCGGTATTGGTTAATACAATAATACCCAGGTGTTCTTGCGGCACCAGCGTTACTGATGTTAAATATCCATTTACACCTCCATCATGCATCACAAGGCGATGCCCGGCATAATCCTGTATAAACCATCCCAGGCCATAAAGCTCATAATTAGTTTCGCCATCTAAATGATGAATACTGCCTACAATATCCTGTGCTTCGCGGGTAGCTTTTATAGCCGATTCAGGTATCACCTGTTTTGCGCCTACTTTGCCGTCATTCAGCAATGCGAGCACCCATTTGCTCATATCATTTACTGATGAACTAATAGCGCCTGCTGGGGCAAGTCCATCAATTTGGGCGTACGGAATAGGGGTTAAAATCCCGTCTACAATGGTGTGTGCTGCTGTTTTGTTTAATGATTTAGGCATGTCAGCAGTCAAAGCACGAGTATTGCTCATTCCCAGCGGGTCAAAAATATTTTCTTTAATATACACCTCCCAGGGTTTTCCGGTCACAGCAGGAATGATTTGCCCGGCGGTTAAAAAGGCGGAATTGGTATAGCCCCATTTGGTACGGAAAGGATAAGCAGCTTTCATTTGGCCCAGTTTTTCAATAATTTCGCTGCGGGTAAGGTTGGTGTTATAAAAAGTGAAATCTCCCTGGAAAGTTTGGAAACCCAGGCGATGGCACAATAGATCTTTTATAATGGACTGTTCCCCTGCCAATTTATTTTCCAGTTTAAATTGGGGCAGGTATTTAGTTACTTTGTCATCCAGCGAAAGCCGATTATTTGCCTGCAGCATCGCAAGGGCTGTAGCTGTAAATGCCTTGGTATTGCTGCCTATCATAAATAATGTATTTACATCTACATTAGCAGTAATACCCATCTCCTTAATGCCGTAGGCTTTCATCATTACTACTTTTCCGTCTTTAACTATGCATACCGCTGCGCCCGGTATACGCCAGTTGGTAAGCGCCCGGTTTATATAATGATCAAGACTATCACTAATAAATTTGCTTCTGTCAATATGTTGTGCATAAGCTAATGTTGAGCAGGCAACAAGACAGGCGAAGAACAGAAGTGTCTTTTTCATCGGATTTTTTTTGATTCTTTAAAATGCTAATTTAACGTAAAATTTAAAACCTAAATATTTACCCAAAAAATAACCTGGTATTAATACTGCACATAAAAAATGAAGAGAATAATCCATACCTGGTATGTAAAATATTTAAATTATAATGAAACTTAATTAAATTATTTATTCTTAATTTTATTAGATTATAGCCTGGTCGTACAAGAATAATATACTGGCATAGCATAAGATATTAATACCGAAAACCCCATTGGTATTAACGCATCAGTTTTATAACCAAACGCATAAAAATTTCAGCATACTTTGAGGCGGCGGCTTTGCTGATGGTTATAAAAGAGACTTTTTATAAGATAAGCCTTCTATAATTTTTTTTGAAAAAGTTTTTAAGTCACATATTTTATCAAATAAAATTTTGCTATTATGAAAAAGATCAATCAACCCGGGTTAAATCAACGCCGGACTTTTTTAAAACAATTTGCAACCGGTGCTGCAGTATTAGGAACCGGTATCTTTTCCTCACCACTGCAATTAGCAGCTGCGGATATTTCTTCACCCGATGTTTCAGATGCCGACGCATGGTTTAATAAATTGAAGGGGAAGCACAAAATAGTATTTGACGTAACAGAACCGCACGAAATATTTCCTTTTGCATGGCCAAAGGTTTTTTTGCTTACAAATGGGAAAACCGGTACACCCGAAAATGAATGCGGGGTAGTAGTAGTTCTGCGTCACAGCGCAATACCTTATGCATTGAATAGCCAGCTTTGGGAAAAGTACAAATTCGGAGAGATGTTTAAAGTAAATGACGGCGCAACAAAAGCCCCGGCTACTCAGAACCCCTTTTGGCAGCCAAAACCCGGTACCTATAAAGTACCCGGGATAGGCGAGGTGCAAATTGGGATAAATGAATTGCAGGCCAGCGGGGTTATGTTTTGCGCTTGCGATATGGCCGTGACCGTATACAGTGCCGTAATTGCTGAACAAACGAAACAAGACCCTGCAGCAGTTAAAAAGGAGTGGCTATCTGGTTTATTACCAGGGATACAGCCGGTGCCATCTGGTGTTTGGGCAGTGGGTCGCGCTCAGGAACATGGATGTGCTTATTGCTTTGTTGCTTAGCCATATTAAAATAATAAATTACAGGCCGGCAAATGAAAAAGAAAAATTTTGAGCCGGTAAGGCCTGCCGTTTTTAAATCAGATTGCCATGTTCAAAAATATAAATGCCAAACTCCTGGTAATTGCAATTGCCGTGGTGACGTGTACAGCCATTTTTCTGCAAAACTGTAAAGACGGTTCAAAAAAAAGCGCCGTGCCTGCTGCTGTTTTGCGGCCTGCCAGGCCGCATTGGGTTATTCCGGATACTAACGAGTTAGGAAATACTGAAGACGCCAAACTTATAAAATACGGCCGTTCTCTTATAGTAAACACATCCTATTTTTTAGGACCCAAAGGTATAATCGCTCATAAAAGTAATGGGTTAAGTTGTCAAAGTTGCCATCTTAATGCCGGAACAAAAATTTGGGGGAATAATTTTTCATTGGTAGTAACCAGCTATCCAAAATTTAAAGAGAGGAGCGGCACTATTGAAACAATTGTAAAAAAAGTAGAAGATTGTTTTGAACGAAGTTTGAATGGTAAAAAGATTGACAGTAATGGCCGGGAAATGAAGGCATTTGTAGCATACCTGAAATGGATAGGAAAAAATGTAAAAAAAGGCACGAAGCCTGAAGGGTCGGGTATTGAAGAGCTGCCATTTTTAAACAGGGCAGCAGATACCCTAAAAGGGAGGATAGTTTATGAATCTAAATGTAAAACTTGTCATGGCAAAAATGGGGAAGGAACTTTAAACACAACAGCAATGGCATATATTTATCCACCACTGTGGGGTGTACATAGCTATAATATAGGGGCCAGTATTTACCGTCTTTCTAAATTCGCAGGCTACGTTAAAAATAATATGCCATTTGGGGTTAATTATAAGAACAAGCAACTAACTGATGAAGAGGCATGGGATGTGGCGGCTTTTGTTAATACGCAAAACCACTCTTTTAAAAATATCAGCACAGACTGGCCAAATCTTTTTACAAAACCCTATGACAATCCATTCGGCCCATATGCTGATCATTTATTTACAAAAGAACAGCGTAAATACGGTCCTTATGCTCCTATAAAAAAATATTATGCTTCTTTAACAACGAAGAAATAAGTATTTGACACATGTGTGCTATTGCATTGTTTTTGTAGGTATCTTTTAAATCATTATTGTTCTTGATTTTTTTGTGTTTTAGGTTTGTCATGATCTGACATCAAAAGTCCTAACTTAAATACCCTACACCAAGGGATTTAGAAGTTGGAGACGGCCTGTTTTACAAGTAAAAGTATTTTTTTCATTACAGAAATTCTTGAAATCTTTTTATATGTTAATTTAACGGAATATTTACGTTAAAAAATTTATAGATGCGTATTAAATTTCACTTTTCAGGACTATTGTCCATTATGTTTTTACTGCTAATATTTTCGCAGCAGACAAATGCGCAACGCTCAAAGACGCATTGGGCAGCCGATGGTTATCAGTATTATCGTGCCCAGGGAAACGAAATAGTTGAACTTGATACTCGAGATGCCAACAAAAAAACTGTTTTAGTGACTAAAGAAATGCTTACACCGTCGGGGCAACAGGCACTTAGTGTAGCTAATTTCTTTTTGTCGGATGATGGACGGAAGGTGCTCATGTTTACCAATACAAAAAGAGTTTGGCGTTACAATACCCGGGGGGATTATTGGGTGTATGATCTTACTGCTAAAACCTTAAAGCAAATAGGAAAAGACAGGCCTGCATCATCACTGATGTTTGCCAAGTTTTCGCCAGATGGAAGCAAGGCCGCTTATGTAAGCGAACATAATATTTATTGGGAAGACCTGGCAACAGGCGATGTTAAACAATTAACTTTTGACGGAACAAAAAAGCTGATCAACGGAACTTTTGATTGGGCCTATGAAGAAGAATTTGATTGTAGGGACGGCTTTCGCTGGTCGCCCGACAGCAAGGCCATCGCTTACTGGCAAATTGATGCAACTAAAATAAAAAATTACCTGATGCTAAACACTACCGATTCTATCTATCCGTATGTTGTTCCTGTTGAATATCCTGTTGCCGGTGAAGACCCAAGTTCGTGCAAAGTAGGAGTAGTTGCTATCAGCACTGGTAAAACCACCTGGATGGATGTTCCAGGTGATGCGGTACAGCATTATATTCCGCGTATGGAATGGGCGGAAAATTCGAACGAGATTGTTTTAGAACAATTGAACCGTGCTCAAAACGATAGCAGGATATTTGTTGCCAATGTATCAAACGGTACAGCTCACTTAATTCACGAAGAACAGGATAAAGCATGGATTGATGGCAAATCGCGCTGGAATGGAGGCGACCCAGTTGGATGGGAATGGATAAACAAAGGGAAAGATTTTATTTGGGTAAGTGAAAAAGATGGCTGGCGGCATTTGTATAAAATAGGTAAGGACGGGAAAGAATCCCTTATTACAAAAGGCAATTATGATGTGATGAGCCTTCCTCTTATTGATGATGCCGATGGTTATATTTATTTTATAGCATCGCCGGATAATGCCACTCAAAAATATTTGTACCGTATAAAAATAAATGGGGGCACGGCAGTGCGCGTAACCCCTGCTGATGAGCAGGGAACTAACAACTATGAAATTTCGCCAAATGGAAAAATTGCCCTGCATAACTTTTCCAATATTTACACAGCTTACGAAAGCGAAGTAGTCAGCCTTCCCGATCATAAACACTTTAGCGGGACAGTTATTAAACTAAACCAGGACGCTAAAAACAAACCAGAGTTTTTTAAGGTAAAAACAGCTGACGGCATTGAAATGGATGGCTGGATGGTAAAGCCTAATAATTTTGATTCGACTAAAAAATACCCGGTGGTTTTTTATGTTTATAGTGAGCCTGCAGGTGCAACGGTGACCGACTCCTACGGTTCGGGGAAAAATGGGGAATATGTGGGCAATATGGCCGACGACGGATATATTTATATATCACTGGATAACCGCGGCACTCCAGCACCAAAGGGAAGCGAATGGCGTAAATGCATCTATAAAAATATTGGTCTCATAAACATCCAAGATCAGGCTATGGGGGCAAAGGAAGTTTTGAAATGGCCTTTTATTGATTCAACCAGGGTAGCAGTTTGGGGCTGGAGTGGCGGAGGTTCATGTACATTGAACTTAATGTTTCAGCATCCGGAAATATATAAAACAGGTATCTCTATTGCAGCTGTAGGATGGGAGTTAACCTATGATAATATTTACCAGGAACGCTATATGGGGGTACCGACTGATGATGCAAGCCGCGAGGTATTTATAAAAGGGTCGCCTATTACCTACGCTAAAAACCTGCGTGGTAATTTATTGTATGTTCATGGCACCGGCGATGATAATGTGCATTATAAAAACGCCGAAATGCTTATAAATGAATTAGTTAAATATAACAAGCAATTCCAAATGATGTCATATCCTAACCGTTCGCATGGCATATTTGAGGGACCTGGTACGTCTTTACATTTACGGACTTTATACACCCAATACTTAAAAGAGCATTGTCCGCCGGGAGGGAGATAGTAAGTGTTTTTGAATAATGAATATTCAGAGTTCGATGTTTATTTTTTTAGCTATAAAATGTTAAAGGTGTAGCATATTCATTTATCGATGCGTAATGATAAGCATGAAAAAAACACTTACCCTCAGCCTTGTTTTTAGCCTTTTGGCTGTTTTTTTAGTTATAAATTTTTCGGCCTGCAAAAAAAATGCCGCAAGCGGGCGCATCGATATAACTGGAAAATGGGTGAAAACAGAATTTCAGGGAATTCAGCAATATGAGTTTAAAAGCGATCATTCTGTTGAATTTGACGTATTTGCAACAGATTCTGTTACCAAAGCAATTATTGGATACCGCTATAAAAGTGTTGGGAAATACAACATAAAAAACGATACATTAACTATGTTTGATCTGATAAACTATTCTAATTCTAAAAATAGTTTTGGCCCTCTAACTGACCTTATACCAATAAATGGTACTACGACCATAACCTACACTTTTTCACTGAACAACCAGAAAACCAAACTTTCATTTTATTTTAACTGTCCATTTAATGCTGATTGTGTTCCTTCACCTATAGTTTATGCCAGGCAATAAGTGAAGATTATGGAGCACAGAAGACGAACAAGGAAGAACGAATTGAAAAAGCTTAGGTCAAAAATAGTAATATCAATAATAAGCACAAGAAAGGAACTACTTCATTCTTTTATATGTAGTTGAATAATCACATTAATTGCAATTATATTAATAATTCAAATCTCCTTCAGAAGCACCTTCATGATTGAAACCGTTGCCTGCTTTTACAACCGGGCGGAAAACAGCTTCAGTTTCAAAATCCGTTTTACGTCCAAGCAAAGTAAAATTTTCGGCAACAACTTCAGTTGTATATTTTTTTATACCATCCTTATCCTCAAAATTACGCGTACGTAATTTACCTTCAATATAAACCAACTTACCTTTTTGCAAAAATTTAGCGGCAACATCTGCGAGGCCTCTCCACATCACTATATTATGCCATTCGGTTTGTTCAACTTTCCGGCCATCTTTATTAAAGATTTCGGAAGTTGCCAGCGGGAAGCTTACTACTGACACACCGCCGTCTAACGTACGTGCATCGGGATCTTTACCCAAATGACCCACCAATATTACTTTGTTTATACCTGACATGTTTTTTTGAATAAAATTATATTACAAATTATAAAAATTATATTACAAATTAATAATTTTTTCAATTAATATAAAAATGATTTTTGGAACGGCTAACTTTTTTAAATTCTCTACGGGTGTAAAAAACCAATTTTGCTTCAATTTTAACGGTTTACTATACAGTATTATTAGGCGTACATACAATCGCTGATGGGTAAGTATGTGTTTTTTAACCTGAGATACATCTAATACAATAATATTCGTGCCAAAAAACTCTTCTACTATAGGCAAGGTAAGCAATTCATCAGCAGCAATCAAAGTTTTTGTTTCTATTAAAGGCAAATCATACATGTTTGCCCATATATCAGTTTCGTCCCTCTTGTTCATCAGGATGGAATGTTCGTCCTTAATTAAAAAGTAATTGAAGAAACGTTCGCGTACATTCACCTTATTTAATTTAACCGGTAAAGCAGCAGTGGCCCCATTTATAAAAGCGTAGCATCCTAAACTTATCGGGCAGATACCGCAGGCAGGGTTTTTAGGTTTACATAACATGGCGCCAAATTCCATCATAGCCTGGTTATGCAAGCCTGGCTGTTGCTTATTTAGTAACTCATCCGCTGTCTCTTGAAATATTTTTTTTCCTTTTGTGCTGTTTATAGGTTCATCAATACCAAAATACCTGGAAATAACCCTGGAGACATTTCCGTCAACTACCGCTTTTGCCTCGTTTGCTGAAAATGATGCTATCGCAGCCGCAGTATATTCGCCTATACCTTTTAATTTTATCAGCTGCTGGTAGCTTTGCGGGAATTTACCATTATATAATTCATGTACTATCCTGGCAGTTTTAAGCATATTGCGCCCCCGTGAGTAATAACCCAGCCCTTGCCACAGTTTTAATATAGCATCCTCATTAGCTGCGGCAAAACTGGTAACATCAGGATACTTTTCAATAAAACGATAAAAGTACGGAAGGCCTTGCTCCACGCGTGTTTGCTGCAAGATAATTTCAGAAAGCCAAATTATATAAGCATCAGAGGTATGACGCCAGGGCAGGTCCCGTTTGTTCTTTTCATACCATCGTAACAGTTCGTCATTGAAATCCATTAATGTAAAAATAGTGCCTAAACTTAAAGGTTTTTGATCCAAAATATGCAGTTTTGTATTGAATTTCAGCGTGGAATAAAAAAAGTATGTTAATTATTTCTATCTTTAGTAATAAAGCGATACTTTTGCAACCCCAAAACAGTTAAGTATTTATATAATAATTAAAAGAAAATAGGATATGACTAAGGCAGAAATCATTACCGAGATCTCATCTAAAACAGGAATTGAAAAAGTAGATGTACAAGAAACCGTAGAAGCATTTTTTAAAGTTGTTAAAAACTCGATGGTAGAAGGTGAAAACGTTTATGTGAGAGGTTTCGGCAGTTTTGTTGTGAAGAAAAGAGCCAAAAAAACAGCACGT
>JAQBOA010000045.1 GCA_028288305.1 Mucilaginibacter sp.
CACTTTGGTTATCAGAATTCTGACTTCCAACTTCTGACCTCTTACTTCACACTCACTGTCAAACCTTCCTGTTGCAGAATTTTGCGATAAATTTCCACCTCTGTAAATGAGCCCTCAAGTATGGCGCATTTACCTTCATTGTGTACTTTCCAGGCAATTTTTTCGGCTTGTGATTCGGAATAATCCAGGTATTTCATCATACAATAAATCACATGGTCAAAACTGTTCACATCGTCATTCCATAAAATAAGACGGTGCATTTCCTTGAGACTTGCCATTATTTCTTCAAGGGTCAAGGTCTCTTCCTGTACTTCTGTTGGCATAAGTAACTGCAAATTTACTCAAAAACAATAATAAAATGGTTAAAATTATGTTCTATAGCCGCTAAACAATTTGTAACAAAACAGTATCATAATTTATTCCAATGAAAGTACTTCCCCCCTATCTCACTTATAGCATTATAAGTCAATTGCTTGCAATTAGTATATGCAATGCGCAAACAAACAAATCAACTTTAAGCACCTTACAAGCACCGCCGCAAAGCATTGCAATTGACGGCGATATTAAGGAATGGGGTGATAGCTTACGCTATTACAATACTGAAAAAAAGATCAATTATTCAGTCGCCAACGACAAGGAAAACCTGTACATGGCCATTCGCATTACGGACCGTTTGGAGCAAAGAAAAATTTTTAAAGCTGGTATTACCTTTGCTATTGATCCTAAAGGCAAAAAAAAGGAAACCTTTAGCATAACTTTTCCGCTAAATGTACAAGGAGGCGGCGTTGCTGCTTTAGTTTCCCAAAAGGAACCAGAGGGCGAAGTTACAAAGCAAGACCGCGAAGAATTGATGCGAGAAAGGATAACCACGTTAAGGGGCATAAAAGTAGTTGGATTTAAAGATATTGAAGGCGATATGATCACCACATCAAATACTTATGGAATCCAGACTGCTATAAACTATGATGAAAATGGCAATCTTATTTGTGAGGCTGCAATACCATTAAAGTTTTTTCACGCTGATGAGCCTTCAAAAAACGAATGGGCCTTTAATTTTAAAGTTAACGGCTTAACCAGACCAACTGCTGGCCAAGGTACTGATCAAGGTGGTGGTGGTGGACGCGGCGGAAGAGGTGGCGGCGGTGGGGGTTTTGGTGGTGGCGGCGGTGGTGGCCGCGGGGGTCATGGCGGAGGTGGCGGCGGCGGCAATCATAGTGATGCGTCTGGCGATGGAGCCCAAAGCGAGCTCTTTAAATCGGAAGATTTTTGGGAGAAATTTTATTTGGCGAAGTAAATTGGTGAGTAGAGCGTAGTGAATTGTGATTGAGTGTGTAAACAAACTATTCACAGTTCACAACTCGCTGCTCAATCTTATACCTGTTTAATGCGTTTGCCCTGCCCCTACACCCATGACATGTTTGTTGATTTGAACAAAAAAAGGGTGTCATGGTGAGGCCCTCGAACCATATGCGCAAAGGCACGTCGCTAATGCACTGGCGCTAATGTATATCGTTCAGGCCACCCCACGTGGTTCGAGTGCCTCACCATGACACCCCTCTTTTGTCATTCCTTTTTTTGGAATTTCCCTAATTTTACTACTCGTATTCTATGTTAAGATGCCAAAAGATTTGACAACTTTTGAAAAGTTGTCAAATCTACTCAGTGGCTATTTTTTTGCATTTCCCGTTCAAAAGCGCGTTCACTATGAACGCTTTTGAACGGCTTTTGAAGAAAATGGACATTTCTTATTTTTCCGCTGGACGCATTTTAAAGATATAAAATACTTAATATCAGTATTTTAGTTCGTTTATATCACCATTTGTAAAAAACGTGAAAAACATGCAAAAAACTGCATTTTTCTGCTTTTTTTGACCAAATTTCATCAAAAGTGCCCGGATTTGATGATGATTTGGCGAGGTTTTCCTGTCGAACTGACCTCCGTATAAGTATTTAACTTGATGTACGGCTAAAAACTTTTGGATTGATTCACGGTTCCAGACCTTGATTCGCCTGATTAATAAGCTTTTATGTGTTTCCAGCAATATTTAAAATGCAAATAACTGGCTATAAGTCATTTATGGATTTTTATGCGAGTGTTCATGTGAAATGAACGTGAACGCTTTAAGAAATGTTTGGATTCAGGGTTAGATAGTTGGTTAAACCCCTTCCTTCCCTTCCCCGAGGAAGGAAACGCCGCCTTTTTTTGATTCTTCTGAACTTTCGGACTTTACTGACTTTCCGGACCTTCGAACTCCTTCTAGAACTTATTCTTCCACATCATACTTTCTACCGGGCGTGTAGACGGAGTATTGTATTTAGCGTTAGCTTTTGTATTATAAAAAGTTTCTATTTCTCCTTCAACCACAAAATATATTAATTGACCTATAGGCATGCCGGCATAAACTTTAACAGGTTGTGCGCATGATATTTCCAGTGTCCAGGTGTTGCAAAAGCCTACGTCGCCTTTTCCTGCGGTGGCATGTATGTCAATGCCTAAACGTCCTGTACTTGATTTTCCTTCTAAAAAAGGAACATGGCAATGTGTTTCGGTATATTCCATCGTAACACCGAGGTATAGAGTATTAGGCTGTAATGTAAATCCTTCCTTCGGTATTTCAAAAGCATCTATTTCATTATGCAATTTAGCGTCTAACACCCGGTTGCGGTAGGTAGCCAGGTGTTTTCCCAGGTGTACATCGTATGAGTTTGTGCCCAGGCAGTCAAGTCTGAACGGCTCAATAATGATGCTCCCGTTATCAATTTCTTCTAAAATGCGCTTATCGGATAATATCATAGTACGGTTTGAAGGAGCTAAATTAGGACTAATTGAAACGCGGGGCAACCATGTATTTTTAACAAAAGTTTTGAGGAAATGTGGAAAGATTGTTTGGGAGATTTACGATTTCAGAATTACGAGTTACGATTAGCTTGGTTGGCTTTTTTTTGTCTGAATCGGGATTTACAGAATTTAAGGATTGGCAGGATAAAACCATTATGGTCAATAGGGAATATTTCACAACAACAAAAAATCCAGGTGTTCCAACGCTCCAAATGTTCCTGTCACAAATTGGAACACCTTAACTTTCTGCTATTCTGCTATGTTTTTTACTGCTACTTCGCCTGTAACCTTATGTTTAAGTATCAGCTTATGCTCACCATTAGGCAGTATTTCTTTTTTGATGAGGTAATGGTCTTTATCATACGATACAAAGTTTGAACCATGACTTTCTGTTTCATTTCCCCTCCAGCCTTCTATCTGAACCGGCTCCCACCTGCCTGTTTTTGCTGAGGCATAAGCGGCGTCCAGTATGGCATTTACAATGTAGCCATCATAAAATGATTCTAATGGTTCGGTTTTATTTTCGATGGCGTTGAACATATCCGTAAACATATTGGTATAACCCAACTCATGTATTTCATCCCCTACCGGGAACAGCCAGCCGCTGTTGCTTTCTGCCTTTTCGGCAACATAACCGCCTTTTCCAGTGCTGAACATTTCAAAACCAGTACGTAAAAAGTTATTGAGCCAAATGGTACCTTCTGTTCCCATTACTTCATCGCGCAGGTCCATCCCACCCCTAAAACACCAGCTCACTTCAAACTGCCCCATAGCACCATTTGCATATTTTATCAACCCGATAGCGCTGTCTTCTGCGTTTATTGGGTGTACTTGGGTAGCGGTCCAGCACATCACTTCCAGTGGTCTTATCTCTTTACCAATATAATTGCGGGCAATTTCAACACAATGGCAACCCAAATCAACCATCGCCCCACCGCCGGATTGTTCGCTGTCCCAAAACCAATCGCTATGCGGCCCAGGATGTGCCTCACGCGATTTTGCCCAAAGCACCTTTCCTATATTGCCATCCTTTATGCTTTTCATGGATTTCAAGAATTTAGGGGTATAGCATAGATCTTCCAGGTATCCGCCCATAATTCCTGCTTTTTCAACCATGTCAAGCATGCGTTTAGCCTCGGCGGCATTACGTCCCAGCGGCTTTGTGCACAAAACATGTTTACCTGCTTTTGCACAGGCAGCTACGGCAGCTTCATGCAAATTGTTTGGTAGTGAAATAACCACCACATCCACATCCGGACGGCTGACTACTACATCCATGTCATCCGAAAAAAAAGTAAGCTTATAATCCTCAGCAAATTTTTTAGCCTTATCTATATTTCTTGAATAAACACTAATAAGTGTATCCTTTGCGCGTTGTGCTTGTAAAGCGTCTGCATAAAAACGGGCAATAAAACCCGAACCTAACATGGCGATGTTCATAGTTGTAAATGTTTGTTAAAAGTTGTGTTAATTAATAGGGGTTAATAAAAAAATCATTAAAAATTTTCAAATCTTCAAATTAACACATTTTCTAATTAATTAAACACTTTCCCACCCCGTTTCTTTCAATGCAGGATCATTTTCTTTTTTGAGGAAGTCGGCATTTGATAAGGATTCTGGCTCCCATTCCAATATTGCATTATCTGGCACAATATCAACCGGAACTTTCCATGAGGTTGATGTTTCATTATAAGCAAGGTTTGATTGCAGGTTATAACAGGAAATAACCGACCATCGCGGATAATCAGACAGGTTAGCCTCCGACCGGTGAAGCAGGTTACTATGGAAAATCAGCGCATCGCCTGGTTCCAGTTCAACATAAACCAGTTCCATAGTTTTTAAAGCGTTGTTTACCATTTGCATATCAGCACCTACCTGTTCGCCGGCAAAACCATGGTTAACCCGTCCCAGTTTGTGCGAACCTTTTATCACCTGCAAACAACCGTTCTCTTTATTTGCTGCAGTAAGCGCCACCATTACACTGATCACTTCATCAGGGAACATAAACTGGTTTTTATACCAGTAACCATAATCCTGGTGCCATTCCCAAGCCCCGCCAACCTTTGGTTCTTTTTGCATCAGCTTAGAGTGAAAGTGGCATACCGGGGCGTCGCCTCCAAGCAATTGTTTTACGGCGCTTATCATCTTTTCGCTCCGGGTAAGATACCCGAAGACATCATTCCCGGGGGTAAACCATAAGGAAAGCCGGGTTTTTTTTCCGCTTTGATCGTTCAAATCCAATGCATTGTTTTTCATAGCATTATCATCCAAAGCAGTTTGGTATAATTTGTTAATTTCCTGTGGATTACAAAAACTTTTAATAATGATATAGCCCTGCTGGTTGTATAATTCAACCTGGGCAGGTGTAAATTTTTCGGTTAACATCAGTATTTTATTTAAATCGGTTTTATAATTAACAAAATGCGATACAATTTAGGTTAATTTGATATAAGTTTGTCATCCTTTTTGCAATTTTACTTTTATGGCTATAGCATACAGAAAGCAGGTTGATGATGATACAGAATTTGCTATTTGGAGAATTGAAGAAGAAGCTGACGAGTTATACAGCCAGTTACAATTAAATGAGCACGAAAAAGCTTATTATGATAAGCTCAGTGTGGGCAAACGCAACCTGCACTGGTTAGGTACACGTGTTTTGTTACGTAAAATGCTGCGTACAGACGAATACATTGATTGCAAAGTTGATGCACATGGCAAACCATATCTTGTAAATCTTCCTTACCATATATCATTAAGTCACTCCTTTGATTATGCTGCGGTAATGATAAGCAAAGAACCCGTTGGTATTGATATTGAGCAGGTAAAAGAAAAGGTAGAGCGAATAGCTCACAAGTTTATGCGCGAAGAGGAAATGGCATTTATTAGCGACCAGCATAAAATACAACAGTTATATGTTTGCTGGTGTGCTAAGGAAGCTGTTTATAAATGCTATGGACAAAAAGAGGTATCGTTTGCTGATAATATTATATTAGAAAAATTTGATTTTGAAGGGCATGGTTGGGTAAAAGCTAAACTGCATAAAGAAGAAACAAATCTTCATTACAATGTAGGATACCTTCAATATGAGGATTATATGATTGGGTATGTAAAAGGCTGGGGAAATGAAGAATAAGCAGGTAATTTTCAATGATTGGGGTTTAATCGACTATAAGGAAGCCTGGGATAAACAGGAAGCTTTATTTTCGGATACTGTTAACCTAAAAATCAAGCTGCGAAACCAACAGACAGACACTGAAGGAAATGAAAATTATGAGTATAAACCAACTCCTAATTACCTGATTTTATGCGAGCACCCGCATGTATATACTTTAGGTAAAAGCGGGAAGCCTGAACACCTGCTTTTGGATGAAAAGGGATTAAAAGAAAAAAATGCAGTTTATTATCTGATTAACCGGGGCGGCGACATCACCTATCACGGGCCCGGCCAAATTGTATGCTACCCTATTCTTGATCTCGACAATTTTTTTACTGACATACATCTTTACCTGCGTACCCTTGAGGAAGCGGTTATTTTAACCCTTGCCGATTATGGCTTAAGCGCAGGAAGATATCCGGGTTATACGGGCGTTTGGTTTGATGCAGACAATGAACGTGCCCGCAAAATATGCGCTCTTGGTGTACGCTGCAGCAGATGGGTAACTATGCATGGGCTGGCCTTTAATATCAATACCAATCTCGATTATTTTAAATATATAGTTCCGTGTGGTATTGATGATAAGGATGTAACCTCTATGCGAAAGGAGCTTGGAAAAGAAATAAATATTAATGAAGTAAAAAAAATCTTAAAGCATCACATCTCCGTATTGTTTAATATGGAGCTTTTATGAAAGCTTTTCAAATTATTTTAATAGTACTCACTTCTTTGTCAGGATGCATAAAAAAGGCAGACACTACCGCTGTAACCGCTAACAACCATAAAACTGACAACAGTACAACTATGACTTCGCCTGATTCACTCACTTACCTCGCTTTAGGCGATTCATATACTATCGGTCAGTCGGTTAACCGGGAACAATCATTCCCCCACCAGCTTACTGATGCCTTAAATTATAGTTTCATATCGGCCAAAAGCCCGTTTTATGTCCAGTATCCAACTATCATCGCAACAACAGGTTGGACAACTGATGATTTAATTAACGGAATAGCGAATGGAGGGATTACTAATAAAAAATTCAGTTTTGTTACTTTGCTCATTGGGGTAAATGATCAGTACGAGCAACTAAGCTTAAGCAATTACAAGGTTAAATTTGTACAGGTTTTAAAGATAGCTATAAATTTTGCAAACGGTGATACCAGTCGGGTTTTTGTTTTATCAATACCAGATTATGGGGTAACGCCATTTGGAAGCGGCAGGACTAGCGTCATTGGCCCGGAAATAGACCAGTTTAATGCCGTAAACCGGGATGAAAGTAAAAAAGCGGGAGTAAATTATTTGAATATTACTACCATTTCAAGGGAAGCAGCAACAAACCGAGGTTTAGTGGCTTCAGATGGTTTGCACCCTTCTGCTCAGATGTATAAATTATGGGTACAACAGCTGGAACCAGTGGTGGAGGTGCACTTAAAAAAATAAATTTGCTTATTTAAGACAATTGTCGTAAATTTATTGACAATTAGCATAGTCAATATGAGCAAACATAAAAAGTATGAAACTTTTGATGAAGACGAGATTAATTTAGCCAACAGGGCTAGGGATGGTTTATCATATAATTATTTTACTACACTTTCAGAGCGCATTCAATTAAGCGTACAGGAATGGGCAGATTATCTTCATATTTCTGAACGTACAATTCAACGTTATAAAAAAGAAGGGAAAACATTCGATCCTATCTATTCTGAAAAAATAATCATCATTGAGTTACTTTATAAAAAAGGCATTGATGTTTTTGGGATCGAAGAGAACTTTTACACTTGGATGGATACCAAAAGTATTGCCCTGGGTGGTGTAAAACCGAAAGATTTGCTAGATACTTCTTTTGGCATTACCATGGTTTATGATGAGTTGGGGCGTATTGAGCATGGTATTTTTGCATGAAGTTTTACCGACTTTGCAAACAAGAATATATTAATGATCTTTCAGGCCATGGAGCTGAAATAAATGGCGGCCGCTGGAATAACAAGGGTAATCCGGCTTTGTATACCGCCGCTTCGCGGGCATTGGCAGTACTTGAAGTTGCTGTACACGTTCCGTTTGGCATCATTCCAATTAATTATTATATGGTAACCATTGAGATAGCGGAAGGATTGACAATAACTAAAATCGAAATCCCTACCCTTCCGGACAATTGGAACAGAAACCCAATTGCAAAAGCTACTCAATACATTGGCGATGACTTTTTGAAAGATAATGAGCATTTGATTTTACAGGTTCAGTCGGCTACGGTTTCGGGTGACTATAATTACATTATCAATCCTAGGCATCCTGATTTTAAAACGTTGAAAATAATAATGACAGAGCCTTTCGAGTTTGATTCGCGATTATTTAAGAGGTGATTTTGTTTTTAATGGTATCACTCCTATATGTTTCGCCAGTTCAGGAATAACTTGTGTTAACACTCCGGCAAACTCAATGGAATATTTATTGCCAAACCACCATCCGATGTTTCTTTATATTTTGAATTCATATCCAAAGCGGTTTGCCACATAGTTTTAACTACGGCATCTAAACTCACCTTTGCATTATCAGGATTAGTTTGAAGGGATAGTTGCGAAGCGGTTATTGCCTTAATTGCGCCCATGGTGTTACGTTCTATACAGGGAATCTGCACCAGGCCGCCTATTGGGTCACAAGTCATACCCAAATGGTGTTCCATAGCAATTTCGGCTGCCATTAACACCTGTCGTTGCGTGCCGCCTAAACATTCAGTAAGCGCTGCTGCAGCCATTGCCGATGATACGCCAATTTCCGCCTGGCACCCCCCCATTGCTGCTGATAGGGTCGCCCCTTTTTTAAATATACTGCCGATTTCCGAAGCGGTAAATAAAAACTGAACTATGTTCTCTTCGCTATAGCCGTCACAAAAAACTATAAAATATTGCAAAACTGCAGGTACCACTCCCGCTGCTCCGTTAGTTGGAGCAGTGACGACGCGACCGAATGAAGCATTCTCTTCATTAACCGCTAAAGCAAAACAGCTTACCCAATCTAATATATTTTGAAAGCTGTTACCGGTTTCCCGGATTGCCAAAACCCATTCATCAAAATTAGTATAAGTGCGATTGCCGATAAGTTTCTTGTTTAAGTTTGATGCCCGCCGCCCAACATTTAAACCGCCTGGCAATAAGCCGCTTGTATGACAGCCCCGGTATATACACGCTTTTATGGCATTGAAAATATTCATTACCCCATCTAAAATTTGCTGTTCGCTTCGCCAGGCCAGTTCGTTTTCCATCACCACCTCTGATATTTTGAGCCCGGTTTTAATGCACCAATGGAGTAAATTATTAGCAGTTTCAATAGGAAAAGGAAGATCAACTTCCGGTTTAGGCTCGTCCTGCGCCCCTTCTCTTACCACAAAGCCACCACCTATGGAATAATAGGTTTGGGATATGGCAGTTTCATCACTTAAAAATGCCTGGAAGGTTACAGCGTTAGGATGATAGGGCAAACTTTCGTTAGATAAAAATAACAGGTCGTCATTTACAAAAAAGCTAATCTCCTGTTTGCCTGCCAGCATCAGTTTATTGGTTGCCCGGATCTTTTCCGTTTTAGGTACCACCTGGTCTACCCCGAAGGTCACCGGGTCATCACCGCTTAAGCCTAATAATATTGCTATGTCTGTTCCGTGTCCCTTACCGGTTTTGGCCAGCGATCCATATAATAATATCTTTATCTGTACTACAAGAGGCAGCACCTGTCTTTGTTCCAGTAGTTGTACAAATTGCTGTGCAGCTCTCCAGGGCCCAAGCGTATGTGAACTCGACGGGCCTATACCAATCTTAAATATATCGAAAACAGAAATTTGCTCCTTTTGCATCAGGTCAAAATTACAATACTATCAATACTTATTTTGCTAAATGTTTTGAATATCAAAAATTGATTAATATATTCAAATCAAATTCAACCAATTAACTATTAAAACTCTTATCACAAATGGAAAATTACGATTCAAATTCAGCTGCTGCAGTTTTTGCAATTATTAGTGCTTGTCTTATTCCCATTTTAATTATCGCTATAATAACGATTGTAGGAAAATGGAAAGTATACGAAAAAGCCGGAAAACCAGGATGGGCGGCCCTTATTCCAGTTTATACATGGATAGTTATGCTCGAAATTGTTGGAAAACCCATATGGTGGATCTTTTTATTTTTTATTCCATGCGTAAACATTGTGTTCATAATCTGGACTATAAATTTATTGAGTAAAAGTTTTGGACAAAGTGAAGGCTTTACCATCGGTTTGGTATTATTAGGTTTTATTTTTTATCCTATATTAGGTTTTGGTAATTATCAATACCTTGGGCCATCAGCGGCAGAAGCCGGTGGTTTGAAACCAAGAGACCCATTTAATTCAACAAATTATCAGGATCCTTTTAATAATCCGCCACAAGCTTAAATATTGTTAATTATGTTCCTACAATTATTTTGCAGTCAGTTAATTTTTGTTAATTGGCTGCAAAATCATTTAATACCCTGCCCTTTTAAATACCTAACCGGGATTGATTGCCCCGGATGCGGCTTTCAGCGATCGGTTTTGGCGCTCATACAAGGCGATTTTCAAAAAAGTTTTATACTATACCCTCCGGCAATACCGCTGCTTATGTTTTTTACCTATGGCCTTGCTGATAAATACTTTAAGTTGGATAATCAAAAAAACAATGTTAAGAAGATGCTCTTTGTTGTTACCGGCAGCATCATATTAATTAGTTATGGTATTAAACTATGGAGTTTATACTGGCACTATAAAGCATCTGCCTGAGCGGTAATATGGCTGTAATCCTTAACGATAGTCTGTAAAAACTGCATACTGTTCATGTTGGGTGGTAAGCTGATCGACAAAAGCTGCCTGATCTTGTCGGCCATATTGTAAACAACAATTGTATTTCCGGTTTTTAAATAATTGTCTATTACTTCCTGAATTAACCCTATATCCTGATCATTTAATTGACTCACTTGCATGAAAACAGGCTGATAGTCATCATCTGACGGTGTAAAAACAATGTTATTTATCTTTGTACGTGGAATAGTTCTGATTACGGCGGTCCCGGCCATTAAATCACCAATACGTTGCCCATTCTCTGTCACCGCGGCTGAAATTAATGCTCCTAACTGGAAAGTAAGGCTGAAATCAACTAATCTGAACAGCCAGCGTAAAAGATACTGACTAAATTTAGGGCGGGCGCCATCCAAACTGATTACTCTTATTTTCATTACAAGTTTACCCGCACTCTGCCCATTAAAAAACACCTCGCATAACAGGTCATAAAAAACAAACAGAACGGCAAGAATAATAAAATATATTCCAATACCTGTGTTGGAAAGAGTTGACACTAAAAAAGCACCTGCCAAAAGAAATGGTATAAAAACTCCAAAATCAATTGCCCGGGCCAAAATACGTTCACCAAGGCCACCGATTTCATAATCGATATCGATATTTTGAGTGGTATGTACTGTAATTATTTCCATCTTTAACAAATATAAAATTGTTATTTAAATTATAATTGGAGTTTAAAGTTTTGTGACTATTTTAAACAAAAATTCACCACTAATGCGCGAAGCCCTGTTTATTAAACAAAATTCACAAAGGTGGAAAAGCTATGAAAGCCAAAAAGTAACGGGCCCCGATGAGCTTGCTGAATCTTTTATAAGCATAACGGATGACCTGGCATACGCAAAAACGTTTTATCCTAAATCAAACACTACTAAATATTTAAATGGCCTCGCTGCCTCGTTTCATCAATCAATTTATAAAAATAAAAAGGAGAAGACGAGCAGATTTATTACGTTTTGGAAATATGAATTGCCGGTGATATTTTATAAACACCGCAGGCAATTACTTTATTCATTTTTATTTTTTACAGTATTCAGCCTTATTGGGGCGCTTTCTGCCCGGTATGACAATAACTTTGTGCGATTGATTATTGGTAATGATTATGTTAATATGACCAATGAAAATATTGCAAAAGGCGATCCTTTTGGCGTGTACAAACAAGGCAATGAATTTTTAATGTTTATTAAAATTGCTGCCAATAACATAAGGGTTGAGCTAGCCACTTTTGTAATGGGCATAATCTTTTCTGTCGGGAGCATTTATCAGTTAATGTACAACGGTATTATGATGGGTTCGTTCCAATACTATTTTTTTAGTAAGGGATTGGGCTGGCAGTCGGTATTGGTTATTTGGCTGCACGGAACGCTGGAAATATCCGCTATAATATTAGCTGGCGGGGCCGGTTTAATATTAGGCAACAGCCTGCTTTTTCCAAAAACTTACAAACGGATCGTTTCGATTAAAAATGGTGCAAAAGATGGATTGAAGATAGCTATAGGTCTGATACCAATTTTTTTAACTGCAGCATTTTTTGAAGGTTTTGTCACCAGGCATACAGAAATGCCCGTTTGGTTAAGCCTTTCAATTTTATTAGGATCCTTATCATTTATTATATGGTACGTGATTTTGTATCCCGCAAATCTAAACCAAAAAATCAATCACATAAATCCCCTTATTAATGAAACAAGTTATTGAACTAAGACGCCTACGTGACTTTGGACAAATTATTACCGACTCCTTCACGTTTTTAAAAGAAAATTTTAAACCATTATTTATTTACCTTCTTATCACTTGCGGTTTTTTTATAGTATTGGGTACCATCACTTCGGTATTTGCTTATATGAAAATGACGAGTGTTTTTAGTTTCAACTTAAGTTCTTATGGTGCCCAATCATATTCTTTATCTTATATTTTTAGTGTTTTAATAAATGCTTTTATTTTGATATTAACCCAGGCATTTATTCATTTAATCACTATTTGCTATATTTCAGTTTACGTTCAAAAAAATAATTCGCAACCTGAACTGGCCGAAGTTTGGGGCTATTTTAAATATTACTTTTTCAGGGTACTGGGCAGCAGTATTTTGTTGATTATTTTATCGGTAATTGGATTTATGCTTTGCATTATCCCCGGCATTTACCTGATGCCGGTTTTTTACCTTATAATTCCTATAATAGTTATTGAAAATACATCATTCAGCTATGCTTTTAATAAAAGTTTCCGGCTGATTAAAGATAACTGGTGGCTTGTATTTGGTGTCATTTTTATCACGTCGCTAATTGTGGGTGTAGCAGGATCGTTTGTTAGTCTTCCAATTACTGTAATCACCATGGGAAGCAAATTTTTATCGCTCAAAAGCTATACATTACCCTTGCTGATCATTTTTAGCTTCCTGCGGAATATATTAATGCTTGCATACGCATTACCTGCCATTGCTATTTGCTTGTGCTATTTTAACCTGGCCGAACAAAAGGATGCCACCGGACTATTAGACAGGATAGAAAAGTTAGGTAAAAACAATGATGATAATTCGTCCTTGCCTGCTGAACAATATTAAATTTATGGTTAAGTTAAAGCCTGCTGTTTTCTTTACACTAATTTTTGCGATCTTTTTGAGTAGCTCATCTTTTGCAGCTATTAAAAAAGTACCTGCTAAAACGCAAACAGACACTTCAAAAATCCAGGTTAAAAGCTTTGATTCAAAAGAGATAAAGAAATCACTGGCGGATAAGGACTTTAATTACAATGATATTCACAATGCGGGACAGCCATCCCTTTGGGCACGTTTTTGGAGCTGGTTATGGGATTTATTATTCGGATGGGTTGATAAATCTACAGTAGGTGGCTCCATCATGAAATACATTTTATTAACCTTATCTGTGTCATTTTTAGTATTCGTAGTATTTCAATCATTGGGGATCGATCCTATTAAATTATGGCAAGGTGAAGCCAAAAAAATAAATGTGCCTTATAGCGAGTCGCTTGAAAATATCCATGAAATAAATTTCGATGGTGAGATTGAAAAGTCAGTTTCTCAGCGCGATTACCGTCTTGCTGTGCGCTTGCTATATTTAAGATGCCTTAAACAATTAAGTGATACCCATTTAATACAATGGCAAATTGATAAAACAAATTCCGCTTATGTTTATGAACTGACCGACCCGGTTCAAAAACAAACATTTGGCTTACTTACACGCCAGTTTGAATACGTTTGGTACGGAGATTTTCCAATTGATCAGCAAGCATTCGTCAATATTAATCAGTTGTTTCAAAGTTTTAAAAAGCAGCTGGTATGAAGAGCCTCAAAGTATATCTGATAATTGCGGGCTTGCTCCTTGCCGCTTATATTATTGCACAGCTTAACCGCCCAAAAACAACAAATTGGGTTGAAACATTTAGCAGTAAAGAAAAAACACCATTTGGAACTTATATATTGTTCAATCGCCTTAAAGACTTGTTTCCAAACGCACGTATCATCCCTTATCACCAACCTGTTTATAATGTTATTGCAGAAGATTCGATAAAAGAGGCATCTTATATTATTGTTTGCGGGGATATTGAGCTTTCAAAATCGGATTATAAACAACTAATAAAATACATTGAAAGGGGTAATGATGTTTTTATAGCAGCGGAATACTTTGGAAAATTACTGGACAAAAATTTAAGTGTTAAAACAGATTTTAAATATAACCGTGGAAATATCCCTGTAAACTTTGTAAGCCCATATTTAAATCCTAAAAAACATTTTGGTATTAATAAATGGGCAGGCAACTATTATTTCAGCAAGTTTGATACATTAAATTCAGTAGTACTTGGAGAAAATATAGACCATAAAGCCAATTTTATCAGATATACATTTGGCAAAGGGTCGTTATACCTGGCAGCCAATCCAAAATTATTTACTAATTATAGTTTATTAAAGCCACAGGGAGCAGAATACGCTGCCACAGCGTTATCTTATTTGAAAAGTACCCCACAAATTGCCTGGGACGAGTATTACACTCAGGGCAATACAGGAGATGAATCGCCTATGCGTGTATTTTTACGTAACCCTACTTTACAATGGGCCTATTATATTGCTATTTTCAGTTTATTGATATTTGTATTGTTCGAAATTAAACGCAGACAACGCATTATTCCTGTAATAGAGCCGCTTAGTAATTCAACTTTGGAATTTGTTAATGTAGTTGGCCAGGTTTATTACGAAAAAAGAAACAATGCCAATATTGCCCACAAAAAGATCCTTTATCTTTTAGAACACCTTCGGGATGATTATCAATTAAAAACCAATAAATTGGATAATGAATTTATTGAAAAACTTTCCTCTAAATTGGGCATTGAAAGCATGCTTGCTTATGAATTGGTAGATTATATAAAATATATAGGTAATCAGCAGCAGGTTACAGATAGCGAACTAATTGAACTAAATAAATTGATTGAAAAACTTTATATCCAATCCAGGTAAATATGGAAGATGAAATATTTGAACAAAGAACAGATCTGACTAAACTTAATACCGCTGTCGAACAGATAAAGGCAACGCTGGCAAAAATCATAGTCGGGCAGCATGATAGTATCGACCTGCTTATTGCAGGCATATTGGCCAATGGACATATCCTTATAGAAGGTGTGCCCGGGGTAGCCAAAACATTGACAGCCAAGCTGATTGCCAAATCTATTGACGCAAAATATTCGCGTATACAGTTTACGCCTGATCTGATGCCGTCGGATATTTTAGGTACTTCGGTATTTAATCCAAAAACTACTGATTTTGAATTTAAGCAAGGGCCAATTTTCGGCAACATTATATTGATCGACGAAATTAACCGGGCTCCTGCTAAAACGCAGTCGGCACTCTTCGAGGTGATGGAAGAACGCCAGATCACTATAGATGGCCATACCTATAATATGCAGGAACCATTTACCGTACTTGCCACACAAAACCCGGTTGAACATGAAGGTACTTATCGTTTGCCGGAAGCACAACTGGACCGCTTTCTTTTTAAGATTGAGATAAAATACCCTTCTCTGGATGAAGAAATAGCTATTATTACACAGCAACACGGGCAAAAAACAACCGACCAGCTTAAACATATCGAACCGGTATTGACTGCACCGGATGTGATTTCGCTTCGTGACGTGGTTATGGGCTTGCATGTTGAACATAAGCTGATAGCCTATGTGGCTAAGATCATACATGAAAGCCGTAACAATAAGTCTTTATACCTGGGCGGATCGCCACGTGCATCGCTGGCTATCATAAACGCGGCAAAAGCGATCGCCGCAATCAAAGGGCGGGATTTTGTTACCCCTGATGATATCATTTATGTGTCGGCCCCTGTTTTAAGGCACCGTATTATGCTAACACCCGACAAAGAGATGGAAGGCGTTACACCCGATGACGTAATAGGGCAAATTATTCAGAAAATTGAAGTACCAAGATAAGGGGGTAAAAGGTAAGGTGAAAGGTAAAAGCTGAAAGCCATGGACCATGGACTAAAAGCTAAAAAAAATATCAGGTGAAAAAAATCTATACTTTATTTTATAAGAATCTATTTTTAACAAACCGTCTTTTTACCGGGCTGGGTTGTTGCGTGGTGCTTTTTATGTTCGCTTTCTTTTTTCCGTGGCTGGGTATCATTCCCCAACTGGTGTTCTATACACTATTACTGCTTACATTTATTGATGTATACCTGTTATACAGAACACATAAAGGTGTATTTGCCAAACGTCATGCTCCCGAACGCCTAAGCAATAGTGACGACAATGAATTGGGCATTTATGTTGAAAATTGGTATCCGTTTAATGTAAGCATAGGTATCATTGACGAAATACCTTTCCAATTTCAAAAGCGGGATGTCTGGTTTAAAACGCTTTTAAATCCGCGCCAGCGAAAAATGATTAATTATGTTTTACGCCCAACAAAACGGGGCGAATATGAATTTGGTTATATCAGGGTGTTTGTAAAATCACCATTGGGTTTGGTGAGCAGGCGCTATAATTTTAAACAAACCGAAAATTTGCCTGTATATCCTTCTTTTTTGCAAATGCGCAAATATGAGTTAATGGCTATCTCGAACCAATTAACGGAAATCGGTATAAAAAAAATAAGGCGACTGGGTCATAGCCTCGAATTTGAGCAGGTAAAAAACTATGTGCAGGGTGATGATTATCGTACCATAAACTGGAAAGCAACAGCAAGACAAGGCAGTTTAATGACCAATGCCTATACCGATGAAAAATCGCAGCAGGTATATTGTGTAATTGAAAAATCAAGGGTGATGAAAATGCCTTTTGATGGTTTAAGCCTGTTAGATTATGCTATTAATGCCAGCCTGGTACTATCAAACGTTGCTTTATTGAAAGAAGATAAGGCAGGATTAATTACTATTGCTGAAAAGATTGGGGCAGTGATCCCTGCCGATCGCCGACCTACACAGATAAATAAAATACTGGAAGTTTTATATAAAGAAAAAACGCGCTACCTGGAAACAAACATGGAGCTGTTATATTCTACCATACGCAGTGTAATAAAGCAACGAAGCCTGGTGGTGTTTTTTACAAATTATGAAAGCCTGTCTGCCTTACAAAGGCAACTCCCTTTTTTAAAAAGGATAGCAAAATTTCATTTGCTGCTGGTTGTATTTTTTGAAAATACCGAACTTAAAAAGTTAAGCGAAAAGCCTGCTGATGATGTAGAAGGCATTTATATAAAAACAATTGCCGAAAAATTCGCCTATGATAAAAAGCTTATCGTAAAAGAACTGGCAAAACACAACATACAATCAATTTTAAGTACCCCTCAAAATCTTACCATCAATACGATAAACCGCTACCTTGAACTTAAAGCGAAACAAAAAATATAGGTAACAATATAGCGGTTGGGACAGACTTAATTTTGTTTTGGATATGTGTCAGAGCACGGCGAATATTTAATTGCTAAAGCATCTCTAAAATCTTCCCACACTTCCATATTGGGGATAATTCCGGGCTTAAAAGTTATTTCACCATCATTGCTAATGTTTATATATTTCATTACCGGAAAGTCGGGATGTTTTTTTTCTAATCCTGTTATTGTAGTAATACGTTCTATTTGATTTATCATTGTTTGAAAGAGTTATAAAATTACATTTCAGTCAAATGTAATACAACAAGAACATAAGATGATCAATAAATTTTCGCCGATAAAGCTATTCACCTATAAAAATGTAGCCCTATTATCGTTCTTTTGGTTTAGGCGCATCCCCAGCGATCTCATGAGTTGTCTCTCATGACGGTGTAAATGGTTTACGGGGCTTTTTTGTGTAACAAGTTACGGTTTATTGTTAACTTTATAAACCAATCATAACACAAGTGAATAAATTATTGCCAGAGTGCCTTATAGGGGGCTACATTACAGATTTTAAATTAGTATCGCTCAAACATAATACACATGCTACGTTTCACACATGGGGGCTGACTGTTTTAGAGGGTAAGCCAATTGTAGTAGGAATTGTAGAAAGTGCAGGCGGCAAGTGTTTATATGTGCCAACAGACAAAATAGAATTTATTGACAATACCATCTTCGTAACTGGACAAAGAATAAATGTTAATTTGGCGAATAAATAATAGAGAACCGCAAATTGGTAATAGCCTTAGCCTTTAGTTAGATGGAGATATTCAGCGAATTCGGCAATATATACATAACCATTTTAGCGTGGATTGTTATCATAGTTTTAAGTGTATACTTGGGCTATTTTCTGAGGGGTACAATAAGAAATGGTCGAGCTATTGTTATAAATGAAGAAAATATAGTTCGGGAATTATTAATAAGCTTTGTAGTGGGGTTGATTGCTATTGTATTCATTTATCACTGGTTAAGCGAATTTTTTACCAAGAATCAAGAAGAATAATCTTGTCCCAACTTGCATATCGTTACCAAAATATAAATAGCGGTCGTGTCAATTGTGAATTAACGTTTAGTCCTTAGTCTGAAGTCTGGAGCGCTTAGTCAGAAAAGCACAAAACTGACTTAAGACTTATGGCTAAAGACTCTTGACTTGACACTAACCTGCTTTAGGGAAGGGAATACCCGCTGCACCAAGGTCTTTTATAATTTTTTCCATCAGCGCTATTTTTACGGTAAGATAATTTTCCGGCTTAATCCAAACATTTACAATGTATCTTATGCTGTCAATCTCGAGCGCATTAATGCCCACTCGTATTGGCGGATTACTTAAAATATTTTTTGAAGATGTAATGGCATCAGTTATAATTTGCTTAACCGTATCTACGTCGGCTGCATACGCTAACTTAACTTCAAAGTCCAAACGTCTTTTACCTTCACGGCTTATATTAACAATTACCTCATTAAATAACTTACCATTAGGGATAATAATAGTTTTATTATCAAACGTTAATAAAACCGTATAAAATATCTGTATCGAAGTTACTATCCCTTCCTGCCCCTGCGCAACTACGTGATCTTTAATTTCAAACGGCTTTAATAAAAGGATAAGCACACCACCGGCAAAGTTTTGAAAAGTTCCGGATAGTGCTAAACCGGCCGCCACACTAAATGCACCAATAATGGTAGTGAATATGGTTAACTGGAAGCCAAGGATATCAACTACAAAAAAAACCAGCAATATATATAATGCCGGAACTACAAGACTTAAAATAAATGGTTGTAATGAAGAATTTACTTGTGTTTTATGCATTCGTGCACGGAGCCGTGAACGAAGTATTTTTATAAGCCATATGCCTATTAAAAAAACTATTACCCCTGCTACTACTCTTATTCCGCGGCCTATTAACCAATAATAAGCCTGGTCGTAAAATTTTTCCAGCTTCATCAAGAGGCAAAGTTAATATTTAGAAACAAGAATCAAGAGGCAGGAAGCAAGAGTAAAAAATTTTAAACCGATTAGGAAAAATGCTTGAGGAATGTAACACCATACAGTATAGACGGTGAAGAATAAAAATCTAATATAAAATGTCTTGTATAAAGCCTACGAATAAACTCTCCGTGGAACTTTCCATGAAAAATAAAAGCAATTAATTTAGAGAACTTTAAACCATTTGTCTTGACTCTTGGTTCTTGATTCTCAGTTCTTGCTTCTTATTAATTGCCGTATATAGTTATAAATAACTCAAAGCCTTTAAAAAGCATCCAATCAACCAAATGACTTTTTAATTGTTTTGTTTTTTGTGATAAATGTTGCTGTGATAAATGTTTCATGATGCCCTTGTATAATCAAATCCTATGCCCAATAGTAACTATTGGATCGCATGTACAAAATTATACTTAATTATAGCCTAAAAAATACTTAATCAATCATTTGATTAACCAATGACCGTCTGTTTACCTTAAAATGACGGGATAAAAGTCTACAATAAAAAATCCCTGTCTATTTTAATAGACAAGGATTTGTATTTAGTCATGGTTTTAAGCCGTTATTTAACTTTCGGCTTAAGGCTAAAGACTTTGGACTTCAGATTACATCATGCCGCCCATGCCGCCGCCGCCACCCATTGAAGGCATACCAGCTTTTTCATCATCTGGATCGTCAGCTAATACACATTCGGTAGTTAAAAGCATTGCCGCTATCGAAGCTGCATTTTCTAAAGCTACACGGCCTACTTTTGTAGGATCGATAACACCTGCGCCAATTAAATTTTCATATTTATCAGTACGGGCGTTGTAACCAAAGTCACCTTTACCTTCTTTTACTTTTTGTACTACGATTGAACCTTCAATACCTGCGTTTTCGCAAATTTGACGTAAAGGCTCTTCAATAGCACGACGGATGATTTGGATACCAGTATTTTCATCTTCGTTAGCACCTTTAAGGTTTTTAAGGGCCTCAACAGCACGTATAAATGCTACACCACCACCGGCAACTATACCTTCTTCAACAGCGGCACGGGTTGCATGTAAAGCATCATCAACACGGTCTTTCTTTTCTTTCATTTCAACTTCTGTAGCAGCACCTACATAAAGTACAGCAACACCGCCAGATAATTTGGCTAAACGTTCCTGCAATTTTTCACGGTCATAATCAGATGTAGTTGATTCAATTTGAGATTTAATTTGGCTTACGCGTGATTTGATCTCTTCTGATTTTCCTGAACCGTTAATTACGGTAGTATTATCTTTATCGATAATTATTTTTTCTGCAGTACCTAAGTAAGTAAGGTCAGCATTTTCAAGCTTGTAACCTCTTTCTTCAGAAATCACTGTACCGCCTGTTAATATTGCGATATCTTCAAGCATAGCTTTTCTGCGATCGCCAAAACCAGGAGCTTTAACAGCAGCAACTTTCAGTGAGCCGCGGATTTTGTTAACTACTAAAGTAGCCAGCGCTTCACCATCAAGGTCTTCAGCAATGATTAACAAAGGTTTACCTGTTTGAACTTGTTTCTCAAGTATTGGAAGTAATTCCTTCATTGAAGAAATTTTCTTGTCGTAGATCAGGATATAAGGGTTTTCCAGTTCTACTTCCATTTTATCAGCATTGGTAACGAAGTAAGGAGAAAGGTAACCACGGTCAAACTGCATACCTTCAACAGTTTTAACTTCAGTCTCAGTACCTTTAGCTTCTTCAACGGTAATTACACCATCTTTACCAACTTTAGCCATAGCCTCAGCAATTAATGAACCGATGATCTCGTCATTGTTAGCTGAAATAGCCGCAACTTGTTTAATTTTATTATTGTCTTCGCCAACTGTTTGCGATTGTTTCTTTAAATCTTCTACAACAACTGCAACAGCTTTGTCGATACCACGTTTTAAATCCATTGGATTAGCGCCGGCGGCTACGTTTTTAATACCTGCTGTAACAATGGCCTGTGCTAAAAGAGTAGCTGTTGTAGTACCGTCACCTGCAATATCAGCAGTCTTTGATGCCACCTCTTTAATCATTTGCGCACCCATGTTCTCTAAAGCATCTTTTAATTCGATTTCTTTAGCTACAGTTACACCGTCTTTTGTAATTATTGGTGAACCGAATTTTTTATCGATAATTACGTTACGACCTTTAGGGCCTAATGTTACTTTAACCGCATTGGCTAAAATATCAACGCCGCGTTTTAGGGCGTCGCGTGCTTCTACATTGTATTTAACTTGTTTTGCCATGATTTTTTTTAATTTTGAATTAGTGATTTTTTGAATTATCGAATTAGTGATTTAGCGAATTATTGATTTAAATAAAGAGATTTAATCAATAATTCAATCCTTCAATAATTCAGCAATTAATTATAATACAGCGTAAATATCAGTTTCACGCATAATTAAGTACTCTTTGCCTTCGTACGTAATTTCAGTACCGGCATATTTACCATATAAAACCTGGTCACCAACTTTAACAGTTAAAGGCTCATCGATTTTACCATCACCAACAGCTACAATGGTTCCACGCTGAGGTTTTTCTTTAGCAGTATCCGGAATGATAATCCCGGAAGCAGTTTTCTCTTCGGCCGGAGCAGCTTCCACTACTACCCTGTCTCCGATAGGTTTAATGTTTAATGACATAGTTATACAATTTAATTTTTATAAAAAATTTAAGTTCTGTAAGCAAGCTCTCATCAATTATGCCAAGCAAATGTATTAGCTTGTATTGGCATATAAAACTGATGTATTGTCAGAGAATTTTCAAATGAGAATTAGTTGTTAATAATAAGGAAATATGAAAATGCCATCATGTCAGTTCAGTTTTTATAGTTAAAATGCTAATATCTTGAAATAAAAAAGGCCCCAGAAATTCCCGGAGCCTTTTTTCATTTTAAAAATTTCTTATTTTTTACCAGGTACATTTGGTTGCGGAGTAACCGGTTGTGGCGCTGACGGCAAACTCATAGGCGCAGTTGCCGGTGAACCAGCCGGTTTCGAAGCTTTTTCAATTTCCTCTTTTCTCTGTGGGTTGTCGCTTTTTTCTGTACCGCCTTTTACAGCAACATTAATTGCCAGCGATAAAACCATTAAAGTTATTGCAAGTATCCAGGTGCCCTTTTCTAAGAAATCACCTGTTTTTTGAACCCCCATTAATTGCGATGAACTTGAAAAATTTGAGGATAAACCTCCGCCCTTAGGGTTTTGTATTAATACCATCAGTACTAAAAGAGCACATACAACGATAGCGATGATTATTAAAAATAAGTACATTTCTTTATGTTAATTGATTTTCTTTTCTATTTGTTCGATCTTATCTGCAAAGTAACTGCTTTTTTCCGGATATTTCAACATCAATTTTTTGTATGATGCTATTGCTTTGTGATAAAGCATTTGTTCTGTATAAATACTTGCCAAAGTTTCGGTTACCAGCTCGTCGCGGTCTTCAGAGCTTTTTTTCGCCTTATTTTCATTGTCTATTTTATCGCTGCTTTGTGGTTTAATTTGAGGTTCTTCTTGTATAAAGCGTTCAATAATCTGATGCTCTTTACGCTTCATACTAAACTCAACGGTTTGATGAGCAGTGCTTTTATCCAATTCTTCTAAAGATGTAATATGAAAAATGTTTTCATAATACTGTTGTTGCAACTCATCAGCCGGTTTTTTGGTTTTGTTAAATGAATACCTGGGCTGAGGTTTAATATAGGGTTGATATAAACCGGCATGTTCCTTACGGGTTTTATCAAGCCACCACATAAAGCTATAAGGCATCTTCTCATCATAATAATTTGATACATCGCCATGTTCTGTACTAACTGATTCAGTAGTATCTATATTATTTGTTGATTGTGCAGAGGGAGTGTCTTCGTTCTGCTCCATTTTTTTACGTTCGCCAAAGGCCCGGTCAAACATAAAAAAATCAGTATTCGCAATATTTTCTAAAATTAATTTTTCAGCCTCATCAGTTGTAGTATTTGCAGCACTCGGTTTATCATCCTGCAGGCCTATTTCCTGGTATGCGTCAAATTGGTCAGCATCTGCATCATTTTCAGTGCTTATTTGTTCAATTTCGCTAAAAGTATTCTCTTCAATTTGCATTTCGGGTTGCTTTTCATCTTCTTCAGCAACGGGAATATACGTCGTGTCTTCAGTGGCCTCCTCTATAGAGTTATGGTCAATTATAATTGTTTCCTCATTAATTAATTCAGTTGTGTCCTCATTTGAAAATGCGCTTGGGGATTCTGGACTATTACGTTCTTCTATAGCAATATGATCGGCAGGGTTCTCATTTTCAACTGCTGGTAAAGTTTCAGCCAAATCATGTTCATAAATTTCATCTTCTTCTATTTCTAAATGATCTTCAAGCTCAACTGCCGGACTACTATCAGCTTGTACCCACTCTTCCTGCTTATTCTCAATTGCTGAATCATCTTGTATTAAATTTTCGCTCCTGTCATTTTCAGCATTGAGCAGGGCAAAAGTTTCAGTTGCAGGCAATAGTTTAATACCATTGGCAGAGATTCCGCTTTGGATAATAATTTTTTCATCCGCAACATCAATAAACGATGAAGGTGCGTTAATCAGTTTAAATAAAGATTTTGCATTAAAATAAGCAGAAGCACGTTTTAAATTTTTTTCATCACTGGCATGGGCCAACAATGCCTGTAAAATGCCGCTTTGCGGAAATTCATTAACAAGCAGCTTCAAATTAGATGCATATAAATGAGCATCATTTGCCGGATTGGCTAACAATGCCCAAAGCTCTTGCTGATTATTATTAAACTGTTGATCCACTTTACTTAAATTTATTCGCTTACCAATTTGAAAAGGCTTTGTTAAAAATATCTTCGGTTAACTGTTTATTAATTGCTGTAATCAATGTTTGTTCCTGCGTGTTAATATCGCCTGAAAATGGTAAAGACTTTGTAAACGATTGTTCAAAATTATTCTTTTTATCCAAATTACTTACATATTTCACACTTACTGTTATAGTTAGCTGGCTTGCCCCCGCTATAGGCGCCACATTGGGGTTGGTGGCCAGGACAGATACTGGAGCAATATTGTAATCGGTAATACTGCCAGACATTACTCCATCTGCTTCTTCACTTCTTACAATGCTTAAGCTTGTGGTAGTCCTTATACGGTCTTTCAACGCCTCTGTAAATTGCGTGCTCAAAGTATTTACAACTAATTGGGCGTTATTTTCAAAAAAGTCGACCCTTATGGTTTTCATGGCGGGGGGAATTGATGAGCCGCTCAAACTTAATTTATAGGTACAAGATGGACAAATCAAAAACAAACCAATGCATAATATTAATAATCTTAATGCGGCTTTCATTATAAGTTTAATTCTTTTATCTTTCTATATAAGGTACGTTCTGAAATCCCCAGTTCATGTGCTGCCAGCTTCCGTTTTCCCTTATGCTTTTTTAACGCTTTTCTAATCAGGTCCGATTCTTTTTCTATCAGTGAAAGGGATTCTTCAACTTCTTCTGCATCCTGTGTTATATTATACGGATTTGCATTACTATTGCTAATAACGGGTTGTTGAATGGTAAATTGCGTTTCTGGTTTTCCGGGTATTTCAATATCCCTGTAAAGCTGGTTTATAGCTTGAGAATGACTGGCATGATTAACAGAAACACCGCCGTGTTCAATAATATCTGCTACAAGCTTTTTTAATTCAACCATATCGCGTTTCATGTCAAACAATACTTTGTATAAAATATCGCGCTCAGAAAAATCTTCTTTATGTTGGTTATCCAATCGCATAGGCAGGTTTCTGCCACTGGTCTCATGAGGAATATAAGTAAGCAGCGTTTGTGCTGTAATTATACGATCGCGCTCCAGTACGGCCAATTGTTCGGCCATATTTTTTAGCTGCCTTACATTTCCTGGCCACGAATAATTTATTAATACCTGCTGCGCTTCATCATCCAACTGTATTGGCGGTGTACGGTATTTATCAGTAAAATCAGAAGTAAATTTCCTGAATAACAAAAAAACATCCTCTTTCCTGTCGCGCAGTGGTGGAATTTTTAAAGGAACAGTATTTAAACGGTAATAAAGATCCTCTCTGAATTTCCCGTTTTTAACAGCCTCATAAACATCAACATTGGTGGCAGCGATAACCCGTACATTCGTTTTTTCAACTTTTGATGAACCTACTTTTATATATTGGCCCGATTCCAGTACTCTTAATAAACGCGCCTGTGTACCTAAGGGCATCTCGGCAATTTCATCTAAAAATATAGTTCCGCCATTTACGGTTTCAAAATATCCTTTACGTTCTCCCACAGCACCTGTATAAGCCCCCTTTTCGTGACCGAACAACTCTGAATCAATAGTACCTTCCGGTATTGCACCACAGTTTACAGCAATAAACGGCCCATGCTTCCGCGGACTCATCTGGTGTATAATGTGTGAGAATACTTCTTTTCCGCTCCCGCTTTCCCCTGTTATTAAAACAGAAATGTCCGTAGGCGCAACCTGGTTCGCTATATTTATAGCCCTGTTAAGCAAAGGCGAATTGCCTATGATACCAAAGCGTTGTTTTATTTCTTGTATCTCCATACCCCCCGACCCCCTAAAGGGGGAGTTAATTTAAATGTTTAATTAATAATTCTTTTAAAACCCCAAAACACGTCGCCTGATATGCCTCAGGACATAACTCCCCTTTAGGGGGTTTGGGGGATAACCTTCCCTATCAAAGTCGCTGTTGTGCATCTTTCAACAAGCACGTTTACATATTGGCCCGGCTTATAATTTTCATTAACCGGAAAAACAACCATAGCATTCTGGTCACTTCTGCCGCAATAATCTTTATCTGATTTTTTTGAAAATCCTTCTATCAAAACCTTTTGAACCTTCCCTACCTGTTTTTGTAAGCGCACGTAAGAATACTCTTGCTGCTTTGCCACTATTTCTTTTAACCGGTTGCGTTTTACAGCATCGGGTATATCATCAGCATAGCGTTTGGCTGCTAATGTTCCAGGCCTTTCAGAGTACATAAACATGTAAGCAAAATCAAATTGCGCATAATCCATTATACTTAATGTGTCCTTATGTTCTTCATCCGTTTCGCTGCAAAAACCTGTAATTACATCTGTTGAAACAGCACACTCAGGAATTATACGGCGTATTGCATTAATACGGTCAATATACCATTCGCGGTCATAGGTGCGGTTCATTAGTTCGAGTACCCTGCTATTGCCAGATTGTATGGGCAAATGAATGTAATTGCAAATATTATCGTGTTTTTTAATGGTATACAAAACCTCGTCAGTTATATCCTTTGGGTGCGAAGTGGAAAAACGAACCCGCAGATCCGGATTTATCAAAGCAACCATTTCCAAAAGGTTGGCAAAGTTAACAGTACCAGCCCCCTCTAAATCTCCTCCGTCAACTGGCGGAGAGACTTTTAATTGCGGCTCCAGACTTCCGGCTTCGGACTTCGGACTTCGGACTTCCGCTCCCCATTTATATGAATCAACATTCTGCCCCAGTAATGTTACTTCCCTGTATCCCTGGTTAAACAGATCAGTACATTCCTTTATAATTGATTGCGGATCGCGGCTGCGCTCACGGCCCCTGGTAAAAGGTACTACGCAGAAAGAACACATGTTATCGCAGCCACGCATTATAGAAACAAATGCATTAATGCCATTGCTATTTAAACGTACCGGGCTTATATCAGCATAAGTTTCCTCGCGCGATAACAGCACATTTACCGCTTTTTGACCGCTATCAACTTGTTCAATCAGGTTTGGCAGATCACGGTAAGCATCGGGACCAACTACTACATCAACTAACTTTTCTTCTTCTAAAAATTTCGACTTTAACCGTTCGGCCATGCATCCCAAAACACCAACTACCAATCCTGGGTTTTTAACTTTTGCTATGGTAAATTCTTTTAAACGGTTACGCACCCGCTGTTCGGCATTTTCACGAATGGAACAGGTATTTATAAAAATAACATCCGCGGTATTATAATCCGGTGTGGTTTCAAATCCATTTTCCAATAAAATAGAAGCTACTATCTCACTATCAGAAAAATTCATGGCACAACCATAGCTTTCTATATAAAGTTTGCGGCTATTACTTCCGCCGTTTAGCGGCTTTAATAACAGCGCCTCACCCTGCCTGCTCTCATCATGTACCTTATCCGGAATAACCAAATCCATCATTATAATAAAAAATTAGTTTGCAAAAATACATAAAATTTAATATTAATGACAGATTGTCAGTAATAACAAAAGAGAATTTTAATTGTTTATACACAAAATCCCAACACACAAGTGACTCAAAAAAATAGCCTTCGAAAAAAAAGATTGGCCCGATGGCCCTGGGTCTTGTTGGCTATATTTTTGATAATCAGCGCATCTGCTTATTATTTTTATAACAAGTATTTGGCTAATAACCGATGGAAGCCTTTGTTACAAAGACAATTAATAGAGCTTGTATTAAAATCTACTGATAGTTTATACCATATTGAATATTCAGATTTTGACCTTAACATTACATCAGGCAATGCAATCCTGTTAAACTTCAAACTTATACCTGATACAAATATTTACAATAAGTTAGTAGCCCTTAAAAAAGCTCCCGATAACTTATTTATTTTAAGTGTTAAAAAATTATCCATTAAAAATATAGGCGCCCGTAAAGCTTACAAGGAAAAAATATTGGATATCGATAATATCTCCATCGAAAAGCCAAGCCTTACCATTATAAATAAGCGGTTTGATTTTAATGATACTGTAAAAATCGGCAAGCCAAAATCGCCTTATCAGTTAATTAAAAAAATATTCAAACGATTGTACATTGATTCTATTTCACTTCGCGATATCAGTTTAAACTATATAAATAAAAGCAATGCTGTAACTAAACAAACTGCATTAAATCATTTGGATATTAATATTTCAGATATTGTTGTCGATTCGTTATCAGGCAATGATCCCAACCGTTTTTATTATACAAAAGGTGTGGATGTAACGGTACACAATTACCATATTGCAACTCCCGATAGTTTATACTATGCCGATTTAAAAAAGATATACTTTAACACAGCTCAAAGAAAAATTACATTGGATAAAATTTCTTTTCTGCCCAGGTATAACCATACAGACTTTTACAATAAGACCGGCGAAGCCGGGGATATATATTCATTAAAGTTTGATCGCATTGATATTAATGATATTGATTTGCAACGTTTTTTACGCGACCAAAAGCTTTATGCAGGTACAATGGATGTGCTTAATGCGGATGTACAGATTTATAGTAACAATTCTTTCAAGGGGAAAAAATCCATTAAAGTTGGCAAGGACCCTCAGCAGGCTTTACAAAAAGTAGCGCTGGATATGATGTTAAACCGTTTAAATATTAAAAATGCAGCTATAAATTATTCAGAAACTGATGCAACATCAGGCGCCACAGGCCAAATTATTTTTAAGCATACCAATGGCTATATTTTAAATGTAACTAATGATGAGGCGGAAAAAAAAATAAACCCTTACATGAAGGCATTTATTAATACCCGCTTTATGGATGCAGCACCCTTACAGGTGAACTTCAAATTTAATTTAAATGCTAAAGATGGCGCTTTCAATTATTCGGGCGAGCTTGGTAAATTTGACGGAAGAGTACTTGATAAACTGGTAAAGCCCTTAGCCCTTGTACACGTACAATCTGCTGATGTGAAAAAACTCACCTTTAATGTAAATGCCAGTAATTATAGCGGAAAAGGTAAGCTGGAATTTTATTATAAAAATTTAAATATCCAGTTGCTCAAAAAAGTTGAAGGTAAAACCAAATTACAAAAGCAGGGCTTTGTATCATTGTTAGCCAATAACCTCATTATTGATGATAATAATCCTGACAAAAAAGGAGTATTCAGGCCAGGCCCCATCAACTTAAAGAGAGAACCTACAGTATCTTTTTTTAGCTTTTTATACAAGGGTTTACTTGATGGATTAAAACCAAGTGTGGGATATAACAAAAAAACTGAGCAGAAGGTTAATACTGCTATTAAAAAAGTTAGTAATTTGGTGGGCAAGTTCAAAAAATTTAAAGAAGATCGGAAGAACAAAATAGAAGAGCGAAAAAAAGAGCGCCAGGTAAAAAAAGATTCTTTAAACTGATTAAGATAAGAAAAACAATTAATGGCTTTCAAATATACAAAGCGAAGATGGCATAAAATCACAACAGTTGCTTTACTTGTACTTGCCTCATCTATTTTAGTACTTGCTTTCCTGGTTAATAGGTATTGGTCGCCGGTATTGGCAAATAAAGTAAAGGAAGTCGTTTCAAAAAGCAGCAATGGTTTATATACCATAAACTTTTCTTCTGCCGAATTACACGTAATAAGGGGAAGTATTGTTTTTTTTAATATTACGTTTAAACCTGATACAGCCATTTATAATAGGGAGAAGAAGCTACACCTTGCACCCAACAATTTAGTTGAATTGCATGTTAAGCGGCTTACGTTATCACATATTCATCCTTTCATGTTGTATTTTCATCATAAACTCGATATTGATGAGATTACGTTAAATAACCCTGAATTAAATGTTAGCTACCAGTTAAATCATACTAAAGATACTGTTTTAAAAGATAACAGAACGGCCTGGCAAAAAATATCTAAAAGTCTCCGGTCTGTTCACATTGGAAGTATTTTATTAGGGGACGTTAAATTTAAGTACGAAGATTATTCAGGCAATAAAGTAGCAATATCTGAACTTAAAGAAATGGATTTAAGCGCCAGGGACCTGCTTATCGATTCGGCCACGCAAACTGATAGGTCCAGGTTACTTTACTGCAAAGACATTATAGCCCACCTTAATAATTATACCGGTAAAACATCAAGTGGCCTATATACTTATAAAATCAAGTCGCTTAGCCTCTCTACTTTAAAATCGCAATTGAATGTAACAGGTTTAACGTTAAAGCCTGTTGGAACGGAGAAGTTTTTTAACAATAGCCCTAACGAGCGTTTTTCTCTTCGTCTTGATTCCGTGCAGCTAAATAATTTTGATTTTTTAAATTACCATAAATACCGCGTTTTATCTGCGTCAAGCATGGTTTTAAATAGTGGTGCAATCCAAATATTCGCTAACCCTATAAAACACGATGATAGTTCAAACAAGGTAAAAACCTTTCCTAACGTCGCCCTTTATAAGATAAATTCGGATATGAAGATTGATACGATTTTAGTGCATCGTATTAATGTGATGTATTCTGAATTTAACATAAAATCGAAAGAAATTGGAACAATAAGTTTTAATAATACAAGCGGGAGCGTTTTAAATGTAACCACAAATAAAACTGCTTTACAAAAAAACAATATAAGTACAGCACAGCTTACCAGCTATTTTATGAATCGCGGTAAACTTAATGTATCCTTTCTTTTTAATTTAACTGATACTGAAAACACCTTCCGCTACAAAGGCAGTCTTGGGCCTATGGACCTGAGATTTGTAAATCCTGCTGTAATGCCATTAGCGATGGTAAAAATCACTTCCGGGACACTAAAACAATTCAGCTTTGATATCCAGGCTAACCGGGCAAACGACCAGGGGAAAGTTGAGCTGTTATATAATGATGTTAAAGTAAGCATATTAAAGCCGGATACTAATTTTAATAATTTAAGGAAAAAACCTATAGCCTCTATGTTTGCCAACCTTTTTATTATTAAGCATAGTAACCCTGATTTTGAAGGTGGATTGCCAAGGTCCGCATATGTTGTTTATACCCGCAAGAAAGAAATCCCATTCTTTAAATCAATGTGGCAAACATTGTTCAGCGGAATAAAGTCCTGTGTTGGTTTTGATAAAAAAACGCAGCAAACTGTAATTGAAATGAAAAACCAACAAATAATAAAAAAACAAAACCGGAAAATAAAAAAGGAAGAAAGGATGAGAAAAAGAATTGAAAGGCACAAAAAAAGAGACCTTAAAAAATTATTGAAAAGCAAAGAGATAAGTAGTTAACCGTATGATAACAGCATGGATATAAATTTAAATAAATTCAATTTCCGTGCAACATTTAACCGTGTAACAGCATCTTATTAAATAAACAAAACATCATGAAAAAAATTGTTTATTCCGTTTTAGCTGTAATTTTATTAATTGCAGCAGCGCTAAACGTATCAGCTCAATCTGAGCAAACAAGGCCGGTTTCCGGGTTTAATAGCATCGCCTCAGGTGGCCCGTTTGATGTACACGTAAAAATTAACGGGACCGAAAGTTTAAAATTGAAAGCCAGTCCGGATATTATTAATGAGATTGAAACAGTTGTGGAAGGTGGGAAGTTAAAAATCAGATTTAAACATCACCACGAATGGAACCATGAAAATACCGGAAGGATTGATGTTTATGTTACTGCCAGATCCCTCTCAGCAGTAGATAATGCAGGTTCAGGGTCTATTAAGATTGATGGAGTAGTTAACGGCGAAAATGTAAGGCTAAACTTAAGTGGTTCGGGGGATATTACCTCTTCTGTTAAATCAGGAGACCTTCATGTTTCAATCAGCGGATCAGGTTCTATTCATCTTAATGGCAATGCGAATGACGCTAATATTTCTATTGCAGGTTCAGGCGAATTGATGGGTAAAGAATTGGTAACCGGTTCGGCTTCAGTATCAATAGCCGGTTCAGGAAGCGCTTATTTTGCGGCAAATAAAACTATATCAGCAAGTATTGTGGGATCAGGCAATGTTATCTATTCAGGCAATGCAACCACTGGCGATGTCAGAACCATTGGATCCGGAAGGGTCTCTAAATCAGAATAGCAGTTTGCAGTGGGCAGTTTGCAGCTAGCTTCTAACTGCCTACTGCAAACTGCTCACTGTTATTGCAGTTAGCTTTTAAACTGCTCACTGCAAACTGGCCACTGCAAACTACTACTGCAGCATCATTTTCATATTTATCCCGAAATTGGTGAATGCGGTATTGAATGTTTGTGAAGTGAATGGCCTGGTTATATTTGAATCGTAAAACAAATTCAGGTTAAAACGCTGGCTAATCATATAGTCAATAGATGGTCTTATAGTTATATTTTGCGCTCCTGAGGATACTTGTGCCTGTTGTACATCAGCCTGGTAAATAATCGTTCTATTATCCTGCAAAGAAAAATCGATCTTAAAGTTAACATCCTTTTTCTGTGTTGAACCACTAAACAAGCCAAAAGGGAACCTGAAATCCCTTGCGTGATAGCCCCATCCAAAAACCAGTATATTTTGATTTTGCTGAGCCAGCTGGCTATTTAAAACACTTAAGCTCAATGATCTGCTTTGACGGTATTCAATAGTAGCAGTCATACTGTTTTTAAACCTTGCATCAAAGCCAATCAGGGGGGCAAACTGTTCAAAAATGGTAACCTGCGCAAATTGGTAAAAAGGCAAGAAATCATTATTTGCATCCCTTGAACTAACAGCCCCATTTGTTGCCTGGTATTGCAGTAAGCTGCTATAACCGCTCACGTTATATGAAGAATTGTAGCCATGTTTAACATCAAAAGAATCAAAAATGTCACTGAATAAAGACAAACGGCTTAATCCGTTATAAATTATCTGCCAATTTGGAATAGGAATGGAAGGAAATTGACTAAGTCCTGATGTAGCTGCATTTTTGCCGGTATACGCAGCGATAAAAGCAGGCACAAGTACATTTTGCGAATTAGGGCCATAACCATCTGCGTATCCATTCACAGGAAGAGTTGTTGAGTTAGGATTAAGTTTTCCTAGTCTTTGTGAGATAATACTTCTGTCACTTAGAAATTTCTGAAATGTGGAAGAAGTATTATCAATACCATTAACTTTTGAAAATGCAGTCGCGATCGACAAAAACGATATGCTATAATCGCCGGAAGTTACCGGGCTTAAGTTCTGAATATTATTTGATCCGTCAACGGATTTAAAGTTAGTTTGATAAGTATGGTCCTGTGTTTTATAGGCACTTAGTTGTATCCTAAGATCTTTAATTGGCTCAAAAGTTCCCTTAAGGTGCAGGTCTTCATTCAATGTGGTTACATAAGGCTGGTTTTGTAACGTGTCCTTACTTATCCAGCCCCTTGCAATTGCTGTTGATCTGAGGTCGGCCTGGCTGCCTAATAAAAATCCTATACCAGGGGCATTATAAGTAAAGTCTTGACCAAGGAAATTTGATTGAGGCAAATATCCGGGAATAAAAGTTCCCTGGGTTCTTGTATAAGTACCGCTTAGATTTTTCATACTGGTCAGCAAGCCTATTAAAAATCTGCTCAGATCGCTGTTATCATCGCTCATTCCCTTTTTTATAAAAGGGAACCTATTATATAACGTTGTTAAGTTAAGTGAAGGATTGAGCGTAATGGTACGTCTGTTTTGTATACTGTTACCCACACTATACTGCGGATCATTAATGGCAAACAATGGTTGCCCCTGCCAGTTAAAAAACGTACTATAATGTGCAACTAAAGCTACCCAGTCCATTCCCGGAATTTTATTTAACGGTACAGTATAATTAAAATTCATGGTATGGTTATAGTTGGTTGTACGGCCCAGGCTTAAAATATTTTTCCATAAGGTATCTATTTTTAATCCATCCAGCCGGCCTACGGGTTCATCAACAGTTGACAGGTTGGTAGCATCAATATCTACTGAAAATGATTTTGTTAAATTCCATCCTATTCCATAAACTCTGGTTATGTTAAATGTTTTATTAAATGTAGTTGGAAGAGGAGTAATAGCTGTCGGATCGTTGTTTCTTAATGTATTCTCGGAATAAAAACGATCAAAACTAATACTGTAATTTAACCGTGAAGGCATCAGGCTGTAATTTATATCACGGACCAGGGCCAGCCAATTTTTTTTAATGATCTTGGCAAAAGGGTTATAATATTTAGGTTGATTAGTGTAATTATAAGCTAATGCCACATGGTATGTTTTCTCGAAATCATTCAGTGTAGTAAAATCATGATGCTCGTATTGAGTATAAGCCACGGTAGCATTCCAGTTTTCGATATCCCAGACATGGTTTGGCTCTTTTGTGTCTGTTTTTGATTTATGAATATTAGTCACATTAATACTTTTGCGCATCGTGTAATATTCAGCCGCATTTAGTATTGAATCTCTTTTTTGGACTGTTGGCGCTGCATTAAGCGATTGCTTTAAAAGGACATCTGGGGAAGCCGGGTCATATTGGGGTATACTAACCTGCGAGGATACATCTACATATACCGGAACATGTACACCGCTTTTAGCAGGGAAAAATTTACCGAGTTCTACGTTTCCGGAAACATCATAAACTGTGTTATCGTCAAGGCTGCGATTATTCAGCCTGGAATCCAGCGTACCAAAGCCTACAGTAGTTTTACTGCCTGATACGGTTATATCGGCAAAGTCAGCAAGTTTGGCATTAACTCTTCCCGTGGCTGCCCATCCCCCCTGCTCGTTAAAGTTAGTTAAGCGTAATTCGTCAAACCATAAAGTTCCTGATTTAGCAAGCCCATCATCATTATTTGCAGTGGCAGGTGTCTTTAACGGGTTGCGCACCCCAAGCATAACTGTTGTTACCCGGCTCAAATCCGGCTCGCCAACAATTGTAATTTTATTTTGTCCGTTTATTAAAGTAAACGGCAATGTTAATGGCCACGGTTTCCCGTTATATTTAGCGTTGTTACGGGCAAGCTTTGCACTGGTCAATAATGAAAGCTGCAGGTTAAGCTCATTTGCAGCAGGCCATATGGCTGTAGGATCTGACGTATTTGGCTGGGTAATCTGCAGAGGTATTTCATACTCATAATAGTTATTTACATAATCAGCGCCTAAACGTATAAAGGCACTTAGATCGCCGTTTCTTAGCTGGTTACCTTCAGCATGGATAAACATTTGCAGCTGATTATATTTTCGCAAGTCATTATTTAACAACCTGAATGCGGCCCGCGAATATCCATCACTTAAATTTGTTACAAGTAAAGACAGCGACTGCTCATTCAACTTGGTATTGGCTTGCAGGTTACTATAATTAATTTGACGGTTTATTCCTGGCGGCACCACATATGGTATAGGCTGACGCTTACCATTCTCCTCAATATTTACAGTTTCTACATCGATCGTTGAATTATCAAGCGGGGGGCTAATTAATGAAGGATCGGCAATTACATTTGCAGGGTTATTTTCTGTGTTAAAAGCCCGCCATTCGCCGCGTACCAATTGCATAGTAGCAAAACGCATCACAGCAGTATCTGAAAAGTTGGTCATGAACATGCGCATATACCGGATTGATTTAAAATCCTGTATACCACCAACTGTTGATTGATAAGCTGTTATAGGTATACGAAACTGGTACCAGGTAGCCAATTGGGTTGTTCCGTTTGCAAGTTTTACCTGCGAAGTAACTTTATCACTTATAAAATTTGTACCAACTATGAGGTCTTTAGGACGTATGGATACTTTATATTGAAAATATTGATCATCCTGATCCATATTATTATCATGGTTAACATCTTCTGCATCCGGTATTGATGTAGCTGCGGATGTTTGAAGGCCAAGCAATGCTTGTGATTGCTGAGTGGTCGGCGAGTTTCCATCGGTACCGTTATACCTGCTGTAACGCTGCAAAATACCTGCATTTGTCCTGTCCAATTGCGGCCCCTGGTAATACTGGTAGTCATCAGAGGATGGGTCTGTCACAAAGTTATTTGCTGCCTGTGCATTTAATTGTCCCTTAACTTGTTGCACCGCATTAGAAAATTGCGTTTGTTCATCAGCATCATTTAAACCATCCAATCCAACGTCCTGCAGTTGACGGGAAGTAGCGTTGTTATCAAAAGCGTTTACAACCGGTTGCAGCTTGGCTACCCGTCCCCAGGCAGTTACATCCACATTACTTAAATTACCATCAACAGGTAATCCATTTTCTAAGCTTTTTCTTCCGTCTTTTAATATATCCTCGGATATATTTCCAAGATTAAAATAAAGGTCTCCGCCTGCTGAATTAGGCTTATATATGAAAGGATCAAGTACCCAAAACTCAATATATTGAACATTTAAAGATTCAAAATCATTTGAGTTAAGACCACGGAATATACCACCCCAGCGCGATTGCGGATTTTGCAGCGTTCCGTCACTATTAAGCCCTGTTGTTGTGTAGTTATAAGGACCACGTATCGTTGGATAATAAGCCAGGTCTAATGTAGATATAGCCAAAGGCTGCCCGGTAGGCGATTGTTTATAAGGAAAAACCTCCGTTTCAAGAACCTGCCTTACATAATGGTTTGATAACTCATTGCTGCTTATCGGTATTGTTGAACCGGTATAAAAAATAGGGTCAATATTATAAAATGCAAGCCTGGCACGATTAAAACCGTAACTCAGGTTATTAAAAGCCTGCGATTCAGAAAAAAGTTGGGGCGTACCAGAAACTTGCCAACTAATAGCGCTTTTAACATCAATAACCGACTGGCTGTTTTCAAAATCATCAAGGTATGAAGTTCCATTTTTTGAACCTGCAAAGTTTAAGGCACTTGGACTGCCCGGCAATAGCTGCGCAAATTCGCCATTAAAATTTATAGACGAAGGTACTTTAGTATGAATAAACGGAATTTTATCAACCATCCTGGTAAGAAACCTTGAATTTGAGTTATAATTCGCATCAAAACCATACATCGTATTGGAAATAGATTCCTCACCTGCAATTTCATTTTGAGTAATCGGTTGTTCTGTTAAGTGCATTATTGTAGCACCTAAATTCAGTTTATCGTTAACATGATAATCAAACCTCGAACCGAATAATGATTTTTGCTGAACACCAAATAATTCATTGTTTTCTACCTTTACCGTAATCGGCTGACCGGAAGAAAGCAGGGCCTGGTTAAGAACACGAATAGTACCGGAGTTATAATCGATTGTGTAATCGGTTCCTTCCTTCAGTGTTAATGTTCCGGCATTTACCACTACCGAACCCTGCGGTATGTTGACAGCATTTAACTGATATTCTGATCCCCCGGTAGCAGAATATGTCCCATAAATTGTATACCGGTTTAAATTTGGAAATAGTTGCTGGGCTATGGTTTTAGTCGAATCGTACAATGGCTGGTAAACATACCTGCTTACAAGGCTCTGTTCGCCCGGGGCAAACCTTTTGGCCAGATCAGATCCAAATGGTTCAAGTACAGGGAACATAATCCGTCCATTTTGCGAATCTATAGTTATCCCCTCCAAAAAATCAAAATAACCATCAGGCTGTTTATTTTGCTGCTGGTCCAGGTTATCCAGATCTGTCAGTTGCAGCCATAATTTCCCTTTCGTATTCTGCCCTTCTTCCATTGCCGGCTTTTGAATACCCGATTTATCATCAAGCCTGGATATGGTCATTTTAAAATTACTGGGACTGATCTGAAAAGCATTTAATGAATAAATGTTTTTCATCATCAGTTTCCATGTGGGCAAATTGGTTTTTAACAATTGATTTTTTAACAGCTTTACATACAATACCTTAGGGGTATTTGGATTGACCGGCATGTCGCTTGAAAACTCACCTACCTGGTACTGAACACCATTGTAAGTGTATTGATAAGCTACCGCCAATACTTCGTCATTATTTAACGGATAATTCAATGAAATATAACCTAATTGCGGATGCAGGGTAAACTCTTTACTGGTTAATTTTCGGGCATAGGTTAACTTAACAAAGTTATCAGATGCTCCTGTATTATTAAAGTAAGTAGCAATAGTATTTTGCGGGTCATTAGTTAACCGCGCGTTTGCAGGTAAATTACGAAGTAATGAATTGGATTGCTGTGTGAAGCCCGGCCCCTGGAACCCGGCGGGTAAACCCGAATAACCAGGACCGCCATGTACCAGCGTCGTATTATACGGATTGTTTTCGCCAAGATCTAAAAATGCTAGTACATCTCTTGAATCTGTCGTACTATTTGTTCTGTTTGTGGTCCAAACTTCAATTTTGGTAATATTTACATTCGAGCTGATAATAGGAATATTAGCAAGAGCTTTATTATAATTATTCCTAAAAAATTGTGATAAAAAGAAGTGTCTGTTAGCCTCGTAATCCGACGTTGTAAGTCTAAATTGCCCCTGCTGCGATCCATTAGTAATTGTAATAGTTTTTGACTGTGAACGCTGTTGAGCTAAAATCGTGGTTATATCTAATTTGCCAAACTTCAATTTGGTTTTTACACCAAATAAAGCCTGGCTGCCAGTTATTAGGGTAGTGTTTAATGGCATACTTACTGTGCCCACCTCTATTTTTTGAACAATCTCGTCCTGATGGCCGGTATAATCAAGTTTTACCTGGTTTTCAAACTGGAATTGTGCATCAGTATTATAATTCGCGGTAATTTTTAACTTATCCCCAACTGTACCTGTTACATTTAATTGAATTTTTTGGTCAAAATTAAAATTAAACTGATTCCGTTGACGGGTGTTGAAAAGGGGATTTTGGTTTTGATTTACCTGGCCGGCAAGAATTGCTTCAGCCGATCCCTGAGGCCTTATATTAATAGTTGAACCTCCAAATATCTGATCAAACGTTTGGCTCTGTAATTTTATTGGCGAAATAAAACCTGGCTGTTGCGACTGATAGGCGTAATTATCTGAAAGCTGCTTAAAATAAGTACGTTTATTTTCCTGTTCTTTTAACTGCAAATATTCATCAAAAGTAAGGTATTGCGGTGGGCGGTACAGTAAATTCCCTACACGTTCATAATATACATATCTATTGGTAATGGGATCATATTCAACGCTGCGAACCAGGTTAGGCGGATCAGTATCAAAAAGTCCTTCTCTTAAACGAAAATTTTTCGATTGATTATTATTAACAGGTACTTTAACTGTTGACGAGTCTGTTTTTGAAATTGTTGGTTGTTGTTGCGCGAAAACTCTCCCTATCCCGCAAAATGCAGAAAAAAATAAAATTGTTACAAAAAGTCTCAGAGGAAAAATCTTATTCAAAAGTTTGGCTAAATTGTAAGTGTGATTATAAATTTTTTAATGCAGATTTTATTAATTTCTCAACAGTTAAGTCTTCATGATTTTTATTTATTTCTTGTTCAATTACTTTTTCAGCCGTATTGCGGGCGAAACCCAGCATAACCAACGCGGAGAGCGCTTCTTCCTTAACCGTTTTATTTAACGGTACAGTGCTTAATGTATCGGTGCCCTCCTTACGCAATTTATCCTGTAGTTCTAATATTACGCGCTGTGCTGATTTTGGACCGATCCCTTTAATTCGTTGAATCAAAGAAACATTTCCTGAAATTATTGCACTTTGTATCTCCTCCGGGGTGATGGACGAGAGCATCATTCGCCCTGTATTTGGTCCTATACCGGGTATTGATATAAGATGTAAAAACAGGCGGCGCTCCCCCTCATCAGCAAACCCATATAAAGTATGCGCATCCTCTTTTACGTGGAGCCATGTAAAAAGTTTGCAACAATCGCCATTTCCAAGCTTAGAATAGGTATTTAGTGAAATATTTATGTGATATCCCACGCCGCCTGTTTCAATCACAACAAAAGCAGCATTTTTAGAAACTAATTTTCCATCAATGTAAGCGTACATATTTATGCATTTATTTTTTTAGATAAAACTGAAAGTAAAAGAAGAAAGGCTTAGTAATTAAAATTTATCTTTTTAAATTTATAAAAAGCATTTATTATTACAACAGCAGGGGGTTCTGTTATAAGTGTTAAACTCGTTACTTTTTAATTGTTTTTACTCAGCTCCCTTTCCCTGGGCATCAACCACTGCTATTGTTATCATATTTACAATTTCTCTTACTGAACTTCCCAATTGCAATACATGCACGGGTTTTTTAAGCCCCAATAAAATAGGTCCAACTGCTTCTGCACCGCCTATTTCCTGTAATAATTTGTAAGCAATATTACCTGATTCGAGATTGGGAAATATTAAAGTATTTGCAGGTCTGCCTATTAAAGTGGAAAAAGGGAAGTTATCTAACAAAAGTTCGGCATTCAGGGCAAAATTAGCCTGCATATCGCCATCAATTACCATTTCAGGATATTTTTCGTGTAAAATTTTGATTGCCTCTCTCGTTTTCTCAGGTATAATGCCCTCATTCGAGCCGAAGTTTGAATAAGATAACATGGCAAGCCGGGGCTTTATATTAAATTTTTTTACCGATTGCTCTATCAGAACAGTGATATCAACCAAATCCTGTACCGAAGGGTTAACGTTAACTGTAGTATCACCAAAAAAAATGGGGCCTTTCTTGGTTATCATCATGTACATACCGGCTACCCGCCTAACGCCTTCTTCAGTTCCGATAATTTGTAAAGCAGGCTTTATTGTAGTAACATAATCCTTTGTTAAGCCGGAGATAAGCGCATCTGCCTTACCAAACTGTACCATACAAGCACCATAATAATTGCGGTCATGTAATAATTTTGTCGACTCTAATAATGTTATCCCTCGTCTCTGCCGTTTGTTATATAAATAATCAGCATACTCTTCTAAATTTTCACAATTTTCTTCCGGATCAATAATTTGAACGTCGCCAAGCTCAATGTCATTCTCTTTCATTATTTGCCGGATTTTCCGCACATTACCGAGTAAAATAGGAGTAGCTATTTTCTCTTCTTTAACAATCTGGGCAGCACGTAAAATTTTATAAGTATCTGCTTCTGCAAAAACTATACGTTTAGGGTTTTGCCTTGCTTTATTAGTAAGATTTCGCAGTAATTTATCATTAATTCCAATCCTTAACCTAAGTTCTTCAGTATATGCATCCCAGTCTGTTATTACTTTTCGTGCAACACCCGATTCAATGGCTGCCCTGGCAACTGCTGATGAAACCTCAGTAATAAGACGCGGGTCCATTGGCTTGGGAATAATATAATCACGACCAAATTTGAGGGTGGTAGTATTATAAGCAAGGTTAACCGCTTCCGGAATTGGCTTTTTTGCCATTTCGGCTATCGCCTTTACAGCAGCTATCTTCATTTCTTCATTAATGGCTGTTGCCCTTACGTCAAGCGCGCCTCTGAAAATATAGGGGAAGCCCAAAACATTATTTACCTGGTTTGGAAAATCAGACCGCCCAGTTGCCATAATAATGTCTTTTCGGGAATTTATAGCCAATTCATAAGCAATTTCGGGCTCTGGATTAGCCATTGCAAAAACAATTGGGTTTTTTGCCATTGACCGTAACATATCAGGCGTAACAATATTACCTGCTGATAGGCCAATAAAAACATCGGCGTTTTTTATTGCCTCTGTAAGTGTCTTTGCGTCTGTGCGGCCTGTAGCAAACTCAAGCCTGATATCGTCAAGATCTTGACGATCCGGTGTTATTAAACCATTAACGTCAAACATTACCAGGTTTTCTTTTTTAACACCCAATGCCAGGTACATTTTTGAACAGGATACTGCAGCCGCACCTGCGCCACTAACAACCATTTTAATTTTATCGAGCTTCTTACCCTGTATCTCGCATGCATTTAACAGGGCCGCTCCAGATATTATTGCAGTTCCATGCTGATCATCATGCATTACGGGTATTTTCATCTCGGCTTTTAACCTGCGCTCAATTTCAAAACATGTAGGGGCTGATATATCTTCCAGGTTAATGCCGCCGAATGTGGGTTCGAGCGCTTTTACAATATTTACAAATTCATCAACTGTTTTTGCGTTTACTTCCAGGTCGAAAACATCAATATCTGCATAGATTTTAAATAACAGGCCCTTTCCTTCCATAACCGGCTTACTGGCTTCAGGGCCAATATTACCAAGACCAAGTACCGCAGTTCCATTACTAATAACGCCTACAAGATTACCCTTCGCTGTATACTTATATACCTCATCTACATTGTCGGCAATACGTAAACAGGGTTCAGCCACGCCTGGCGAATAAGCCATGCTCAAGTCACGCTGGGAATTTGTTGGCTTTGTAGGTACAACCTGTATCTTGCCGGGCCGGCCTTTAGAATGGTAATTTAATGCGTCCTGGTTACGGGTTGGTTTATTCATCTTCTAAGTTGGAGTGCTCAAAATTACAATTCTTTTTATCGTATAGAAGAAAGATAAAAGCAAAGAAATAAAAGCAGAAAACAGAAACAAAATAAAAAGGGGACAGGCCTTATTAAATCTTAATTTTCATGCCAGGTTGCAGCCTGTCTTTTTTTAACCCGTTTAATGATTTTATCTTTTCCACTGAAACTCCTTCAAATCTGGCTGCTATATTGGGAAGTGTATCACCGCTTTTAACTTTATAAGTCATATAATTATGGCGCAGTTTATTTGATGGTTCACTTATCCTTAGTCTTTGCCCAACTATAGCTTTATTGCTGTGCAGATGATTCCAAACTTTAATATCTTGTAATTCAATACCAAAGTCGTCGGCAATATCACGTAAAGTTTCCCCATGTTTTACTGTATGAAAAGATGGAGTTTTCTCAGGTTTGCTTTCATAATAACCGGCATCTGCATGCTGTGAAGTTTTTTCAGGCGCATCCGGGTTATTTAATGCCTCATATAAGGCACTGTATCTTTCATTATTAATCTGAGGGATAACCAATCGCCGGGGGGCCGCATTTGTGCCATTAATTATCTGCCTTTTATAAGCCGGGTTTAAAATGGCTAATTCTTTAATATTTAAATTTAATACCTGCCCAATAGTGTTTAGCGAAATACTCTTATTTACTAAAACTGTATCCGTTTTTAATGAAAAGTTACAAGGCTGCAGTACAATGTTATGTTTATTATAAAAATTCATTACATAAGCAACAGCAATAAATGCAGGTACATAACCTCTTGTTTCTACAGGTAAATACTGGCGTATTGACCAAAAGTCATTGGCTCCGGCTTTTTTAACAGCCCGTTCTACATTACTAGCTCCGCAATTGTAAGACGCAATAGCCAGCAGCCAGTCGCCAAATTCTTGGTAGGCGTCCTTTAAGTAAGCTGCCGCTGCATAACTGGCTTGTATAGGATCGCGGCGATCATCTACATAATCATCTATGTTTAAGCCATATAGTTTAGCCGTAGTAAACATAAACTGCCATGGCCCTGTAGCGCCAACTCTTGATACCGCATAAGGATCAAGTTTTGATTCTACTATAGATAGATATTTTATTTCATCCGGTATGCCGGCATCGTGAAAAGCCTTCTCGTATATCGGAAAATAATATTTACTTAAACCTAAAACATGACCCATTTCATCCCGGTTATGGATAAAAATATCTATATAACTTTGTACATATTCATTATAGTCTAATGGAATATCCTTTTTTAAAGAATCCAGCCGATGCTTAAATATGCCACCGCTTTGATAGCTGAGAGCCACAGGATGGCTTATATCCGGCACAATAATAGTATCAGGATTTTCCCTATCGGGGTAGTTTTGCAGAAAGTTAAAATTTGATTGTACTGTTTGCAGTTTTGTTATTGTTGCAGAATTAAAGGATGATGAAGCCCAAACAAATTGAATTGATAAAAAACAGACTGCTAAAAAAAGTAATCGCTTCATTCTTTAGAGGTTTAATTAGGGATATTATTAGCCGATTATTTGCTAATTTATTAATTTTTTTATAGTTTAAGGAAATATTTTGAAAAATTTAACAATTCCTGTTCTTCAAAATGTCTCGCAATTAGCTGCAAACCTAACGGTAATCCCTTATTGTTATTACCACAAGGCAAAGAAATTGCAGGTGCGCCCGTTAATGATGCTTGTACGGTAAAAATATCAGAAAGATACGTTACTACCGGATCTTTTTCATTTTTTCCGATTGCGAAAGCAGGCTCAGGCGCCGTGGGAACAAGGATAAAGTCGTACTCTTTAAAAATTTCTTCAGTTTTATCTTTTATTAATCTGCGCACTTTTTGAGCTTTAGCATAATACGCATCATAATAACCAGCGCTCAGTACAAATGCACCTAACATAATACGACGCTTTACTTCTTTTCCAAAACCTTCAGAACGCGAACGCTTATAGGTAGATTGCAAATCACTGGCAGAAGGACTTCTATACCCATAATGCACACCGTCATATCTTGAAAGATTTGAAGATGCTTCGGCCATTGCTAAAATGTAATATGCCGGAACCAAATAATCCAGGTGTTCAAAAGCAATAGGCTTAACAACATGCCCGTCTGAACGTAGTTTATCAATATATGCTGCAAGTGTGTTTTTTATTTCTTTATCAACCCCAGGGCTTGATAAAGATTCTTGTATATAAGCAATTTTTTTAGTTGACGAAGGCTTAATATGCTCACTATAAGCCGGTACTTTAATATTTGCAAGCGTGCCATCATACTCATCGGGGCCGGCCATAACTTCTAATAATAATGCGGCATCTTCAATTGATTTTGTAATAGGGCCCACTTGGTCAAATGATGAGGCATAAGCAATTATTCCATGCCTTGAAATACGTCCATAAGTTGGTTTTAGTCCAATCAACCCACAAAATGAAGCGGGTTGTCTTACTGAACCACCTGTATCAGTACCTAATGCAGCAAGGCACATACCGGCCTGAACGGCCACTGCTGACCCACCTGATGATCCGCCGGATACCCTGGTTACATCAGCGTAATTTTTTACCGGGCCGAAATATGAATTTTCATTAGCCGCACCCATTCCAAATTCGTCGCAATTACAACGGCCAATAATCACAGCATCTTCGGCCAGTATACGCTCTACTACAGTTGAAGAATAAATAGAAGTGAAATCTTTTAAAATCTTTGAGGAGGCACTAACTTTATGCCCTTTATAGCAAATGTTATCTTTTATAGCGATAACCATACCTGCAAGCTTACCGGCTGTACCCTGCTTTATACGGACATCCACTTTTTTAGCACATATTAATGCTTCCTGATCAAATACTTCGTTAAAGGCATTCAAATGAGCATTCAACGCAATTTTATCAAGATATCCTTTTACTAGTTTTTCAACAGTAATTTCCCCAATTGCCAGCTCACTCTTTATTTCATTTAAAGAGTTATATGATTTAACCATGGGCCTAAAATAAAAAACTTATCTGTTGAAATATAATTATCTTATAAAACGGGCCAAACTAAGTTATTACTGTTCATCGTAAACTGGCAGAATGTTGAATCAGAACTATTACCGTTAAATTCATGGTGATTATAAGTAGCGTTGAGTGGGTAAAAAAGTTAAAAAGAACGTTATAGTTTATTTATTTAACACATATTTTATAAGGATTATTAAACGGCGTTATTTGGAGTATTTAGCGATTTCACCCTTTTTAATATTTTCTTTAAATGGCATAAAAACGATTAGGCTCATAACCATCAATAAAATCAGCAACAAAATGAATGTTGTTTGATAGCCTTTTAAAATCAGTATTGTTTCATTGCATTTTTGTGATTTTTTTTGATCCATCCGTTGTTAAATATTTGTTGTTACCAAGTCTTTTTTTTATAATTTTGCCTTTTCAACCAAAGTAACCATCATTATAATACTAAAAAAATACCCATTTATAGGTATTTAAATTATGTGAAGAATTAAACGTGTATTATATTTATAGCAGACTATTTTATTGAATTCAAACGACTTTAAATACTAACCCCATCCATTTTTATTACATACCTAATGAAGCTAGAACTGTTTAGCACAGAGGCCAATAACATATGGAAAAAAGCGGCAAGCCGCCCCACTTCCGAAAAATTTCATTTTGAAGTTGACATATACAAAAAGCTATTAAGTTTTTTCCTGGTTGGCGACTATTATTACTTTATTTTCAACATTGCCATTTTGGATATAGAATTTGCCAGCACGGAAATTGAAATGGTTTTAGGATATCAACCGTCAGAGTATAATTTGCCTAAGCTGCTTGATATTATACACCCAGACGACCGTCCTTTTTTTTTAAATTTCGAAAACAAGGCAGGGCAATTTTTGACAATGCTCCCTATAGAAAAATTAATGAAGTATAAAGTAAGATACGATTATCGAATACAAAAAAAGAATGGAGAGTACATAAGGGTATTACAACAAAGTACAGCAATTGAACAAGATGAAAACGGCAGATTAATTAGGACGCTAAGCGTGCATACTGATATAACACATTTAAAGCCCGATGGCAAACCTTTGCTTTCATTTATAGGCCTTGATGGTGAACCCTCCTATATAAACGTTGATGTAGAAGAAGTTTTTTCAGTAAGCAAAGAATTTTTGAGTAAAAGAGAGAAACAGGTGCTTACACTTTTAATAGAAGGCAAATTAAGTAAAGAAATCAGCATTATATTAAATATAAGTAAGCAAACGGTTGACAGGCATCGCAAAAATATGATAGCAAGAAATAATTTTAATAATACTGCGGAGTTAATAAGTAACGCTATTAGAAAGGGCTGGCTTTGATTTAAAGGTTTAAATAAGGTTTAGGTTAATTAAGTTTAGCGTATTATTTCAGTTTTAGCTTAAGTTTTAATTAAAAGTTTTAAATGAGATTTCGTCTTAAATTTCATTTACGCCAAAAATAAACAATCAAACACCGATAAAAATACCCATTTATAGGTATTTTTATCGGTGTTTGAGAAATCAAAGACTGACAATGAAACATTTGATTAATTCTATAATTTAACTTTAACTAAACACTTTATCATTTATACCTAAATGAAACTTGAGCTATTTACCCTTGCAGATAAAAGGCAAGCTAAGTAAGGAAATCAGCGATATTTTGTAAATCAGCCAAACAAACGGTTGCCAGGCACCGCAAAATATGCTTAATAAAAACAATCTTAGTAACACCAGTGAATTGATTGTTAAGGCTATAAGGCAGGGATGGAATAAATGCGCAGGGAATTTATAGATCGTTTCCACACCCCCAACTGATGATAGGCACCAGCCTATTTAGTCATGGCCTAAAATAAAAAACTTATCCGTTGAATGGTAATATCAACAGATAAGTTTATAAAAATAAAAAAAGAGGACAGAATTAAAACTTTACCTTATAACTAAACCTTCGGCTTATCGCCGCTATTGGTATTAGTATTATTGGTTGTTGTTGTAACGCTGTTACTTTCGCCGTTCTGAGCGTCTTTGAATTCTTTCACGCCTTTGCCCAAACCTCTCATAAGTTCAGGAATTTTTTTACCGCCAAAAAATAGCAATAGTGCTAAGACGATTAAAATAATGTGTTGTGGCTCCAAAAGTCCCATGATTTTTTAATTTAATATTATGATTTATACTCTTATTTGTGTCCTTTTAGTTGGTTCAGTTGCTGTTTCCGTATCTGCATGCGGAACAGCAACATGGTTTTCAGTAACCGGTTCATTTTGTGCTCCAGTATGATTATCGGTTACTGTGCTTTCATTTACGTTAAAATTATATTCATTCATCGGTATAGTATTTTCCACTCCCGGGTGGTTTTCTGCTAAAGTACCTGATGAAAGTTGATTCTGAGTAATTTCAGCCTGGTTATTAATAGCAATTTCTGTCTTTTTCTCTTCGTAGCTATTTATTTGATTATTAATTTCACGTTTAACCCCATCAGTAGCATCTTTAAAATCACGTATACCCTTACCAAGCCCCCGTGCAATTTCAGGAAGCTTCTCACCGCCAAAAAGCAACAGAGCAACAAATACAATTATTATCATGTCAGATGAAAAAAGGTTGCTCAAAAACAATAGATCTGAACTATGCATACTATCTAATAAATTATAGTTTACAAATATAGACAATTAAAATAATGTAAAAGTTTAAAAACTAATTAGGGGCAAGCCAGATTCTGGGGTTAACCGCAGTTGTTCCTTTATATAACGAAAAACTTACAATTGCTTCACCCGTTGATGAATCGGTAGCTGCTGTGCCAATTACTTGTTTGGTACTTACTTTTTGCCCATCCTTAACGTTAAATGATTTAAGGTTAGAATAAGCTGTAAAATATTCACCATGTTGTATAACCACCAAAAACGTGCCGCTTATATTTGAAATACTTTTAACTTCTCCCTGAAATACAGCCCTTACCGAAGCTCCCGGATTTGTCCTGATGTCCCATCCATAGCTTTCATTTTTAATTCCTTCACTATCATTGTAAATTCCAAAGCCTTGTTTAAGAACTCCGTTTGTAACGGGCCACGGCAAAGAACCACGGTTTCCTAAAAAGTCATTTGACAACCTTGCAGCTTCTGGTGTTGCATTTAAAATCTCGCTGGTAGTTGAACTTTTTGTTATTACTCTTGTTTTTGGAGCTGCCACCTCACGGTTTTCAGCCTTAGCTTTCGCCGCTTCTGCCTTTGCCTCTAACCTGGCTTCAGCTTCAGCTTTGCGCCTTGCTTCCTCTATTTCTCTTCGAATTGCAGCATTAATTTCCCGGTTAGTTTTAGCAATTTTCCTTTGCACATCCTGTTGCTGCTGTTTTAATTGCCCTTCATGTTTTGAAAGATCAGCTACCACTTGTACCTGGCTGTTTTTTTCTTTGCCAAGAGTTGCTTTCTCTTTTTCCTGATCTAACAGTAAATTATTCTTTTCCTTTTTATTTTTATCCAGTTCAACTATCTTAACATGTAACTCTGATTGTGTTTCCTGGATATATTCTGCCTGGCGTTCGCGATAAGTACCAATCTGCTGTAAATATTTTAAACGTTTGTAAGCCTGGTTAAAGTCTTTCGCTGCAAAAATAAACATCAGCTTATTGTAAGCACTTTGATTACGATAGGTAAAAAGCACCATTGCAGCATATTCTTTCTTCAATTGGTCTAACTGGCCTTTTAAATCATGCACAAAATTATTATTTTCAGAAATTTGGTTATCCAGGTTCCTTACCTCTGAATTTATATTGCTGATTTTTTGCTCGCGAAGAATAATCTGCTGTTTTAATAAGTTAAGCTGCTTTAAAGTGGCCCTTTTATTGTTGGCTGTTTCCTGGTATTCCTGGTTAAGTTGCTCCAATTGCTGCGTTAATATTTCGCGCTGGTGCTTTAATTCGGCACTGCTTTGGGCGTGTACATGAACAGTGGCAAAAACCAAAAGTAAAAAGAATACTGCTTTGAAAAATTTCATTAACTGCTATTTCTAATCTTATCTTACATTAATTAGCTTCCGTATACCTTGCAGGAATATTAAACGGATATTCCAGCGGCTGGTCAAACTCTATTTTTATATAGTGTAAATTAACCAGTATTTTTTTATCTTTTACTACGGACGTGATATCTATTTGCGAAGGTATTATCCTATTATCTGTTTGCAAAAAAGTATTATTAATTACTTGCAGTGCTTGCCCGGTAGTTTGATTACTTAAATTTGTTTGAGTAACTTTCATCCCAGGCCCAATCACAAGTTTATACATTAAATCCTGCAAATTACCCATTAAGGTAATCGTATCACCTTTTGTTTGTAGATCTGCATTTTCATTAACTAATTCAGGTATTGCATTACCTGTAAGCAACGATTCTAAAGTTTTATAATTGATTTCTTTACCGGCAAATTTATAGATATAGCTAAAAGGTTGCTTTATATAAAGACTTTGCAGCCTGTTAATGATCATTATACTATCAGGAGTAATCAATGCGCGTGCAGCTTCAATTCCTGCTATTGCCGTAACTGAAACCCATATTTTTTGATCCCTTTTTATACGTATGTTTAAGGTAACATCATTACTGTTTCCGCTAAAATCCAGTGTGGTATGTGCTTTCCCAGAAAATGTGTTAAAATTAGTCTGCCCTGCCCTTATAGCATCCAGTTTAACACGTTTATTATCTGTTGGGTTTACGATATTACCCGACGCCCTGTTTGTTACCATATGCTTTCTTGCTTTACAGCTTATCAATATCAGCAGGCTGCAAATTATAAGTAACTTTATGTAACGATAAATTAAACCAACACTATTTGAAATCTTATTCAATGTATTTTCTTTCATTTATTTTTCGTTCTAAAAGCGGTGAATTGTCCCCATTCGCCTTAGCTTTTTTCCAATTTTCTACAGCGGCGTCTACATTACCAAGATAAAACATTATATCTCCAAAATGTTCTGATTTTACTCCGCTTTTATCTTTATCGTCCGTTAAAGCCTTTTCTATCCATAATTTTGCGCCATCATAATCTTTTTGTTTAAACAATATCCAGGCATAAGTATCTTCAAATGAAGCATTATTAGATTGCAAGTCATTTGATCGTTTTGACATTTTTGCCGCCTTTTCCAATTGTTCACCCCTTAACGATAAGTAATAAGCATAATTATTTAAAGTAAATGCGTTATCCGGATTAAAACTCAGCGCTTTTTCATAAGCCTCATCTGAGTTTTTATTATCTTTTAAATCGTGATAGCAATCACCTAAAGATGAAAAACTTTGCGCAAGCAATTCCTTGTCCTGGAGCTCTAACGAGGTAGCATTCTTAATATAACTTACAGCTTTGTTGTAATCCTTTTTAATCAGCCATGCAACTCCCACCAAATAATTCATCCAGGCCTGGTTAGGGAAAAACGAAAGTGAGTTTTCCCCATCCTTAATTGCTCCATCAGCATCATTATCACCTAATTCAATACGCACCAGCTGTTCCTGCACTTCATAAACCTGATTGTTAAGCACAACTGATTTCTTATATGCCTCTTTAGCGTCCTTTAAACGTTCATTTTGCATAAGCATATCGCCATAAACCGCAAAAGCTTTAGCATCATCAGGGTGAGTAGCAGTAAGTATTCTGCTTAATTCAAGTGCACTGGCTTTAGCATTGGGGTCAGGGAATTGCGGTAAATAACCTAAAATAATTTTTATTTTTTGGTCTATAAAAATGTCTGGAATTGCAAATGCTAACTTAAGCTCATTAAAACTGGCCTGGTAATCTTTCTTATCCCTATAAATATCAGCTAAGGCCAGGTGAACTAACCCGCTGTTGTTATTTATTTTTTCGGCAGTTTGTAGTACTTTGAGCGCTTTATCACTCAGGTTATTTGCATTATAAAGCTCCGAGAGGAACAAATAATATTTAATTTGTGAAGGATTTGTATTGATCATTTCCTGCAGCTGCTGCGCAGCCAGGTCCACCTTACCTTGTTTAAGATAAATTTTTTGCCGGTTAGCAAGCAGATCGTCACTCGGTCCTGTCAGTTGTTCTAACTGGTCATAAACTTTTAAAGCCTCATCATATCTCTTTTGAATAAAGTAGGCATTGGCCTTATCAAAATAATAATCCGGTTTATCAGGGTTAATTCTTATTAATTCATTAAATACATTTTCAAGTTTATTGATATCACTGCTTTTCTCGTAACAATCGGCTAAAGCCAGCCAGTAATATTCATTATCCTGGTTTATTGTAACCGCTCTTTCCAGCAATTGCTGAGCTTGCGTGTAATTATTTTTGTCTTTTCTGATAATCGCAAGTTCATATAAAGAAGCATCATTTAAAGGATCAATTTGTATTACCTTATTAAACAATTCAGCCGCCATATTTTGGTTATCGATTGTTTTTTGGCGTAAAGCATTAAAAAAAATATCTTTCACCACTGCGCTATCCATTGATGTTAATGGCTTACCTACAACTACTACAATAGCGTTACCATTATCCGGATTTTTATTCTGCGCTAAAGCAGGACTGGAAAGAAACAAGAATAAAGACACAAGAATCAGAGCAGGAGATATATAAGCTATCCCTGTAATACTACTCTGTAATCTATATATAAATTCTTTATCTTTCATGTCTATTTTCTTGCCCGGCTTCCAAAATTATTATAACTATTGAACATCTTCCCAAAATTCCGGCTCTATAACTCTATCCTGATCCTTGTTTCTAACTCTTGTTTTTGGGCTCTTATTTCTTGACTCTTGCTTCTTGACTCTAAAAATATCACTACCCTACTCCTGTATGCCCATAACCACCTGCGCCTCTCAAAGTTTCGTTTAATATGTCAACCTGTTGCCAGTTGATTGTTTCATGACGGGCTATTACCATCTGCGCTATCCTGTCGCCGGTATTGACCTCAAATTCCTGGTCAGAAAAATTGATTAGCAACACCTTTATTTCTCCGCGATAATCAGCATCGATGGTTCCCGGAGAGTTAACTATACCTATCCCATGTTTAAATGCAAGGCCGCTTCGCGGGCGTATTTGTGCTTCAAACCCTTCAGGCAGTTCAATATATAAGCCGGTAGGGATCAGTTTGCGCGCCATCGGTTTTAATAACACCGCTTCCTCCAGTTCAGCCCGAAGGTCCATACCTGCAGCATGAAGGGTTTCGTAAGCGGGCAAATTATTTTTTGATTTGTTTATGATCCTGATGTTCATCGCTTAATAAATATAGCCTTTAAATTTTTCCCTTCAAAATAAATTGCCGTTAATATAAATAATAATAAAAGGGCATTACCTGCAAATATATTTCGTTTAAAAATATAGAATGATAAGTAAACGATTAGAATAGAAGAAATTATATAAGCAAGGTTCTTTTTCAGATTATATGGAATGGGATAGTTTTTTTGCCCCCATAAATAGGACAATACCATCATACTCGCGTAAGATATAAGAGATATCCATGCGGCTGCCATGTAACTGTATTTTGGGATAAATATAATAAGCAAAACAACAGTAAGAATAGCACCTACACCAGATATATATAAGCCATATTTTGTTTGGTCAGAAAGTTTATACCATACCGACAAATTCATGTAAATGCCTAAACTAACATAGCCAAAAAGCAATGGCGGTACAACCTTTAAGCCTATCCAGTAGTTACTGCCAATAAAATATTTTAATAGGTTGATATTAGCAGTAATGCCTATAAAAGCAAGACAAACGGCTATTACGAAGTAGTCCATAATACGTGCATAGGTTTGCCCGGCATTTTTATTTTTGGCGTGGCTGAAAAAGAAAGGTTCGGCGCCTAAACGAAAAGCTTGTACAAAAATGCTCAGGAAGATGGATATTTTGGCGCAGGCAGTGTAAATACCTACCTGCTCACTGCTGATGGTAGAAGGCAACATTTTGCCTAACAGCATTTTGTCAAGGTTTTCGTTAATAATGTAGGAAAAATTGGCAACTAATATGGGCATACTGTAGGCTAACATGTTTTTAAACATATCTGCGTTAAAATCAAATCTTAACTTAAGCAATTCTGGTAATAAAAGCAGCAGGGTCATACTGCTGGCAATGAGGTTTGATAAAAAGATGTATCCCAGCCATCCTGGCCTGAACCATGAACTAATTAATGTCGAGCCGGCAAAATGATGCCTGATGTAAAATGGTATTATATAAATGAATACGATATTTAACCCAATAAATGTAATAACATTGGCTAATTTAATAAATCCGTAGCGGCCGGGCCGACCATCAGCCCGCACTTTTGCAAAAGGCACAACACACCAGGAGTCAATAACCAAAAATGATATGAAGAACAATACATAAAGACGGTAATCTTGAAATGATGTGCTTTTCTCAATTCTTAAATAATTGGTTATCGGGTTAATAAACGGTAATGTTAACGCAAGGAATATAAGAGTTGTAATAAAAATTGCTGCAAATGAGTTGTTGTAAACCTGCTGTTTTTTATCTTCATGCTTATTAAGGTACCGGAAAAACGTAGTTTCCATACCAAAGGCAAGCAATGCCTGCAGCAGTGAAGCATAAGCAAACATACTTCCAAAAATGCCGTAGATATTACGACTGTAAGTACGCGTGTATACAGAGGTTAGGAAAAAATTCAGCGTTCTACTGGCAATAGTACTTATTCCATAGATGGCTGTTTGCCCGGCGAACTTTTTAGCAGTTGACAATGATTAAAGGAAATTAGAAATTAATTGTGAAAGTTTGTTATATACTCTTTCTTACAATTTCAAAATTACGATAGTTTTTCAATTCGCCTTCATGGTTTTCAATAGAAGTTACTTCAGCGTTTTCAGGCCCTTCATGGCACCACTCTAAAAACATTTCCAGGGAAATATTATCTGCCTCGGCGGCTATAAAAACATCTCCGCCAGGCTCATTTTTTACAAAACCTTTAACCCCGAGTTGATCAGCTACGGCCTTTGTGGATGCCCTGTAAGAAACCCCCTGAACCTTTCCTTTTACTGTAATATCAATATGCCTTTTCATAGAATTGTTGTAAAGTTGTAAGGTTGAAAAGTTGTAAGGTTATAGAAAATTAATAGCAAATAAAAAATAATTAACAACTAAGGCAACTAACATTTTTCAACTTTACAACTTTTCAACCTTACAACATTCTAACAAAATTTAAACCAACCGCCTCACTTTTGAATCGGGTGTTATCCTTAAATCGTCAAGCCCGGTTATTAAGTTTAATCCAGGTGTTTTACCAACCTCTAATGTTCCTTTTTCATCATCAATACCTAAAAATTTTGCACCGTTAAGTGTACCCCACTCAATTAATTGTGTAGTGCTTATAGCTGGTATCCTTTTTTGAAGTGTACGCATTTCACTTAAAATACATAAATTGTTATTTGAAGCAAGACTGTCAGTTCCCAACGTAATATTAAAACCCTGACCTATAAATAATTCAACCTTGGGTATGCTGTTCTCAATATATAAATTAGCGTTCGGACAAAAACACCAATGTATTTTACGATCGAACCTCTTTGTAAAGTAAATATCCTTTAAATTAGTACATGTATTATGCACCATTAATATTTCCTGCTTTTTTGTAAGTAAAGGTATTATTGATTGCAGCGAATTGCGTGCCTGAGGCTTAAAGTAGGAAATGTCAATTCCGAAACTTTTATATAGATCGTTAAAACTCCCGGATTTATACCTGAAAAATTTATTTTCATCCTGGGATTCCTGGTTATGGATACTGATCAGATTCTTTCCAACCTCACTATATATTTTGATCAGTTTAAAAAGTTCTTTTGATACAGAATATGGCGCATGTGCGGTTATTGAACAAGATTGAGGTTTAAATTCATTTAATAGATCCAGCGCTTTTTCAAATACTTCAGTTGCCTTGTCTGGTAAAAACCCAAAAGATTCTACAAAACTGTGATAGTATAATTTACTGTTTGCTTTAACTGATTTACTTAAATTGGTATTTACGATATCACCGACAGCAACAATACCATTTTGGTACATTTCGTTATCTGCTTTAAGTGCAGCATCCAACATTAAACTGTTTTCAGTGTTCCGGAATTTTTGTACATCCATAATAAAATTAACCAGCCCTTTATCTGGTTTAATTTTGCCTTTGAGATGTGACAGTTCAAGATGACAATGGGTATTAATAAATCCAGGACAAATAATACCACTGAGCTGCTCAACAGGCAGATTATTTGTTTCTGAATAGGTGTTGTAATCTGTGACTGAAATGATTTTTCCAAAATCATCAACAGTAACAATTCCATTTTTAATTGGATCGGCGCAAACAGGAAAAACGTAATCGGCTTTAAAACTTTTCATTCAAACAGTAATAATAAATTTTCAGAATACTTATTTTATATTTTCGGCTATTATATAATCTTTTCATCATTGCATTATAGTTAATATATAATAAATTAACTTTTGATTAATGTTGATTTATAAATATAAACAATACATTTAAAAAACATTTTTTAAATTTCGTATTTTTGCAATGTGAACACTTCAAAAGATAAAATTGACATCCGCAGCCTTAGTTTGGAAGCTTTGCAAGAACATTTTATCCGTTTGGAGGAAAAAAACTTCAGGGCGAAACAAGTTTACGAATGGCTTTGGAAGAAATCATGCATTTCTTTCAACGAAATGAGTAATATTTCAAAAGAACTACGTACCAAACTTGAGGAAAATTTTATCATCAATGATGTAAAAATTCATAACTCACAGTTTAGCAGCGATAAAACTATAAAAAATTCTTTTATTTTACATGATACTCACCTAATTGAAGGTGTTTTAATTCCAACATCAGACAGGATGACCGCCTGTGTATCATCACAGGTAGGTTGTAGTTTAACCTGTAAATTTTGTGCCACCGGTTATATGGAACGTAAACGTAACCTAAACGCCGATGAAATTTACGACCAGGTAGTATTGATTGCCAGGCAGGCAAGAGAGAATTATGGCCTCCCCTTATCAAATATTGTATATATGGGCATGGGCGAGCCGTTACTGAACTACAAAAATGTACTTGAGTCTGTTGAAAAGATAACTTCGGAAGACGGCTTGAATATGGCCGCTAAAAGGATTACTGTTTCAACGGCAGGAATAGCTAAAATGATTAAAAAGTTAGGTGACGACCAGGTAAAATTCAACCTTGCCTTATCATTACATGCCGCAAATGATGAAAAAAGGAATACAATTATGCCTATCAACGAACAAAATTCATTAAAGTCGCTTGCCGAAGCTTTAAAATACTACTATGCTAAAACAAAAAATCCGGTAACCTTTGAATATATTGTTTTTGACGGCTTTAACGACACCATACAGGATGCCATAGAGTTAGCGCAGTTTTGCAGGCACCTTCCCTGTAAGGTAAATATAATTGAATATAATCCTATAGCCTTTGCCAGTTTTATAAATGCAGGCGAAGATAAAATTGAAGCCTTTGCAGAATATTTACGCCAACAAAATATTACCACCAATTTACGCCGCAGCCGTGGCAAGGATATTGATGCAGCCTGCGGGCAACTGGCAATAAAGGAAAAAGAAAAAGTTTCGTGACAAAAAAAATTTGCTCTAAATTCAAAACATGAAACTGCAACACGGTTATTTAGCTGATTTTGTTTCTTTATTATTTCCCGAACTCTGCGCGGCGTGCAAAGAAAGCTTGATGGCGAATGAACAGCTAATATGTACCGATTGCCTTTATAACTTGCCTTTTACAAACTTTCATTTACAGGCTGATAATATTGTTGCAAGACAGTTTTGGGGCAAAATTGAACTGGAAAGTGCTTATGCGCTTTATTATTTTACAAAAGGCGGCAAAATTCAAAATTTAATGCATCAGTTTAAATATAAAGGAATGCATGAGATTGGTAATTTATTAGGGAATATTGCAGGTGAACAGTTAACTAAAAATGAGATTTTTAATGCTGTTGATTACATTATCCCTGTTCCTCTTCATAAAAAAAGACTTAAACAGCGCGGCTTTAACCAAAGTGCGTGCTTTGCAACCGGGTTAGCACAAAAATTAAATGCTGCTGTTGAGGATGATAACCTGGCACGTGCAATTGCAACTGAAACGCAAACCCATAAATCAAGATTTGCCCGGTTTGAGAATATGCAGGAGGTTTTTACGGTCAAAAACCCTGACAAGTTAATAAACAAACATATTTTGTTAGTGGATGATATTATAACTACCGGATCAACATTGGAAGCTTGCGGTTTGCAATTGCTAAAAATTCCCGGATTAAAACTGAGTATAGCTACAATAGCTTATGCGGAGTAAGAAATCACTGATTGATCGCTGATTTTGCAGATTTGCGTGATTTCACTGATTCTAATTGGCGGGGGCAATAAGACCTTTCGCCTTTTACCTTTCAGCTTTCCTTAAACTTTTTGGTAAGCGCTTAATTTATCAAATAAATTTTTAGGCTCAAAAGGCTTTAGTATATAATCATTCATTCCGGCATCATCAATTTGACCTCTCTCCGTGCTTAACATGGAAGCTGTTAGGGCTATGATTGGTAATTGCTGAAAGTAGGGTTCAGGTTTAGCGCGAATGATTTGGGTTGCCTCTATGCCGCCCATTTCTGGCATATAAACATCCATAAGTACGACATCGTAATTCTGATTATTTTCGATTTTTTCGATAGCTTGTAATCCGTTTTCAGCAAAATCTGCCATTGCACCCCACTTTTCCATTACTTTCTTGAGCAATAACCTGTTTATCTGGTTATCATCAACAACCAGCACATTTAATTTTAATCCCGTTTCCAAGTTTCGTTTTCTTATTTATATTATCAAACACGATTATCAGCCCTGTTAAACGTATTTTTAATAAAAAGGTTATCAGGCAGTAATTATAAGCACTATAAATTTAATATATTGGGCAGACAATTATTTACTGAAATAAGAGCCTGCAGCTCTTATTTCAGTACTAAAGATATAAAATTTATTCTTTTTCACGGTACAACGGAAAGTCATCCATTAATTTATGGACCTTTTTCTTTGTTTTTTTCAAAGTTTCTTCATTATCGGGACTATTGATTACTGAATCTATCAATTCAACAATATGCTCCATATGTTTTTCCTTCAATCCCCGGGTTGTTATTGCTGCCGTACCAACACGAATACCTGAGGTAACAAATGGCGATTTATCATCATAAGGAACCATGTTTTTATTAACAGTAATATCCGCGGCAACTAATGCGTTTTCTGCTGCTTTGCCGGTTATATTTTTATTACGAAGATCAATCAAAATTAAATGGTTATCTGTCCCTCCTGAAACTATTTCATAGCCCAGGTCTGTAAGGGCTTTAGCCATGGCTGCTGCATTCTTTTTTACCTGCAAAATATACTTCATATATTCTTCGGTTAATGCCTCGCCAAATGCTATGGCTTTAGCCGCAATAATATGCTCAAGTGGTCCGCCTTGTGTACCAGGAAAAACTGCCATATCTAATACAGATGACATCATCCTGACTTCGCCTTTCGGGGTTTTTAAACCGAACGGATTTTCAAAATCCTTACCTAACAATATCATTCCTCCGCGGGGACCGCGTAATGTTTTATGTGTGGTTGTAGTAACAATATGACAATGCGGAAGCGGGTCGTTCAACAAACCTCTTGCAATAAGGCCGGCCGGATGCGAGATATCAGCAAGTACCAAAGCACCTACCTGGTCTGCTACCTTACGGATAAATTCATAATCCCAATCGCGCGAATAAGCCGAAGCACCACAAATGATCATTTTGGGTTTTTCCTTTAAGGCTACGCTTTTTAGTTGCTCATAATCAACAAGGCCAGTATCCTTCTTTACCCCATAAAAATGCGGCTCATATAATTTTCCAGAAAAGTTTACTGGTGATCCATGCGTTAAATGGCCCCCATGTGAAAGGTCGAAGCCTAAAATCTTATCGCCTGGTTGTAAACAGCCAAGCATAACCGCTGCATTTGCTTGTGCACCAGAGTGTGGCTGCACGTTTGCCCATTCGGCATTAAATAATTGTTTGGCCCTTTCAATAGCTATTGTTTCAATTTCATCAACTACCTGGCAACCGCCATAATAACGTTTTCCTGGTAATCCCTCTGCATATTTGTTAGTAGCTACAGAACCCGCTGCCTCCATAACCTGCCTGCTTACAAAATTTTCAGACGCGATCAGCTCTATACCTTCCTCCTGACGTTGCTGTTCATCATCTAATAACTTGAAAATTAATTTATCTCTCTTCATAATTTATTTAAACGCGGGCTAAGGTACTAAAAAAGAGATTAGAGGTTAGAATTTAGCGATTAGAAAATTGAATAATCATCTAAAAAAGAGATTAGAGGTTAGAGTTTAGCGATTAGAAAATTGAATAATCATCAATGATAGAATAATCTTATCTTTCGGTCTTTCCTGCTAAAACTAATCTCTAAACTCTATCCTCCAATCTCATCTAGTTTCCAATCTCATCTGGCTGATATCCAAAAATTATTAAAGCCTAGTCCTATTTGTATTTCAATGAGTTCTTCCTGCAGCATTTCAAGTACAGCCAAAAAATTATACACAAAATGTACCCTGTTTTCTGACTGGCCGGTAATGGCTTTAAAATCCATCATTTTGTTAATTTTTAACAGGTTTTCGATTGTTTTCTTTTGCTTTTCAATCGTGTATGGGTATTGTGTTACTGTATGAGTTATTTCTTCACTTCGGTTTAAATAACGTTTCATTACCCTTCCGTAAAACATCATTAATTTATATAAATTAATTTCCGATAATTCTTCGCCTGGTACAGGTATATGCTCAGCCTGTTCTATATCGATCCGTATATTGCCGCGTTTTTCTTGCTTAAACCGCTCGTCCTCGAAAGGATGCAGCTCCTCACAAACTTCTTTAAATCTTTTATACTCAATCAGTTTTCTAATCAAATCCTCTTTGGTATCTATTTCATTACTGCCTTCATCTGTTTCATACCGTGGCAGCAGCATTTTTGCCTTAATACGCATAAGAGTAGCCGCCACAAATATAAATTCGCTGGCTATCTCCATGTTAAGTTTCGTCATTTGATGTATATAGCTCAAAAAATCATCGGTGATACGGGCAATAGGAATTTCATGTATCTCAAGCTCATCTCTCTCAATAAAAAAAAGCAGAAGATCAAACGGTCCTTCAAACTGCGGTAATTTTATCTCAAAGCTCTCTTCGACCATAACATAAGTCTAAATTAATTCAAAAAGGGTTAAAGGCTATGTTGTTGAATTTTAAGTAGTATAACTATTTCTTAATTTTTTATTACTGCCAACATTGGGTGATACTCATAGGTATTTATTTTAGATGCAGGATCATTTTTAATAAATTCATGAACCTGTTCTTCATTATCTACTTCAATTACTCCTAATCCATAAGCTCCCCTCGGATCCATTACCGGGCCAAAAACAATTACCATTCCTTTATCCATTAAACCTCTCCAATAAGCGGAATGTTGTTGCATTATACTTCGTTCTTCAGGTGTCATATCCTGGGCAAAAGTTGGGCGGCAGGGTAAAAGTTTTAAAGCAAAATGTTTCTTATTCATTATATTTATTTATTTGGATTGTTTAGGATCAGTCTGCTTTTGCCAACGCTACAATATCTTTTACTCCTAAAATCTGCTTTTCGTAGCCAAACCTTGCAGCATTTATCATTGCCCGGCCCAATTCGGCTAAAGTACTAACCATTTTCGGAAATACAATCCTGAAAAATGGATACATCCAGCTAATGTATTTGTAATAAGGCAGCGTGTTTTTTAATCCTTTTGTAGGATGCATATAACCTGGTCTGAATGCAAATACTTGTTTAAAAGGAAGGTTCATTAACTCATTCTCCGTTTTTCCTTTCACCCTGGCCCACATCGATCTTCCTTTTTCACTGCTGTCTGTTCCGCTTCCCGAAACATAACAAAAGGTCATATCCGGGTTGAGCTTGCTTAGTTTTTGTGCAAAATTAATGGTTAAGGTATAAGTTAATTTATAATATTCAGGCTCTTTCATCCCAATAGATGAAACTCCTAAACAAAAAAAGCAGGTATTATAACCAATAATCTGGCTTTCAATAGCAGAAATATCAAAAAAATCCCGGTGAATAATTTCTTTTAGCTTTGGATGTACTATTCCACAAGGTCTTCGGTTTATTACCAAAACTGCTTCAACCATTGGATGAATCAGGCATTCATGAAGAATACCTTCACCAACCATTCCGGTAGCCCCGGTAATAATTACTTTTAATTTTTCATTTATAATTGTGGGCATCAGGTTTGTTATTACAAATAAAAATTTTAGATAAGAACGTTTAGGCTCTTGTCGCTATATAGATACAAAGGAGATGCAATTTATTTGTTTTTCAAAATACCAGACCTTATACCTGATATTAAAGTTATAACCAAAAAGCATAGCCAACAGCCACAGTTCCCGCACCTGTATCATTTTTGCCGTTTGCTGTCCCTTTTTGTATATTCAGGAATCCGTAGTTACCCCCTCCTTCAATAAAAATATAACTTTTCTTTATCTTATAAGCCAACCCTATATTACCTTCAATACCAAAATTAGCTTTATGAAGCTGGTCTTTAATGTCCTGCGTGTTATCAAATGATTGAGGGCCACCGGGTAAAGGCTGCTGTCCTTGCGGATCAGTATAAAAATTACTGGAGCCACTGGTTACCTGCTTCGCATAAATCAGGTAACCAAAAAATGGTCCTGCATCGACATATATTCTTAAAGGGGAAGATTTAAGGTTCCAGCCAAACTTTGCCAAAATAGGCAGCATGAGGTAATTTAATTTTGCTGTGCTGTTGTAATTGGCATAAAGGTATGTAGGTGCTGATCCAGGCGGATACATGGCGGATACCTGAGATGGTGTAGGAAAAGCTTGTAATCCGTTTTTTTTACCGCCCTGGGATGAATATTCTAACATTGGCTGTATGGAGAGCAGATCGGAAAACTTAAATTCGGCGAATACCCCAACATCAGGACCAAGTCTTGAACTGTAGCCGGTATTCAATGGGTTTTGATTATTGCTTCCAGCGGATAAATTTGGTATACTGATACCGCCTCTAATACCTAAAGCTACATTCTGTGCATCAACATTAAAAAATAGCAGCGTTAAACTTAAAAAAAATAAGTAAAAAATTAATTTCTTCATGGTCAAATGGTTTTAAGAAGGTGAAACAAAAAGAAAAAGAATTAATACAGAAAGGTGTAAACATGATATTGCTCCATAACTAATATGGCCAATATGACATATTTAGGAAATGAGTTATAATTTGCTATCCTTTTGATATTTAAGGATAAAGAAGGGAGCGGCAGGTTCTTATTACAAACTTATATTAAATATTACAAACTTATGCCTGTTCCTGTTTTAAAAAATTCATTTATACTAACTGGTAACCGGCCCGTAGGTTTCAATTGCCTGGTGATCACTTTTACAGCTGAACGTTGTAATTCATCCGTCAATTGATAACAAGCCAGCAACGCCCCGCTTTTTTCAATACCTGGCAGGCCTGCAATTGTGTAAGCATTTGCAAAAACACTCATCACTGTATATTGGCGTTGTGCCAGTTCAGATATAAATAATTTTACATCATCGCTGTAGTCCAGTTTGCTTGCCGGGCGCGGGCGCGTATCGTTTATACTTACAAAAACCTGTTCATATTGCTTTAGGTTTTCTAATAAAGCTTTTAGTTCAGTTTCAGAGGTATTCTTTCCAACGAAAAAGGTTGTATTATTGGGATACGATTTAACAAGTTCCTGTTGAAAAACTGTTGTTTGAGCAACTCCTACACTTATAATAGCTGTTTTATGTAAATAATTTAATTGCAAAGAAGAAGAATCACCTTTTAAAAGTGTTACTGCTGCATCACTTAACTGCTGAACCAGTTCTTTCGCAGCAGGCCTGTTCAAGTCTTCTGTTAAATGATCGGTTGAGTTTTCCTGGTAATTGTTTAATCCCACCCAATATTTAGCGGCAAGTACCTTTTTTACACGGGCTTCAAATTCTTCTTTAGTAACTTGATGTTTCCGAACGGCTTTTCTGATCAATTTTACGGCTCTTTTGGAGTTTTCTGACAGCTCAATAATGTCATTTCCGGCTAAAAAGGCTTTCACATCAGCTTCGCCGTTTGGGAAATATTTTATCACTGCTTTCATTTCCATGGCATCTGATGCAACCAGGCCTTTAAACCCTAACGAATCTTTTAAAATACCGGTAACAATTGGTCTTGATAAGGTAGAAGGCAGATTTTTAGCAGTATCTAAACCAGGTATATTCATATGAGCAATCATTACTCCGCTAATACCGGCTTTAATTGCTTCCCTGAATGGATATTCTTCCAGCGAATCTAATCTTTGGCGGGTAAATGGCAGTAAAGGAAGGTCAAGATGCGAATCAACATTGGTATCACCGTGACCGGGAAAGTGTTTAGCCGTGGTTAAAAGGCCGGCATCCTGCATTCCTTTAAAATATGCAATACCCTTTGCAGCCACATTATATTTATTATCTCCGAACGAACGGTAGTTGATCACAGGGTTATTAGGGTTATTGTTGACATCCAAAACCGGGGCAAAATTCATTTGTATACCAATGCGTTTAAAATCGTAAGCAACTTGTTGTCCCATTTTGTAGATCAGCGAGTTATCCTGTATGGCGCCCAAAGTCATTTGGTATGGATAAGATATTGTTGAATCGAGCCGCATACCAACACCCCATTCGCCATCCATTGAAATCAATAAATGAACTTTAACCAATTTCTGATACCGATTAATCAAATCTGCATGTCTTACAGGCCCACCCTGAAAAAACACCAGGCCGCCAACTTTTTCATGATGTATAACATCGGCAACAGAATCCTCATATGCTTGCCCTTTATCAGTATGGGCACGCACAAAAAACAATTGCGCTATTTTTTGCTTGCGGTTCATTTTCCGGAAAACAGAATCAACCCACTGATTTTTTTGATTTAAAGAGCTTATGTAATCTACCTTTTGGGCAAAAGCATTAATTGTAATAAGATTAATAGTAATTATTATAACTCCTTTTAAGAGATATTTATCTGTTTTCATCTTTCAAATGTAATCGAAATCAAACTTCATGGTATAGTTTTTCGTAGAAGCAATCGGTTTTTTACACTACTAAGCTATCATAAATAGGTTTATTCATTTTTGCTGTTTATAGTTAATGAATAATTTAAGTAACTGATAATAAAAAATTCATTTCTGAATAAACCTTTGAATAAATTTTTAATCTATGAAAAAACAAAACCAACGAATGTTATGAAAAAAATTCTCTTTTTAGCTATATGCCTGCTGGCTGCAGGCGCAGTAAGTGCACAAGGTTATTATTTCGGCCCTCATGGAGGAGTTGTCAGACGTAAAGCTCCACGTCAGATCATTGATGATTTTTACAGGGTAAGGGTTGGCTTTGCCGGAGGTGCAAGTATATCAAATACTATTAATGCATATAATTCAAATTATAGTACAGGCGCAATTGTCGGTTTCAATGCCGGGCTAATGTTGGAATTGCCTATAGTGTATCCATTATCATTTGCCCCCGAGGTTTTGTATTCACAAAAAGGGTATGCAGCAGTAACCCAGGATGGTAACTTTACACAACGCGCCAATTATATTGATGTCCCTTTGCTTGCAAAAATTCACCTGTCTCCTACTTTCAATTTTTTATTTGGGCCACAGGTATCTTTCCCGGTTTCAACTACAAACACCTATGATAACGGGTTTATAATAACTGCCGAGCAATATTATAACACCTATAATCAGAAAACAATTTTAGATGGGGTTGTTGGGGTAAGTTTTGACATAAGCTCTAATGTAGAACTGCGTGCCAGGTATACCCTTGATCTGCAGCCAAACGATCAAAATAACAGTTATGGAGGCGATTACCGCAACCAGGTTTGGCAAATTGGTTTAGGCTTTAAGTTTTAACAGAATATAAATACCATATGATACAGCCGGCTTCATTAATTGAAGGCGGCTTTTTTCATGTGTATACATTTTCATAATGCAAAGTTGTTTACTTTTAAGCCCAAAATATTAATGGACATTACATTAAAAAAACACTTTTTATAAGCATGAAAAGTAAGATAACCGGTGGAGATACTACGTTTTTATTCACCAAAAACGTTCTAAATAATTATAAGGTTAAATATTATAGGTGTAACGAAACCGGATTTGTACAAACAGAAGAACCGTATTGGCTCCAGGAGGCTTATTCGTCAGCTATTACCAAATTAGATATTGGTTTGTCATCACGTAATATTATTTTATCTGATAGAGTAAGTAAGCTTTTAGCAGTTAAATTTAATCAAAAGAGTATATTTCTTGATTATGCCGGTGGCTATGGTTTATTTACACGCCTGATGCGTGATAAAGGATTCAAATTTTATAATACCGACAAATTTTGTCAAAATTTATTTGCCGAGTATTTTGACCTTGTTGATTTATCACCGGATACAAAATTTGAATTAGTTACTGCATTTGAAGTATTTGAGCACTTAACCAACCCTATTGAAGAAATAAAAGAAATTTTTAAATTCTCTGACAATCTTCTATTCACTACGGAACTTCAACCCCCACAATTAGCTGATGTTAATAATTGGTGGTACATAGCGCCGGAAACAGGGCAGCACATTGCCTTTTACAATGTTGAATCATTAACTTATATCGCAAAAAAATTAGGCTATAATTTTTATACAGATGGAAATTTTTTACACCTCTTTAGTAAGCAAGTATTTAATAATGAAGTTTTATTACCTGTAAGAGATAATTTTTTACTTAGAAAAGCTAAAAAGTTTGTTAAAAAAGCGGAGGAAAAAAAATATGGTACAATGGAAAGTTTATTGATGACAGATTGGAAATATATCAAAGATAAATTAAACAAAAGCTCTTAATTGTTTAAGTAATACTTCATGATTTAAAGCTGTTATACGATTATTAAAAGACAACTAACAAACAATTCAACTTAGAAAATAGATGCTGCTTTTTGTAGTGTTGACTTAAACCATCTTCTTACTCTTTTGCGTAAAATATTTTGCTTACGCCTTTTCTCTGCAACATCAAAATCACGATTTAAAACAAATAGATCAGCCTGTTTTTCGGGTAATATAAATATAGGATTGGTTATTTCATCAATCTCTTTTACAGGTAAATTAGCATAAATACTGTCTTTATTAACTGTATGAGTAGCGTTTACTCCAAAGCCAATATTTGATATTAAATTTTCATTAGGAATAATGGTTAGCCCATTATTAAAAAAATTAGCAAAATCAAGCTGATAAGCCCATGAATTAATTTTGCCTTCTTTTACTCCCTTAAAAATGTCTACCCAACAATCAACAACAATTGAATCGGAGTAAATATTTTGTATTTTTTCGCTTATTTCATGGCTATTGTATTGGTTGAGATTTTTATCATAATCTTTCCAAACCCTTCTCCAGCTTGCCCAGCCCCAAACATGTGTCCTGTTCGAAAAATAATAGGTGCTGTTTCCCCATTTCCTCCCTTGCTGCAGATTGCATCCGGTAATATGCCTTATTCTGGTGTCGTGACGATATCTATCTAAAAGGGTATCACAAAATTTAAAAAAACTATTAGCAGGTAAACAATCATCCTCTAATATTATACCCTCTTCTTCATGATTAAAAAACCATGTAACAGCCGAAGATACAGCTTCCCTGCAACCTAAATTTTTTTTCCGCAAAAGTGTTTCTATTTTACAATCCCAATCAATATTTTGAATAACTGCTCTGGTCTGCTTACATAGTAAATCATCATCGGGAAAGTCGGTCCGGGGAGCATCAGCAGCTATATATAAACGCTGGGGTTTTGCAACTCTTATTTGTTCAAATACCCGGCTTGTTGTATCAGGTCTGTTGAAAACAACAAATAAAACTGCTGATTTTGTTTCGTACGGTGCTTTGTCAATTTGGGGCATATTTTACAAAGTTTACTTTTAGACCAGATTAAATATTTTGAAAATCCGATATTTTAAATATAAACTCAAAGTTTAAAAGAATATTATTAAAATGACGTAACAATTTAGGTATATAACCTTCTTTACGGGGAAATTGTTCTGAATTATTAGAACTTTTTTGTAAAAATTTGGATGGGCTTTATGTTGTACCCTAATGAAGGTTTTAAATAAAGCATAAAAGTATAAACCAAGTTTAATCGATATTAAAGGTCTGCATATCAATAAGCCTTTTATATAAGCCGTTATTATTTATTAATTGTTGATGATTTCCTTGCTCTGCAATCTTCCCATTTTCTAAAACAACAATAACATCTGCATTTTGGATAGTGCTCAGGCGGTGGGCAATAATTAAAGACGTGCGATTTTTCATCAGGTTATTCAATGCATCCTGAACTAGTTTTTCTGATTCTGTATCCAATGCTGAAGTAGCCTCATCAAGCAGCATAATGGGTGGGTTATTTAAAACAGCCCTTGCTATACAAATACGCTGTCTTTGTCCCCCCGATAGCTTTGTACCACGGTCGCCAATGTTGGTTTGATAACCTTTTTCAGTTTCTAAAATAAAATTGTGGGCATTAGCAATACGAGCAGCAGTTTCAACCTCTTCCTCAGTTACATTTGTTTTTCCGAAAGCTATATTATTAAAAATAGTATCATTAAACAGTATGGACTCCTGGTTTACAATACCCATAAGTGATCTTAGAGAATTGAGCTTAACTGCTTGTATATTTTTACCATCAATTAATATTTCCCCTGATTGAGGCTCCATAAAACGCGGGATCAGATCCATCAGTGTTGATTTGCCTCCGCCTGACGGGCCAACAAGCGCTATTGTTTTTCCTTTCGGAACCGTAAAATTAATATCAGACAATACTATTTTTTCCTGGTATGCGAATGATACATTCTTAAATTCAATACTTTCATTAAACCCTGTAACGGCAACTGCATCCGGGGCATCAACTATCAAAGGTTTCTCATCAATCAGCGCCAATACACGTTCACCGGCAGCAATACCTGAATGTATGCTGCTGAAAGAATCAGAAATGGCTCTTGCCGGACGCATTACCTGCGAAAAAATCGCTACGTAAGTAATAAAGTTTTGAGGACTTAATGACGAGGCATCGTTTGTAAATATAAGGTGTCCCCCATACAATACAATGCATGCTACCATTGTTATACCAAAAAACTCAGACACGGGAGAAGCTAATTGCTGACGCCTTGCCATGGACCGTATTATGGATGAATACTTAGTATTTTCTGCGTCGAACCTGTTTTTTATAAATTCAGTGGCATTAAAGGCCTTAATAATTTTTATGCCTGATAAAGCTTCATCCAAATAGCTGATCATGTTTCCATATGTCTGCTGCGATGCAATAGCTTGTGCTTTAAGTCGTTTTACAATTTTTGATATAACAAATCCTGAAATTGGTATGATCAATAATGAATATAAAGTAAGATTAACTGATATGGCAAATAACCATGCCATATAAGCTATTAATGTTAATGGTTCCTTAAAAATAACTTGCAAAGTACTGGTTACTGAAAATTGAACAACCTGCACATCTGATGCAATTTTTGAAATTATATTTCCTTTACGTTCATTATTAAAATAACTGAGATGAAGTCCCATTACATTATTAAACACTGCCCGCCTGAAGTTTAATAAGGTATGGACCCGCAGATTTTCCATAGTCCGTTGTGACAAATAACGGAACAGGTTTCCTAACAGTGCAGATACAACAATTGTAGCACATACAAATTCTAAAGTACCCCATTTCCCGTAAGTATTGAGCATGTATTGTACATAGTAATTGAATGTACCCATAATATTATAGAGGGAAGGCTTGGGGCCTAGTTTTGCAAAAACCTGCTTACCCGAAAACAAAGTTTGCAGCAAAGGGGCAAGTAAAGCAAGATTTAGCGTGCTGAATATTACTGAAAATATAGTGGTAATGATATATGGAATAGCAAATTTTTCAATTGGTTTAGCAAAGGAAAGAAGCCGGAAATATGTCTTCATCAAAAAATAAAATATAAAAGCACAAAGCTAACAGTAATTAGTTAACTCATGTTGCAATATGATATAACATTTTATATAACGTAAATAAAAGAACTAAAAGCTTAGCAAACAAAAAAATTACTTTGCAACAGGTTATTTAACAAACTATTAGTAAAATTTATGCTATTTATTAATTATGTGAATCCAGAGTCAAGATATTAGAGCCAAGAATCAAGATAAAAAGGCAAAGACCAGCTAATTTACAGTGCCTGACTTAGCCTGCTTGACTTTGTTTATTTTTAATGGATTTTTTTTCATGTTGCGGCCATTTCTTGACTCTTGGTTCTTGACTCTTGATTCGCATTAATTGTTATTATGTAAGTGAATGGTAAACCTGTAATGTTTTTTGAAGGCAGGTCTCAAAACTAAATAGCTTTAGCCTTTCTCTTCCTTTTTCTCTCAAATCATCTTGTTTATTATCATTGCTTACAACTTGTTCAATAGCAAAAGCAATAGATTGTTCATCCGTTGGATCAAAATATACAGCAGCATCCCCGCCAACTTCTGGCAGTGATGATGTATTGCTCATTATAACAGGGCAATTATTATAAAAGGCTTCTAAAACCGGCAATCCAAATCCTTCATACAACGATGGATAAATAAAGGCTAAAGCATGTTTATATAAGCCGACAAGCTGGTCGTCGGTAGCGGTAAGCTGTTGTACACTATTTACTATATTAAGTTTAATAAACAATTCCATTTCGGCAGGTTTAAAATTCCCGCCACCGACACAAATTACTTTTATAGAATATTTTAGAATTAGCGGCGATGCTGCTTTAATAAATAATTCAAAATTCTTATATAATGGCCTGTCCCCAACAAATAAAATGTACTTACCATCAATATTTATATCGTTTGATAAGTTTTTACTTACAGGTATTTTATAACCATGGTGTATTACCGAAATCTTATTATCGTCAATATTATAAAATTTCAGAAGATCGTTTTTCGTGCACTCCGAGATTGTAATTATATGATCAGCCCGTTCAATAACCTTCTTTTTATAGTTTCTGGTATTAGGGTCGTCGGTTAAATAATATTGAGGGTACAATTCATGTATTAAATCATGTACGGTTAAAACAAATGGCTTTTTTACTAATTTAAGAAAATAAGGATTGTAATATGTTGGATGAAACACATCGAAGTTATTTTGCTGCAGCAGGTATTTGCAATACCACTTATTATATTTAAACCTGCGGGATTCCTTTTTTATGAACTTATTAAATGCTCCTGCAGGTAGCTGTTGGTTTTCTATGTAAGAGTTGTTTGTAAAAAGCAGCCCAAGTTTAGATGAAGAATCATTTAGGGCATTAATACCATAATGAAGATTTGCAAAATACCTGGAAATACCACCATATTTTTGAGTTGAAAATATTTGGTAATCGAACAGAACTCTCATAGGTCTTTAGTTTCCCCAAATTGTTTTACCAGCCATTCAAAATGTTTTTGAAAACAAAAATCATATCCGTTATTACCTGTAGGCATAACATTTGGAATTTGGTAAAAAACCTCCAGCAGACGCTTAACTTTTAAACCCTCGGCAATTGAATAGGGAAATGATTGGTTACCTATAAATAGTTTGCAGCCAGCAATTATTTCGGCCAGCTCCAAAAAATCTTCCACTTGCTGCCATTGTAAACCAGGTATACTTTTTTTCATTTCCTCGTATTCGGTTTTTACTCCTACAAAAATAATTTGCCTGTATTTTGAAAGAAAGGAATAATCAATCAGGGCATTATTGTACCTGGAACTTCGTGCCAAAACAATAAAATCTGCGAAGTCCGGGTTTGGTTTTACTTTTAACCATACTTCACTCAAATTTGGTGTTATTCCGGTAATAAAAAAGTTCCATCGTGCTATATCGCCCTTATCTAATGCGAAACCGGCTTTTCTGAATAAAGTTAAATCAACATGAATTTTTTGTTTGGCAAATGTAGCTGCATTGTTTAAATAATTTTGGGCATCCAATAAAGGCATTAAACCATCAACCATTTTTTCATTAAGCATCACATTACCTAAAGGATGCTCATAACCGTTGCCAATTGTAAGCGGTTCATTTATCTTTAAAATCAAGTTAATAGGTTTGGCTGCTATTTCAAATAGTGTTTTTATAATCGGCAGGCTATATATAATATCGCCGGCATTCCCATTATGAAGTACATTAATTTCCGGATCGTTTGTTGCATTTATAAGAATTTCATCAATAGTAGTATCCAGGTTTGCATCAGCAAATTTTTGCAGTTTCGACGTGAGCTTATGGTGAGAGTAATGCTGTTTGTATTTTTTATAGTCTTCTTTATTGGTTAATTTTAACCATGTTTTTTTCAGTTGATTTGGTCTGAAATCTTTCTGCATCTGTTAGTTAATTTAATACTTGTATCCCGATTGTACTGGCATAAAAGTATTTAGTAAGGATTTTTTTATAAAAAAGATTACTTCAATAATAATAGAAAAGTATGTATTTATCATCAGAAATGAGATAATATTGCAAATATAAAACTAATTGCTTTGGGGATATGTCGAACGAAGACGTGTTAAAGACCATTAAAACCAACTACTCTTTAGCTTCCAATGGAAAAATTTCAATCATTATAGTTACCTACAACGCTGAGAATACCTTACAAAAATGTTTGGATAGTATATATATCCAAACATATCCCGAAATAGAAATTATTGTTATTGATGGCAAAAGCATTGATAATACAGTTGAAATATTAAAAAAAAACAGCTCATATATTGCGTTTTGGAAAAGTGAGCCGGATGAAGGAATTTATGATGCCATGAATAAGGCAATTAAGCATATTACCGGAAAGTGGGTTTACTTTTTAGGAGCTGATGATGTATTGTTTTCTGATTTTTCCAAACTTGCCACTGAATTACATGATCCTGGAGCTATCTATTATGGCAGCGTTCTTACCAGGGGATTAAAGCGTTTTGGCAAAGTTTCTGCTTACCATATGGCCAAAACAGGGATTTTTCACCAGGCCATGATTTATCCGTCAACCGTTTTTCAAAAATACAAGTATGATCAAAAATATAAGGTTTTTGCTGATTACGCCTTAAATATGAGGTGTTATAAGGATAAAGCCATAAAGTGGATATTTAAAGATTATATTATTGCGAATTTTAACCATACAGGATTATCAGGAACACAAGGCGATGAAGCTTTTGAAAGGGATAAAGCCCGTTTGATCTTTGAAAACTTTAGCAAAATTATTTGGCTACGTTTTATGATTAAAAAGATAAAAAAAATATTTAAAAAATCGCTATAACAAAATACAAAGGCCTAACAACTATTCAGGGTTTAAATTTAATAGGGATTTTATTTGAAACTGATAATTGAATTTTGCGAACCATGTTGAAAATAGTTCCATTATTTTCCCTGCCATCCAGTAAATTTTTTACCTTTTCTTTATACTGCTTTATTAGTTTCCTGTTCTTAAATAATTCTTTATAACTTTCCCATATCCAGGATTGCCCTGCAATTAATTTAGGAAGCAAATCGATAATAGTGATTTGAAAGTACCAGGCAGTTAGTGCAAGTCCGTTCAGATGAATGGCATGCAAATAAAAACGGTTACGGTAATAAACACTTTTTACCCATTTGGCTGTTTGGTAATTTTTTGTGCTTGCCGAAACCTCATGTCTGCAAATAGCATTATGTTCATAATAGCACTTCCAATTTAATCTCCAGGCCCTTATGGATAATTCCATATCCTCACAGTAAAAAGGAGAAAAAATTTCAAAAAAACCACCTATTTCTTTAAGCTTTGCAGCATCAATTAAAGCATTAGCACCTGACAGGTAAAAAGTATACAGACGGTCATTTTTCCTATTGGTATAATAAAAATAATCGGTTTTTATTTTAAAACCATTAAATGTAGGTACACGCGCAGCATCCTGTATATGATCTCCCTCCATATCCATAATGCGTCCCATTACGCCGAAGGTTTCCCAGCGTAAAAAATATTTCCATTGATGTTCAAAATAATCAGGCGCAAGTTTTACATCAGAGTTTAAAAGCAATATCAATTTATACTGCGCAACTTCGATGCCCCGGTTACATGAATAAGAAAAACCTTTATTTTCTGAATTTTTAATGAGTATTACCTCTGGATAATCAGATTTTATAAATTCTACAGAGTCATCCGTTGAAGCGTCGTCTACAATAATTATTTCATAATTAACACCTGTATTTTTAATTGCTGTTACAGTATATGGAAGGTATTTTTTTAGTAAGTGCCTGCCATTATAATTAGGAATAATAATTGAAATAGTTTTTCTTATTTCCACAGGGGCTATTTAATTATTTTATAATTTCTGTATTCACTAATTCTCCATCCGGTAAGGTCTTCAACTTTTTGCAAAATCTTTCTTCTAAAGGTCATTTTTTTGTGCAATTGATTCAGGTTAATATTGAGTTTCCAATTAGTTAAAGCAATTCTTTTTTTCATTACAGCCGGATGACTATCTGTAAAATGTATCAATCTATCGGCATTTTTATAATCAAACTCAAAAGTTTCTGGCAGGTTTTGTGCCAGCCAGTTATCATCATGATAAAAAAGGTTAAAATTACGTATTTTGTTCTTTAACCCTTCAGGAGGCTTAACCCAACCATAATGGTATATATATGCATCAATCAGTTTAACTTTAATTTTACGACCGTCCCATCTAAATCCCTGTGCATCCCGGTAAGAATGTATATTTTTATTATTTCTTAATATTCTTATCTCCCGCCTGTACCATCTGCGCGAATGTCCATAATAATCATATGATCCATAAAAATGCAGATATTTAAACAATAGCCCTTCTATACGCTTATCATTTAAATTATCTTCCATTTCCTTCTTTACAAGCGAAAGATATTTTTCGTGTAAACACTCATCCCCTTGTATGTAAAACGCCCAATCGGCATCCGGCGATATTGCGTTAAAAGCAATATCTGTTTGGGCTGCAAATACCGCCCCTCCTTCCCGTAATTTATAGTCCCAAACTGTATTAATAATTCTGATCTTTGGCGAATTTATTTCCTTTATCAGATTTTCCGTTTCATCTTCACTTTTTCCTAAAGCTACAACAAACTCATCGCAAAGAGGCAATATAGAAGTTATAGCTTCAACTATTGGATAATCATTTTTTACTGCGTTCCGGATAAAAGTAAAACCCGCTACCTTCATTAAATAGATTTATAGATAATTTCTTTCGAAGCAAATATAGCTTTATCTGACATTCTCCCTCTTATAAATAATTCGATAAGTAAGTAATAAAAGAGCAACTTAACATTATATTTTTGTTACTTTATTGTTTATCAATGCAAAGCATTAAACCAAATATTAAACCAGATAGTACTGATTTCCGTTCAGTAGCACGCGCTTTAACTATTGTTGAGAATGATCTGAATGGGGCAGACCAGCTTTTAAAAACGCTGATTTTTAAAAAAGATACACCCGTCATTGGCATTACAGGCCCACCGGGGGCTGGTAAAAGCACACTTGTAAATTCATTAATCAGCAACTTATTATCAAAAAACAACAAAATAGCGGTATTAGCCATTGACCCAACTTCACCGTTTAATTTTGGTTCATTATTGGGCGACCGCATAAGGATGTCACCGCATTTTAATAATCCTGATGTTTTTATACGATCATTAGCTACTCGTGGTTCACTGGGAGGACTTTCTGCAAAGACTATAGAAATGACCGATGTTTTACGCGCCGCAGGGTTTGATTATATTTTTATAGAAACAGTAGGTGTAGGCCAGTCGGAAATTGATATTACAGGGCTTGCGGATATTACTTTTTTAGTTTTAGTCCCTGAAAGCGGGGACGAGATACAAAATATTAAATCGGGCTTAATGGAAATTGCAGATGCTTTTATTGTAAATAAAGCGGATAGGGCTGATGCAGACTTATTTGCAAATAATTTAAAAAAAATAATTGATCAAAAAAAAGAACAGGTACCTGTATTTAAAACAATTGCCTTAAGTAGTGAAGGAATTAATGAAGTGACTAATTTTATTTTATCAGCATCATATTTAAAGAATAAAAACAAAAAAATATTATTAGCCGAAAAAGCGTATAGGTTAATACAACAAAAACGCATGGCTGATATAGATAAAAAAAAACTCCTGCATGATATTGAAAAAGCTTTATCACATGCAGATTTTAATTTGTACAGTTTTGTAGACCGATATTCTGATTACTGAATCTGGATTGTTTTTATGTCAGGACTTCGGATTTTAGATTTCAGAAACACCAATTCTAAATTAATCCGAAATCCGAATTTTTTCTACCTATTCATGATTTCCTCGATTTCCGCCGCCTCTACCGGAATATCGGCCATAAGGTCAATATTGCCATCTTTGGTTATCAAAATGTCATTTTCTATTCTGATACCTAAACCTTCTTCCGGTATGTATATGCCGGGTTCGCATGTTAAAATGTTACCAGGTTCAAATGGTTTGTAACGGCTGGCAAAGTCATGTACATCCAAACCTAAATGATGTGAGGTGCCATGCATAAAATACTTTTATATAAAGGCATTTTAGCGTCTTGCTTTTCTACTTCATGTTTATTTAGCAAACCTAAGCCAATAAGCTCGCTGGTCATGATTTTTCCAACTTCGTCATGGTAATCATTCCATATAGTGCCTGCAACAATAAGTTTTGTTGCAGCACGCATTACACGCAAAACAGCGTCATAAACATCCCGTTGCCGTTTAGTGAAACGACCATTTACCGGTATTGAACGGCTCATATCAGCATTATAATTAGCATATTCCGCAGCAAAGTCAAAAAGTATAACATCACCGTCTTTACAAACCTGGTTATTATCAGTATAATGAAGTACAATTGCATTTTTTCCGGATGCAATAATAGGGCTATAAGCATGCCCGGTTGCACGCTGCCGTAAAAATTCGTGAGTGATCTCTGCTTCTATTTCATATTCTGTAACGCCAGGCTTTACAAATTTAAGCACCCTGATAAATGCATCGCGTGTAATTTCACAGGCTTTTTTTGTTAATTCAATTTCAATAGGTGATTTCACAACGCGGAGATCGCGCAAAATAAGAGCTGAACGTTCATAATGGTGCAAAGGATATTTTGCCCTTAAAATTTCATATTGCCGAAGATCACGATATGGTACGGTGTGGCTATACCGGTCATTTTCATTTGTGTTTATATATATATTTTCAGCGTAATTAATTATACTATGCAAAATAGTATCAAATTCGTTGAGCCAATATATGTTTTTAATGCCCGAAGCCTTGGATGCTTCATCTTTTGTATATTTATGGCCTTCCCAAATTGCTATATGCTCGTTAGTTTGTCTTAAAAAGAGTACTTCTTTGTATAGTTCATTAGGACAATCAGGAAATAATATCAAAATACTTTGTTCCTGATCAATTCCGGTAAGATAAAAAAAATCAGGATTCTGTTTGAAGAGAAAATTTTGATCTCCATTTCTGGGAAATTCATCGTTTGAATGGAAAATAGCTAAGGAATGAGGCTTCAAACGAGAAACGAAATTCTTTCTATTAATTGTAAATATCTCATTACTAATAGGTAGGTATTTCATTTTTATACATTAATTAGTTTTTTAAAAACATTTTTTTTCATTTATTTGTATTACCAATATAAAATTTGGAACAATGTTTGGTTAGTGTTTCAAACATAATTACTATTTTTGAAAAAAATCACAATTAAAATCGTTTAATCTTAAAACTATGAACTATTCTACATTAAAGAAAACAGTCGCACTATCAGTTGTTTCCTTAATGGCCGTAACTTTGGTGAATGCTCAAGCAGATACAACCAAAAAAATGGCTATAAGAGATACTTCTAAAACGGTGTCGTCTGCAACAACTACCGCCAAGGTATTTGGCGGTTTAGGTCAGTACAGTACTTGGAGCGTTGGCGTTAACGTTGGTATAACATCACCATTTTTGGCAACAGGCGGTACTAATGCAAGTACCAAATGGACAGGTGCTTTAGGTTATGGCATCTCATTGAGGGAAAAATTAGCACATTCATTCAGTTTACAATTGGATTTACATGGCGGTAAAGTTGAAGGTAATAGTTCAAATACTGCGACCGGTACTGATTTTGGCTATCAAAGTTTTTCCACAACATTTTATTCAGGAACATTAAGCGGTTTAGCAAATGTTGCCAGCGTAGATTTCATCCATCGTAAAAATGCTATTAACTTTTATTTATCAGCTGGTGCTGGTTTAGTAATATACCACCCAACTTATGTTGATGGTTCTGGTACTCCCGGATCATATACTAATGCTGACGGAAGCAAGCATTATGCAAAAGAATTACTTTTACCAGTTGGAGGCCTTGTTAAATTCAGGCTTTCTGACGCACTTGCTCTGAATGTTGGTTATACTGAAAACTTTATTGATGGGTATAACTTCAGTGGTTATCATACCTTTAGCCCAGGCGGAGCTGTATTTAGCGACCATTATTCTTATGGCTATGGAGGCTTAGAATATACATTTGGTACAAAATCAAAACCGAATTTAGATTGGGTTAACCCTGTAGCTATGATGTATGATGAATTATACGATGCAGCATTACGTCAGGAAGTAGAAGCTTTAAAAGGTCGCGTTGGCAATGTTGAAAATGCTGTTAACGATCTGAAAAAAGATGCAGACGGTGATGGTGTTTCAGATCAGTTTGATAAATGCCCTAACACTCCTGCAGGTACTATAGTTGATGGCTCTGGTTGCCCGCTTGTAATCCCTAAATTGGATACAGCTGCTTTCTGCAAATTCTGCAGCACTCATGGCGATACCACTTCTGCCGCTTACTCTAACATCCAATTCGAGTTTGACAGTTCAGTTCTAAAAACCTCTGCCTACCCTACATTGGATAAAACTTCTGCTGACTTAAGGTCAAGTGGTAAAACTGTTACATTAGCCGGTTACGCTTCATCTGAAGGTACAGCTGCTCATAACATGCGTTTGTCAAGAGATCGTGCTAACTCAGTAAAAACTTACCTTGTAAATTCAGGAGTTGAAGCTAAACACCTGAAAGTTAAAGCATATGGTGAAACTCACCCAATTGCTGATAATTCAACTGAAGAAGGTCGTATAAAGAACCGTCGTGTTGAATTCCACAGATAATATTATTAGTAAAATAATGATAAAGGCTTCCCTATAACCGGGAAGCCTTTTTTGTTACTAACAATTACAGCCGAATAATTAATGTTATTTCTGTAGATTATCTTGAGTAAAATTTTTACGTAAATTTGCTTTATGTATTTCTTCCGAAAAAAGGATCCTAACCGGCCAACTAACTTTAATCTTAAGGTAATGCATATAATTAATGCTATTGCAATTACCGTGTTTTTATTGGGCATTATCTGGAAACTTATTCAATGGTTAATATTAAAAAAATGAACCTCCATAAGCTGCAACAAATATTTGCAGCTTATCTGTCGACTGGCGGAATACTTTTAAAAACAATCTATAAATGAAAAAAGTAATTAATACTACTAACGCCCCGGCGCCTATAGGCCCATATAGCCAGGCAATAAGTGCCGGAAATTTTGTGTTTGTTTCAGGTCAGGTTGCTATCAATCCGGGTACAGGTGAATTGATCCTTGAAGATATCAAAACAGAAACTAAACAAGTTATGGAAAACATTAAATCTATTTTGATTGAAGCAGGCATTGATTTTAGTAATATTGTTAAAACCAGTATTTTTTTAAAAGACATGCAAAGTTTTTCAGAGGTTAATGAAGTTTATGGCACTTATTTTAAAGATCATTTTCCGGCTCGTGAAACAGTACAAGTAGCTGGCTTACCCAAAAATGTTAATGTAGAAATATCAGTTACTGCCTTTAAGCCTTGATTTAATAAGAATTGAACAGCCAGGTTTTTCAAACTCCAATAGAATATTTAAAAGGTGTTGGCCTTAGTCGTGCAGAAATACTAAAAAAAGAACTGCAAATATTCAGCTTTGAGGACCTGTTACGTCACTTTCCCTATAAATATATTGACCGGACAAGATTTTACAAAATAAAGGACATTCAGCCCGAACTGCCCTATGTTCAATTATTAGCACGTTTAACTCATAAAGAAATATTAGGCGAAAAGCATACCAGGCGTTTAGTTATACAAGCACAGGACGATACAGGTATAATTGAGCTGGTATGGTTCCAGGGTATTAAATGGGTAGAAAAAACACTTATTATTGGTAAAGCATATATATTATTCGGAAAACCCGGATATTTTAATGGAAAAGTACAGATGGCGCACCCTGAAATGGAGCCATATTCTACCGAAGCACTTCAACGTAAAGGCAATTTAACACTCCAGCCTGCTTATAACTCTACAGAGAAATTAAAACAGTTTTCGTTAGATAGCAAAGGGCTGCAAAAACTAATAACAGTATTATTAGAACAGCAGCTTAAAGATATTCATGAAAATTTACCTTTATACATAATAAACCGCTTTAAGCTAATTTCACGAAGTGAGGCATACCGCAATATCCATTTTCCCGAAGATACATCCAAACTTAATGAAGCCCTCTACAGGCTGAAATTTGAAGAATTATTTTTGCTGCAGCTTAAACTATTAAAAAACAAACTGCTTCACAATCAAAAGTTTAAAGGAAATGTTTTTTCTATAGTAGGTAATTTTTTCAATCAGTTTTATCAGGATAAATTGCCTTTTACTTTAACAAATCCCCAAAAGCGTGTTTTAAAAGAAATAAGGCATGATACGCAACGTGGAGTGCAAATGAACCGGCTGTTGCAAGGCGATGTAGGGAGTGGCAAAACCGTTGTAGCGCTAATGAGCATGCTTTTAGCGATAGATAATGGTTTTCAAACTTGCATAATGGCACCAACGGAGATATTAGCCAACCAACATTTCCAAACTATAAAAGAATTGGTTGGCGATGACTTTATTGAAGTGGCTTTATTAACCGGCTCTACATCAAAAAAAGCCAGGAATTTATTACATCAAAAGCTTGAAAGCGGCGAGCTAAAAATATTAATCGGTACACATGCGCTTATTGAAGACAAAGTACAATATAAAAACCTGGGTTTTGTTGTAATTGATGAACAGCACCGCTTTGGTGTTGAACAAAGATCTAAATTATGGCGTAAAAATAGCATACCACCTCACATTTTAGTGATGACGGCAACCCCTATTCCCCGAACTTTAGCGATGACTTTATATGGCGACCTTGATATTTCTGTAATTGATGAATTACCGGCTGGTCGTAAACCTATACAAACTGTTCACTTTTATGAAAATCAGCGTTTGCGGATGTTCGGTTTTATGAAACAGGAAATTACCAAAGGCCGCCAAATATATGTAGTATATCCGTTAATACAAGAAAGTGAAAAACTGGATCTTAAAAATCTGCAGGATGGAATAGATACTATGTCTCATGAGTTTCCATTACCAGACTATAAGATAAGCATAGTGCATGGCAAAATGAAACCAGCCGAAAAGCAATTTGAAATGAACCGCTTTATAAAAGGAGAAACGCAAATAATGGTTGCTACAACTGTAATTGAAGTGGGAGTAAATATACCAAACGCGTCTGTTATGATCATTGAGAATGCCGAGCGTTTTGGCCTATCGCAATTGCATCAATTACGGGGACGGGTTGGCCGGGGCGCCGAACAATCTTATTGTATTTTAATGAGCAGTCATAAATTGAGTCGTGAAGGAAGAATTAGGCTGGATACCATGGTTAAAACAAACAATGGTTTTGAAATCGCCGAAATTGATCTTCAATTACGTGGTCCGGGTAATATTGATGGAACGCAACAAAGCGGTGTTCTCGATTTAAAAATAGCAAATCTGGTTACAGACCAGGAATTATTATTACAAGCGCGCAAATGTGTAGAAGATATTTTTGAAAAAGACCCTCAATTAGTGCTTCCTGAAAATCAAATCCTGAATTATTCATTACAATCAAAAGATCAGGGACTAAGCTGGAATAAGATATCCTAAAATGAATTGTAAAATATTACCTCCATCAGGCTTTTGTGCTGTTACTTTAATTACAAATTGTAAATTTGCCTTCCTTTAAAAAAATATAGTGTCAGAAGAAGGAGATAGTCAACCTACAAAAGATTCGTTTGCTGCATTGCGGTTTAAAGACTTCCGCTCCTATTTGGGAATACGGTTCTTTTTCACCTTTGCTTATCAAATGCAGGCCGTTATAATAGGCTTTTACATTTATCATTTAACAAAAAGTGCATTTGCATTGGGTTTAATTGGCCTTTGCGAAGCCATACCGGCCATTGGTATCGCCTTATATGGAGGTTATATAGCAGATAAGTCTGAAAAAAGAAAAATGCTGCTTATCATATCTTCATTGGTATTTTTTGCTTCTATGGTGATGTTTATCGTTACAATGAAAAACATGAGCAGCCATATTCATACTGGCTTGATAGTGCCCATCATTTATTTCATGATATTTTTGAATGGATTAGCACGTGCATTTTATGGCCCTGCTACTTTTACTGTATATGCTAATAGCATCCCTAAAGAAATTTATCCTAATGCAAGTTCATGGAGCAGTTCCACATGGCAAATTGCATCAATTCTTGGACCAGCAACAGGTGGTTTAATTTATGGTTTTATTGGCATAACAGCCGCCTTTGGTGTTATACTCATATTTCTTGCAATATCAATTATATTAATATATCGTTTAAGATTATATCCCCCGGTATTTGTTCCGAAGGAAAATATATGGAAGAGCCTTTCCGAAGGAATAGATTTTGTATTTAAAAGCAAAATCCTGATCTGGGCAATGAGCCTCGATCTGTTTTCAGTATTTTTTGGAGGTGCCGTAGCCCTTTTACCTGTATTTGCCAATGATATTTTAAAAGTGGGATCACAAGGATTAGGCATAATGCGTGCAACATCCTCTTTAGGTGCTGTTTTAACGATGCTTTTAATGGCAAAATTTTCGCCGATGGGTAAACCCTGGCGTAATTTACTAATAGCAGTAACTGGTTTTGGTTTATCTATCATATGCTTTGGTTTCTCCAGAAGCTTTTATTTGTCCTTATTATTCTTGTTTACTGAAGGTGCTTTCGACAGCATAAGTGTAATTATACGCGGTACAATTATGCAGCTTTTAACACCCGACCATATGCGTGGTCGCGTATCAGCTGTTAATTTTATGTTTATTGGCTCATCAAATGAAATCGGCGCTTTTGAATCCGGTACAGCTGCCAAACTATTAGGTACAGTCCCATCTGTAATATTTGGCGGTAGCGTTACTTTAGTTATCGTAGCAATCACATTCCTGAAAACAAAAAAATTGATCCCGTTATCTTTAAATCAGATTCAAACCCCCGAAACCCTTACTGTTTAAGATTTTTGTTGCAAAGTTTGAAGGTTGCAAAGTTTAAATGTTATAGCTACTCCGAAGTTGATGAGTATGAATAAAAAACCTATTTTTTAGATATTATTTCGGCTTATTACAACATTTTTAACTTTATAATCTTAAAATATCCATCCCGCATAACTTTAATTTAAAAACCTCGTAAAAAGGTAATTAACCTATTTAATGATACTATTGAATATTTTTCATATTTATTAATATTATTAATATCATCTGAACTAAAAGGTTAAATATTTTATCCTGAATTATACACTATTTAATGACATTTCAAAGGGCGAAATCTTTCGTTATAAATATTATTTTATTTCTAAGCATTTTCGGCTCAGTTAATACGGTGGTCTATGGGCAAAATAAAGTAGTAAAATTTTCATCCTTAACGATAGATAATGGTCTTTCACAGAGCAACGTAAAATCTATATTAAAGGATAGATTGGGATTTATGTGGTTTTCAACTGATGATGGGTTAAACCGGTATGATGGCTATAATTTTACTGTTTACAGACACAACCCAAAGAATATCCATTCGATACCATCAAACAATGCAGGTGTTATTTTTGAAGACAAAGCGGGTAACCTATGGATAGGCGGCAACGGTGGGTTAAGCTTATACGACCGAAGTACAGACACTTTTACTACGTTAATTTCAAATAAAAATAATGAAAAAACATTATCCAGTGACGATGTAAGTTCCATCTTCCAGGATAGTAAAAATAATATCTGGATAGGTACTTTTTCGGGTTTAAACCTGTTGGATATAAAAACAAAAACATTTAAAAGATTTTTTTACACAAAAAATCGGGATGACATTGCCAGCCACCACATCTTTTCAATGGCCGAGGATAATTATGGCAATTTATGGTTAGGGACAGGAAACGGCCTTGTACAATTTAATTATAGCACCGGGTTTACAAAAAATTACAAGGATGGATTGGGCAACCCCCGAATTAATACGTTGTTAAAAAGCGAAAATGATGGTCTATATATTGGTACAGAAAGAAACGGACTCGATTTTTTTAATATAAAAGATCACACTTTTAGAAATTTTTCGCATAAAGCAAACAAAGCTAATTCATTAATTAACAACAATGTATTTGCTTTAGCTCCTGCAGGCAACAAAAAGATATGGGTTGGAACTGAAGATGGGCTTGATATCTTTGATAAGAATAAAGAAACGTTTACACATTATAAAAATGATGATAAGATAAATATTACTGAAAATAATTCAATAAATTGTATTTTAAACTGCGATGGTATTTTGTGGCTTGGAACTTATGAATCCGGGGTAAGATATTACGACACTAATTTATCCTCGTTTGATTATTTTTATAAATCTAAGCCAGATTCCAGTGGTTTAAGCAATAATATCGTTACCGCATTTGCTGAAACAAGTAAAGGTTATTGGATAGGAACAGATGGGGGCGGGTTAAATTTTCTTGATCGCCAAACACAATTATTTACTCATTATTATCCCAGTGCAACAAATAAAAACGCCATAAGCGGTAATCATATTTTGCGGCTTTTATGTGACAAACAAAGGAATTTATGGATTGGCTATTATAATGCCGGTTTGGATGTAATTAACAACAAAACAAATAAGCTCACGCATTACGCCGTTGGAAACAAACCAAATGAAATAAGCGGGAATATCATTTTTGGTCTTGAAAAAGACAAGGCAGGAAATATTTGGATAGGCATGGATGACAATGGAGTGAATATTATTCACGAATCTAAAATTATAAAACGATATAGGTATAATTCCAATGATACACTTCATTGTTTAACTAATAACGATGTAAGATCCATTTATAGGGACAAGGAGGATAACATGTGGGTTGGAACATTTACAGGGTTAAATTTATATAATGCCGCAACAGATAACTTCACACATTTTAAAACATATAACAGTGGCTTAAGCAATAATATTATCATTTCGATATTTGAAGACAGCAAAGGAAATATTTGGGTTGGAACACTGGGCGGCGGCCTGAATTTATATAATAAAAAGACAAAAAAAATTTCTCCCTATGTTTTTCCCGAAGGCTTAAATTATTCAATAATCAATAGTATTAATGAAGACGATAAAGGTTTCATTTGGATAGGTACAAACAGAGGGCTTATTAGTTTTAAGCCGCATACGTCTGAATTCAGAAAATATACAGCTTTAAATAACCTGCAGGGCTATGAATTTTTTACGGGATCCACATTAAAAAATAAAAATGGCGAATTGCTCTTTGGCGGTCACAATGGGTTTAACGTAATTGATCCTGATCACCTTGCTGTGAATAAAAATAATCATAATGTGGTATTCACCGATTTCCAATTGTTCAATAAAAAAGTACCGATAGGAGAAAATTCTGTTCTTAAAAAATCAATCACTCAAACAAAGGTTATTAAGCTTGACTATGATCAGTCAGTTTTTACCATTGAGTACAGCTCGCTGAACTACACAATGCCCGATATGAATTCTTATGCTTATATGTTGCAGAACTTTGAAAAAGACTGGAACTATGTAGGCTCACAAAGAAAAGCGACGTACACCAACCTAAACCCTGGTGAATATATTTTTAAAGTAAAAGCTGCCAATAATGATGGAGTTTGGAATAAAGAGCCTTCAATTATAAAAATTATTATTGTTCCGCCCTTCTGGATGACATGGTGGTTCAGAATATTGCTTTTTTCGGTTGTATGTAACGCCATTTACAGTTATTACCGTTACCGTACATATACGATAAAGGTACATCAAAGGATTCTTCAAAGAATGGTTAAAGAACAAACGGACGAGGTGGTTAAACAATCAGAAAAGCTCCAAAACCAATCAGAAGAGTTACAGATATTAAATGAAGAACTCCAGGCACAATCAGAAGAATTGCAATCTCAATCGGATTTCTTACAGGAAATAAATGAAGAATTGCATAAACAAAAAGAGCAGGAACTGCTTGCACGCAAGGAAGCTGAAAAAGCGAATAAGGCAAAAAGTGTTTTCCTGGCAACTATGAGCCACGAGATACGAACACCAATGAATGGCGTACTTGGGATGACCTCATTACTTTTCGAGACACAGCTAAGTGCAGAACAGCGCGATTATGCCGAGACAATTAAAATTAGCGGTGAAAATTTATTGAACGTAATTAATGACATCCTTGATTTTTCTAAAATAGAATCAGGACAGATGGAGCTTGACAACCATAATTTTAACCTTAGGCAATGTATTGAAGATGTATTGGATATTTTTTCGGAAGCAGCCGCTAAAAAGCAATTAGACCTTTTATATAAAATAGATCATCAAGTTCCCGCTCATCTAATTGGTGATAGACTACGCATAAGGCAAGTATTATTAAATTTAATAAATAACGCCATCAAATTTACCAGTAAAGGTCAGATTTTGGTTGAAATAAACTTGCTTGAAAAAAATGGCGACACTTTAAATCTGGGCTTTAAAATAACCGATACCGGAATGGGCATACCAAATGATAAAGTGCAGCGCTTATTTATCGCGTTTTCGCAGGTTGACGCTTCTATCACCCGTAAACATGGTGGTACCGGATTAGGGCTGGTAATATGCGAACGCCTGGTTGAACTGATGGGCGGAGAAATAGCAATTGAAAGCGAACAGGGAAAAGGCACTACAGTTACCTTTAATATAAAAAATGAAGTAAGTAACATAATTATCGATGAAAATGTAATTTCCAATATAAGAGAAGCTAAAGGCAAGCGCGTATTATTGATAGATCAAAATTTAGCGGTCCTTGATGTTTTAGAAGACCAGCTTAAGCAATGGAAATTAGTACCGGTATGTGCGTCATCCGCTAATGAGGCATTAAAATATTTAACCGGCGGTGAGAAATTCGATTTGGTGATTAGCGGTCCACGTATTCCCGGGACTGATACGCTTGAATTAACTAAAGTTATTAAGAATATTGACAGTAAAATACCTATTATACTTTTATGCTCGGTTCTTGAGAAAAATAAAAATCATGAATGGTTCGATAAAATATTAATAAAACCTGTTAAACAACAACAATTGTTAAATATTATAGAAACAGAACTTCTGCATAACAATCATGTTATAGAAGAACAAGCACCGGCAAAGTTACTTTCCGAACAATTTGCTCAAAAATTCCCGATGAACATTTTGATTGCCGAGGATAACCTGATCAATCAAAAGCTTATTACAAAAGTGGTCACCAAGCTCGGCTATAACCCGCAGGTAGTTAACAACGGTACCCAGGTACTCAGGATAATCGATTCGGAGATGTTCGATATTATTTTGATGGACGTTCAAATGCCAGAACTTGACGGTTTGGAAACTACCCGCATCATCCGAAAGAAAGATATGAAGCAACCCATTATTATTGCTATGACTGCAAGCGCAATGGCTGAAGACAAGGCTCAGTGCTCAGATGCGGGAATGAATTATTTTGTATCAAAACCAATTAGTATCAATGATTTAATTTCAGTATTAGAAAAATCTTTTACCGAAAATCAAATTAGTCACACAATAGAATAGCAACGTAAATTGAGAGGCAAGAACCAAGAATCAAGAGTAAAGAAAATAGCTTAAAGTGTAGGGAGCCCGACAAAAAGAAAACATTTTGGCACAACATCCCCTCGACCTGATTTTTATCTTGGTTCCTGGCTCTAATATCTTGATTCGCTTTAGTAGATAAATATTATCATTGCCCTGAATTATTTCCTTCAAACTCCTCATCAACACTTTCTCTCAAATCATATAGTAACCACTGCTTTTTAGCTATAGATTGTGTTTTTGATTGAAGCAGCTTAATAAAATCATTAACGCCAACGGGTTCATTGCCATTAGCATGGATTAATACAATACTACCAGGTTGCGATTGCTGTCCTTTAGCCAGCCAGGCATCTGAGCCAATAGGGATCAGGCCAAAATCAGTGATCTTATAAACTAATTGCTGATCGGATACCAATCCTGGAAACCTGAAAAATATAGAAGGAAGCAATCCATTTTTCAACATTGCTTTTTCCGTCTCCAGCACTTCATAATTAATATCGGTCCCCGGTTCGAGTAAAAAGTTTTCTTTAAGGGGAAGCTTCGCGCTTACACGGTGATTATAGGAATGGTTGATCCAGGTTATATAAATTTCATGATCAGCCTGCATCTTTTTTAACCATTCCAGATCCTGGGGATGCTGCAACATCCATATACCTGAAACAGATAATGCTACTGGTACAGGACGTTCTACTTTTTGAAACTCTTTAAAAATATCAGTAAAAATCCTTTTATCCAGCGGGCGGTGCGATGGGCATAGGTCTGCTGTGAGACTTATCCCTGTTTCCTTTGGCATGCCACTTTCAATGCCGGCATTTTGTATGTGCTTAGATTGCTTTTCGGCTTTATTTATCGCTTTTATATAAGGGGTAACTTTAAAGAATGCTCTTGCTTCTATCAAGGTCATTGGTTTAACCTGGTAAATTTTTGTTTGGTCAATCCTGGTTTCCAAAGTTTGAGGATTTACCATCATAAAATAGGTTTTACCCTCATTTTCAAACTGTCTTAGGATCATATAATCCTGCGGAAAATTATGGGCCCATCCAAAGTAAACTTTGTAATTGGTTATTTTTAGATAGTTGGCTTGGGCATTGGCTGTAATAACCGAAACTGCCAATAAAAAAGAAAAAAGAAGATATCTCAGAAATTGTTTCATTTGTGATTTCGATGTTCGATTTCGAATTTAGTATTTATATGTTTGCATTGGAATTTGTATTTACAAATCTTAAAATAAATCCGAAATAGAACATCCGAAATAGAATGACCCGTTTATCTGTAAATATCAATAAAATAGCCACTCTGCGTAACTCACGTGGCGGCAACAACCCTGACCTCATACAAGTTGCCAAAGACTGTGAGCGCTTTGGTGCACAGGGTATAACTGTACATCCGCGGCCCGATGAAAGGCATATCCGTTATAATGATGTTTTTGAGCTGAAAAAAATTGTTACCACCGAGTTTAATATAGAAGGGAATTGCCAGGAGCAAAAGTTTATCGACCTGGTATTGGCAAATAAGCCCGAACAGGTAACATTAGTACCTGATGCCTTAGGACAAATTACTTCCAACCATGGATGGGATACGATTTCCAACCAGCGTTATTTAAAGGATATGATCGCGGTATTTAAGCAGGCGGGCATTCGTGTTTCCATATTTGTAGATCCGGTAAAAGAAATGGTAGAGGCTGCTGCCACAACTGGAACTGACCGTATCGAATTGTATACAGAGGCTTATGCGCACCATTATCACCTGAATAAAGAAGCTGCCATAGCACCCTACATACAAGCGGCAGAAATTGCGCAAAAAAAAGGATTAGGAATAAATGCAGGCCACGACCTTGATTTACATAACTTAAAATATTTTGCTGAAAACATACCGGGTCTGGCTGAAGTAAGCATAGGCCATGCCCTTATTTGCGATGCGTTGTACTTTGGACTCGAAAATACTATACAAATGTATTTAAGACAATTGGCTATTCATTGATTGAATTTTCCGTGTAAAACCAGTGTCACTATCAGGTTACGGCTTTGTTACTAAACCAGTAAAATTGTACCTTTGCGCTAAAAATTAAGGAAGCCCCATTGATGAAGTTGAATATTGAGTACCAGGAAAAATTCCAGTCGCGGCACATTGCCCCAAATCAAACTGACACGGAACAAATGTTAAAAGTTATCGGCGTAAATTCACTCGATGAACTTATTGAACAAACTATTCCGAAAAATATCAGGTTAAAAGTACCGCTTAATCTTCCTGCTGCAAAAAGTGAATTCGATTACCTCAATTCGCTAAAGCAAACTGCTTCAAAAAACAAAGTATTCAAATCATTTATCGGGCAAGGCTATTATGATGTAATAGTGCCGGGCGTTATACAACGTAATATCCTTGAAAATCCAGGCTGGTATACCCAGTATACCCCTTACCAGGCCGAAATAGCCCAGGGACGTTTACAGGCCTTATTGAACTTCCAGACAATGGTGATTGACCTTACCGGGATGGAAATTGCCAACGCCTCGCTATTGGATGAAGGCACCGCTGCAGCCGAAGCCATGTTTATGCAATATAGTTTGCGTAAAAATCAAAACGCCAATGTGTTTTTTGTATCTAAAGAAGTATTCCCGCAAACAATTGATATTTTAAAAACCCGCGCACAGCCTTACGGTATCGAATTGCAAATAGGTGATCATCGGACTGCAGAACTTACAGATACTATGTTTGGTGCCATTGTACAATATCCTGCCGGTAATGGAGCTGTTTATAATTATACCGATTATGCCGCAAAGGCGCATGAAAAAGGCATCAAATTAACAGTTGTTGCTGATATTATGAGCCTTGCACTTTTAACGCCACCAGGCGAGTGGGGCGCTGACATTGTTGTCGGCTCTACGCAACGCTTTGGTGTACCTATGGGTTTTGGCGGTCCTCATGCAGCTTTTTTTGCTACAAAAGAAGAATACAAACGCTCGATACCCGGCCGGATTATAGGTGTGACTATTGACAGTGCAGGCGATTATGCTTTACGGATGGCCCTGCAAACCCGCGAACAACATATCCGCCGCGATAAGGCCACTTCAAACATCTGTACCGCCCAGGCTTTACTTGCAATTATGGCTGGCATGTATACTGTTTATCATGGTCCTTCCGGAATAAAATTAATAGCCGAAAGAATACATGGCTTAGCTGTTTTATTGTCAGACTCTTTAAAACAATTAGGTTATGAACAATTAAACGAGTCGTTTTTTGATACACTGAAATTTGAACTGGGTAATTTGGCAGGCCCGGTTCACGCTGAAGCTATCAATAACGAAATGAACTTTAATTATAAAGGTTCAACAGTTACCATTTCAATTGATGAGACTACTTCGCCCGAAGACATAAAAACCATAGTCCGTTTTTTTGCAAAGGTAAAAGGCAAAACTTTGAATGATGTAAATTTTGATAAGCTAAAAACACATTTAAAAACGGTTATACCTGCTGATTTGCAACGTAAATCAGCTTACTTAACACATCCTTTATTTAATTCGCACCATTCGGAGCATGAAATGCTGAGGTATATCAAGTCATTGGAAGCAAAAGACCTATCGCTTTGTCATTCAATGATCGCGTTAGGTTCATGCACTATGAAACTGAATGCTACCACCGAAATGGTTCCGGTTACCTGGGCGGAATTTAGTAAAATACACCCTTTTGCTCCAACAGACCAGGTTGGAGGGTATATGCAATTGTTTGACGAGTTAAACAGTTGGCTTTGTGAAATTACAGGCTTTGCAGCAATGAGCTTGCAGCCAAATTCCGGCGCCCAGGGCGAATATGCCGGTTTAATGGTAATCCGTGCTTATCATCGCGACAGGGGTGATGACCATCGCAATATTGCCCTTATCCCCTCTTCAGCACACGGCACTAATCCTGCATCAGCAGCAATGGCCGGTATGAAGATTATTGTTGTAAAATGTGATGACAACGGAAATATTGATGTTACCGATCTTAAAGCAAAAGCTGAACAGTATAAAAATGAACTTTCGGCGCTAATGGTAACCTATCCATCCACTCATGGTGTATTTGAGGAATCCATTATTGAAATATGTGATATTATTCATCAAAATGGCGGACAGGTTTACATGGATGGTGCAAACATGAATGCGCAGGTTGGCTTAACAAGTCCGGCTAATATTGGCGCTGATGTTTGTCATTTAAATTTGCATAAAACTTTTTGTATCCCTCATGGCGGCGGTGGTCCGGGTATGGGTCCTATTGGTGTTGCAAAACATTTGGTCCCCTATTTACCTGGTCATGCTGTTGTAGATATTGATAAAGGAAAATCAATCCACGCTGTTTCTTCAGCACCATGGGGATCTGCTTCCATACTGATCATTTCTCACGCTTATATCGCAATGATGGGTGGTGATGGTCTGACTGACGCTACACGTTATGCTATATTAAATGCCAATTATATAAAAACACGTTTGCAACATCATTACCCGGTATTATACACCGGTAAAAATGACCGTTGTGCACACGAAATGATACTTGATTGCCGTTCCTTCAAAAATTTCGGTATTGAAGTTACCGATATTGCAAAGCGCTTAATGGATTATGGTTTCCATGCCCCAACCGTGTCTTTCCCTGTTGCAGGTACAGTAATGGTTGAGCCTACAGAATCAGAACCAAAACAAGAATTAGACCGCTTTTGTGATGCGATGATTTCCATCCGTCATGAAATTGATGATGTGGAAAAAGCAATAGCCGACAAGACAGATAATCCTTTAAAAAACGCTCCGCATACAGCGGCAGTAATTACAGCGAACGAATGGGAGCATCCTTACACACGTCAAAAAGCGGCCTTCCCGCTACCTTACGTCGCAGCTTATAAATTCTGGCCTTCTGTAGGGCGTGTTAATGATACCTATGGTGACAGGACATTAATCTGTAGTTGCCCGCCGTTGGAAGATTATGCTTTTGAGGAGAGTGTTATAGAATAAATGTACAGATGAGTGATGTGCAGATGTGCAGATGATTTAAAAATAATCCGCACATTTGCACATCTGAAATTTGCACATCAAAGATGATCGCCAACACCCCAACCCCACCCTATTACGCCGTTATCTTTACCTCACTACGCACAGAAGGAGACAATGGTTATAGTTCTATGGCTGATGAAATGGCTGAACTTGCCCAACAGCAAGAGGGCTATTTAGGTATCGAATCCGCAAGAAACGATTTAGGTATCACGGTTTCCTATTGGCGTTCACTGGAAGATATTAAAAACTGGAAGGCTAACACCCGGCACCTTTTTGCCCAAAAGCAGGGCCGCGAAAAATGGTATGAGCATTACAAGGTACGGATATGCAAGGTTGAGCGGGATTATGAATTTTAGCAGGTTCGGTTTTCTCAAATCCTGTTAATCCTTAAATCCTGTAAATCCTGATTCAGACAAAATTCACCGCTAAAACCCCCGCATTCACCGACTTGTTTAAACCACTGACCTAATTCACATTGTCATTTTTATTTTACACGGTAATTTTATAACAAATAATTTAATCGTCCGTTTAAAATTTCAATAATGAACACCTACCAAAACACATATAATTATTCGCCATTTGCAGGGATGACGATGGATGAATATAGCTTTATTCAGCACGCATCAGCCGGAGTCACTCAAAATCAAATGCTGACTTTTATGGCTGTTTATAACAGCAGAAGAAAAAATTCTTTCGACATTTTAATAGCTACTTTATTTGGGTTTTTAGGCATTGCAGGGATACAAAGATTTTTGACTGGTCAAACTCTTTTAGGGTTCATTTATTTTTTCACTGGCGGTATTTTTCTTATCGGCACTTTGGTGGACTTATTTACCTACAAAAGTATCGCTAACGATTACAACAGGCATCTGGCTTATGATTGCTATCAGATAGCTAAGATGAATAACTAGCCTTCAATTGCAGAGCTGTGTAAATCATAGCTGCGCAACTCTATCATATATGAATTAAATAAAATCCATTCTGGTCTCCCGGATGGATTTTTTGTTTAAAAAAATTTTTAAATAACTTCCTCAGAATTCGAAATTATCGCCATCTCATATTTTCAAACTAAACAAAGGGTGTCATGGTGAGGCACTCGAACCATGTGCGCAAAGGCACGACGCTAATGCATTAACGCTATGCATTGCGTGCAGGCCACCCCACATGGTTCGAGTGCCTCACCATGACACCCTATAAACAAGTCATACCAACACAATCTTTTTGCGGAAATTATTTTAAAGACTTTGCTAAGCTTTAATCCGAAACCATTTCCCCCATTGACTTCTCTCTTACTTCCTTAAATTCTGACCCCTTTTTCCAGCCGGGAAAGGTAGTTTCATTTGCTAACTCGTCCCCTATTTTAAAAAGCAGGTTAGCTACCTGAGCCGCCGACCGGAAACGAACAGCACTTGTATCAAAACAGTACAAGTGAAAATTGCAAAACAGGATAATAATCTGATAGTTAGCATTTTACTATATCGGCATACTGTTTGAGTGCAAATTCATAGAGATAAAGAAGGAAGAAATGAGCCATCATAAACAACCGGAACGACGTACCTTTTTACAGGATCGTTTCGATATTTTGTTAAAAAGACAAAAATCAGGGCAGGCATCATTTAACGAATTGACAGAACTGGATGAAATTGTAAATGCTGACCCGGTTCTGCGTGAAAAAATAATCCGGGAAAATTTACTTATGGAAGATGAAGGAGATTTTAACGAGCAATCCAATAATCTTGAAAAGAAAGAAAATCTATCTGCACAAAAGGTTCAGCATCGAAGTATATTAAAACGGATACAATCTTTTTTATCACGTATTTTTACTTCATTTATTTATGCCGTCAAATATAAAATTCTATCAGCGCCCTATGCTAAGCAGGCGGTATTTATATAAGTAAATGCTGATTTCTCCAATTTCCGTTGTGCCGCATTAAACCTTACCTTCGTTTTCTTATCCTATTTATAAAAATCCTAAAAAATGAAAAAAATATTTTTACTGGCAACCCTTATCACATTTGCTTGTGTGGCTTCTGCTCAAAATGTTGACCTTCGGCGAAAAATTGAAGTAACCGGTACTGCTGAGCAGGAAGTTACTCCTGATATTATTAATGTTTCTATTTCCTTACAGGAATATATGAATGGCAAAAACAAGATAACTATTGATCAGTTAGAAGGTCAATTAGAAACTGCAATAAAGAACGCAGGTATAGCAAAAGAAGATTTTACTATTAGCAATGTTTCTGCCTGGAACAATAATTATCAAAAGAAAAAGAATCCAGATTTCTTGTCAAGCAAACAATACGATATAAGGTTTCATGATCTCAATAAATTTAACGAGATATTAAGCCAGGTTGATCCGAAAGGCATACAATCAACTAATATTGTGAATTATGATTATTCAAAGATCTCTCAATTAAAACGCGAACTGAAAGTAAAAGCATTGATGGATGCAAGAGATAAAGCCGCTTATTTATTAACCAGTATCAGTGAAAAGCTGGGTGATCCGATAACTATAACAGAGGTGGATAACAGTAGCTATCCGAGTCCAAGACCAATGATGTTTAAGGCCTCAATGAATGCAATGACATCACAGGCTGATTCGGACATTGATTTTAAGAAGATAAAGCTGAGCTTTCAAATCAATGCTACTTTTGAGATAGTTAAATGATTTGTAATCAACGATTAAAAAATATCCTTCAATTTCTTGAATTTTAATCAACCTTTTTCAAAAAAATCTCTTTTTTAAGAAGAATCCGGAAATTTTTGCTGAATTGAACTTTAACTAACATAATGACAAATGGTATTTGAAGACAGGTGCACCTGCTATTAATAATTAAAAAATCATCACAATATATTTATAGTTGTTGGAAATTAATTCCAAATTAATTTATTATCAAAAATTAATAATTTTATCAACTTATTATATCTAAAATGTTAAAAATATATTAATTTTTATTTTGTTACTTATTGATTAATAGATACTTGTCAATATGATATATATATTATATCTTTAGGCTCCTAATTAGTTCAAGCATGAGCCGTACACGCTTTAAAAAAGCATTATTAGTTGCACCAAATGATTTTCCCGGTCAATTATTATCCGGATACGAATGTGTAAAACACATTACAAATGCAAATAATATTTTTCCTTCACTCTATGAATTAAATCCTAATCTGGTCATATTTGATTATGATTTTATTGGGAAAGATCTTGAAAAAATTATCCGACGTATTAAGCTTAACAAGTTTTACAGTAAGCTTAAAGTTTGTTGCTATAAAAACGTTCCAAACGAGGAAACGGACAGTTTGCTAATAGCGATTGGATTAGATCAGCTTATTTATAAGGAAGACCTGTTAAATCCTCAAAAAGATAAAACTCCACTAAATAACTTAAGTAACATTTTTGAGACGCCGTTTTTAAAATGGGTAACAAACGTTTCGAATTAATATATTTAATAAATAAGTTAATATTATAAATCATACTAAAATTTATTAATCATTTCCAATTAAAATGATTAATAATAGTCCCTCCTCATAACAAATTAAGATAAAAATTTAACGGAGCAATCTGTCCATAAATTTAAAAAGATTAAAATCAAATTTAGTTATAAACAGTTTATTAACAAGCGTGTAACTTTTATAATCCTGTTGCGTAAAAAGCAATAGGAATGATTTATTAAAGTGATCCGTAAGCTTTATACTGATTAAAACGCATTTTAAAATTTATTAACATATTTATTATACTTTCATCTTAACTGATTTTATTATGATATTTTTTAAATCCGAAAAGGTATTATTGGTTGCTCCCAATATATTCTCGGTAGAGCTGATGGCCGACAATAAACAGATTAGACACATCACCTCCATCGATCGTGTTTTCCCAACTATTTTCGAAATGCAACCTACAATCATAGTCTTTGATTATGATTATTTAAGTGAAGATATGGAACATATACTGCGCCGTATCCGTCAAAATTCTTTTTATAAAAGGATAAAAATATGTTGCTTTAAAAGCAGTCCCAACAGCAGGACAGATTCCTTTTTACAAATGTTAGGCGTCAATCATGTGATTTATAAAAATGAATTGCAAAATCAAACCGAAACTGCAATCAATCAGGTTAAATCAATATTTGATAATGCAGTAACCAATTTACTGGTTAACGCCTCGTTAGAAAACATGAAAGTGCTTAAAATAGAACATTAATAGCCTATCGAAACAATAATACATTCAATCTATAAATTGATATAATAAAAGTTCATCAATTTATCCATTCAAATTTTGTATAAGGCACCAGCACTCCGGGTATTTTAATACCGGTTTCTGTTTGGTTATTCTCCAGCAAAGTTGCCACAATACGGGGTAATGCAAGGGCGCTGCCATTAAGTGTATGTGCCAATTGTGTTTTGCCTTCCGCATTCCGGAAACGAAGCTTTAAACGGTTGCTTTGAAAGGTTTCAAAGTTTGAAACTGAAGATACCTCCAACCAGCGTTGCTGCGCTGCACTCCAGGTTTCCATATCATAAGTTAAAGCAGAACCAAAGCCCATATCGCCTCCACATAGGCGTAGTACCCGATATGGCAGACCCAATTTTTGTAACAGCCCTTGTACATGCAGGCTCATTTGTTCAAGTACTTCATATGACTTATCCGGATGAACAACCTGTACTATCTCTACCTTATCAAACTGGTGTAAGCGGTTCAAGCCACGGACATGAGCGCCATATGAACCTGCCTCCCTGCGGAAACAAGGTGTGTAACCGCAATTTTTAACAGGCAATTCATCCGCCTTTAAAATCACATCCCGATACATGTTAGTAATTGGCACTTCGGCAGTTGGTATCAGGTACAAATTATCTAAACCGACATAATACATCTGGCCTTCCTTATCCGGTAACTGCGCTGTTCCAAAACCCGATGCTTCGTTAACCAACAGGGGTACCACAACTTCACTATAACCGGCTTTTTCAGCTTCATCAATAAAGTAATTGATCAGGGCACGCTGCAGTTTAGCGCCTTTTCCTTTATAAACAGGGAAGCCTGCTCCTGTAATTTTAACACCGAGCTCAAAATCTATCAAATTATATTTAGCGGCCAGTTCCCAATGCGGCAGTGCATTACCCGGCAATGCGGGAATGGCACCATTTTCCAGCACTACTTCATTGTCTTCCGGGGTAAGGCCTTTGGGAACTGAACTATGCGGTAAGTTTGGTAATAGCACCAATTTTTGCTGTAACTCTTCTTCAATCGCTGCTAAAGCTTCGCTTAATTGCTTTATATCCTCTTTCCAGGTACCTGTTTTTGATTTTAAGCTTTCCGCTTCATCTTTTTTTCCGGCACGCATTAATTCTCCAATCTGTTTAGCAGCGGCATTCGCTTCTGCCGAAACGCTATCCATGCTGGTTTGAGTTTGACGGCGTTTATCATCCAATTGAATAATTTCGTCAACCAGCGCAGTCTGTTTAAAATTTTTTACGGCCAAACGCTCTAAAACCTGTTCCCTGTTATCACGGATATAACTAACTTGCAGCATTGATTTATTTTTAGGCAAAGATATAATCAGTTGGCAGTTTGCAGCGGGCAGTTTGCAGTTTTTTTAAACTTTTAACTGCCCAGTGCAAACTAAAAACTGCAAACTGAAACATGACCGGAAAACTTTATTTAGTACCCACCCCTATAGGCAACCTGGAAGACATGACATTCAGGGCTGTTCGTATTTTAAAAGAAGCCGATTTGATATTAGCTGAAGATACCCGCACATCGGCGCCTATGCTAAAGCATTTTGACATTCATCAAAAAGTATTTTCACACCATCAGCATAATGAACATCAGTCAGCTGGAGAGATTGTCCGCTTTTTAAAAGAAGGCAAAAATATTGCTTTAATATCCGACGCCGGTACACCAGCTATATCTGATCCTGGCTTTTTTTTGGTTAGAGAGGCACTAAAAAATGGATTGGATGTTGAATGCCTTCCGGGCGCCACCGCTTTTGTTCCTGCCCTGGTTAATTCAGGCTTTCCAACAGACCGTTTTTGTTTTGAGGGCTTTTTACCATTAAAAAAGGGGCGTCAAACCCGTTATAAAACATTAGCAGCCGAAGAGCGCACCATTATACTGTATGAGTCGCCACATCGTTTATTAAAAACACTGGAAGAAATGGCAACATTTTTTGGTGCAGAACGGCAAATTTCAGTATCGCGTGAGCTTACAAAAATGTTTGAAGAAACCGTTCGGGGTACGGTTACTGAAGTAAAAACCTATTTTGAAACTCATCCTGTTAAAGGTGAGTTTGTAATTTGTGTAAGTGGGAGCCTCACCCAAACCCTCTCCAAGGGAGAGGGCTTAAAAAAAGGCTAAATTATATATAGATATTTTTTTGTTACAAAATTTAAAAGTCCTCTCCTTGCGCCACCGCTAAAGCTACGGCGGCACGCGGTTGGAGAGGATTTAGGTGAGGCCTATATGAAAACCTATTTAAACAGTGTAAAAAAGCGGTTTGAATATTACAAAACGCTTGGTGAAAAAACATTTGATCAGCTTACTGATGAACAACTTTTTTGGTGTTATAATGAAGAGAGCAATAGTATTGCAACTATTGTGAAACATCTTTCAGGAAACATGCTATCACGTTGGACGGATTTTTTAAATACTGATGGTGAAAAACCATGGCGTAATAGGGATTCGGAATTTGAAAATGATGTCAAAAACAGGGAAGAATTATTGGATATATGGAATAAAGGCTGGAATTGTTTGTTTGATGCCCTTAATTCAATAAAAGATGATGACTGGCAAAAGGATATTTACATCCGCAACGAACGGCATAGTGTAATTGATGCCATTAACCGGCAACTGGCACATTACCCCTATCATGTAGGGCAAATCGTATTTATCGGAAAAATGCTTGCCGGCTTCAAATGGAAATCACTCTCAATTCCGAAAGGAAAATCGGAAACATTTAATGCAGAGAAATTTGGAACACAGCGGAAAGCTAATTTATAAACCATTGAACCGGCGGGGTTATAAATATAAATGCCCATACCTGTAAAAATAATTTATTAATTTAAGCGGAACGCTTAAATTGTTAGCGTTCAAGCAACATGCTTGAAATGGCGGGCTATGCCTTGAGACTGCTTGTCCATTAACAATTTTTTTTTCAATCGGTCAGTTACAATTTGTAACCAACTCATCACTGATGTTATTATACGCACCATTTTCAATTGTACGATTTTTTCAGACGATTGAAAAACACGTTGTTGTAAACCAATTATCGCACGTATCAACCCTCTGTCCCGTGTATTAATCGCCGAATCTTTTTCTAACGATGGGTGTCCCTGAAAGGGGCTAATATAGTTGCGATGGGCGTAGCCTATCGAACAATAAAATAGCAGCCGTGAAGCCCTGAAATGGCGTAATAAGAGAATGCAGATTGCTAAATTGGCGGTTGATTTGTACTTGCCCTTCGCAATATATTATGTGTACATATATTCTTCGCTAAATATATTGCCCTTTCAGGGCTTTGGCTTTGGTTTAGCATTTACACAGGACTTCGTCCTATGTTGGTATATTATGCCCTTTCAGGGCTATGAAGATGAATTAACCCGCCCGTTCCACGCTTGAATGCCGACCGGTGTAAGCGTCCACGCTTACATTGATAAATGAATTTGAAGGAATTTCCGAATTAACGATGTTGCGCGAATACTCAAGCACCGAGCCACCAAACCTTGATCTTCGATTGATGATGGGTTATAAACAATTGCAATGGGCAGGTTTCTGTTTGACCCCCCGCCCGTTCAAGCGTCCACGCTTGAATGCCAACCAGTGTAAGCGTCCACGCTTACATTAATAAATGATCTTTAAAGGGCTCTCCGGGTTAGCACTGCTATACCAATACTCATGTGCCGACCCCACAAACCCCGTCCTCACCGGGTTTTCATGAATATAATCGATCTTTTGCTCAATAACCGCCGGTGTGTACAGCAAGACCGGATGGTTTCCATTTTGCCAGAACTGGTGATGCTCGTTTAGCGGATTGTATTGGCCGGCGCGGTCGAATGCGCGGAGCATCCACTCGCGGCGGCTTTCCTGCACGTTGCCGCCAATCATTTCGTAAAGCCTTTTAGAAGTGTAGGTTTTGAATTTTCCCAACACTTCGCCCAGTGAGCCGTCGGTTACGTTTGCCACCATGTGGATGTGGTTGGTCATGATGACGTAGGCATAGATGTTGAGGTTTTTGTTGGCCTGGTTCCAGGCGAGGTTTTCAATGATATAGTCGTTGTAATAACGACGGGTGAAAACGTCGACCCAGTCGACAACGGTTAGGGTGACAAAGTAAAGTTCGTCGGTTGAGGCATTTCGTGACATGGAATAAATTTCGGAAAATATTATTTAACCTGCAAGTGGGGGGGCGTGAGCGTGGACGCTCACAATTGTTTGGGTTCAAGCGTGGACGCTTGAACCGGCGGTTTTTAAAAGTTGACAAATCTACTGCCATTCGACTTTTTTCAGGACTATGCAGTGTAAAGCTATTTCAGGGCTAAATCAAAGTGTAAACTAACTACAGGATTATTCACCAAAAGTGTCAACTTTTTTCACGGATACACACGGTATAAAACCGTTCAAAAACCGTTCATAATGAACACTAATGAACGTTTTTTGAAGAAAACCCCGGTATTTTTTTTCGCCACCAAACGGGTTATTTAACCATAAATAACTATTAAAGAGAAACTTAGCTAAAACTTATAAAAACACCCAAAAGTTGCTTTTTTCTGCATAAATTCTGCAATCCCACGTTTGGCAATAATTTAACTGGTTCTTTGGTTTTTACCTAATAATAAATAACATTGCAACCTTGCAAGATTTGTCAGCTTTTAAAAAGTTGACAAATCTAACACTGCTATAATTTACAGATTAATAGACAGATATGAATTATTTAATCTATCAAAATTGCAAATTGCTGGTTATCAATCAATAACGGATGTTCATTTTGAGTGTTCATGTGAAATGAACATGAACGCTGATAAATTTACAATGCCGGGAAAAGCCAACTTATAAAAATTAAAAAATAATTACGTCATTTGCACGTCTCCACGCCAGAACTATTAATTGTTGATGAAAAAAAACATTCTACTATCCATCCTTTCCGGCCTATTACTCTGGATAGCATGGCCTCCAACGCCTTATTCTACCTTTTTATTATTTGTGGGTTTTGTGCCGATGCTGGTTGCAATGGAAAATATCATCCAATCGAAATTAACTAAAAAGGGTAAAAAAATATTCAATATCACTTTCCTGGGATTTTTTATCTGGAATACGCTATCTGTTTATTGGGTTTATAACGCTTTAAAAATGATTGGCGGTGCAGTTGCGCTTCCTATTTCTTTAATTCCATACTCCTTTGCGCCTCTCTTGATGGCAACAACCTGCTGGTTATACTTCAGGGCAAGGCTTATCATTAACCGTTGTTGGAGTCTGTTTGGCTTAGTTTGTTTTTGGATAGGATATGAATATCTAAACCAAAGCTGGGACCTCAATTTTCCCTGGATGACTTTAGGCAACGGTTTTGCCGTAACCCATCAGTGGGTGCAATGGTACGAATATACAGGTGTTTATGGGGGTACTATTTGGGTATGGGCCGTAAATATACTGGCATTTCTGATTTATATTGGTTTAAAAGAAGCACCAAATAAACAGTTAAGAATAAAACTCATTTCAGCTTTTGTTTTAGTTTTGGTATTACCGCTTACCTTTTCGCTTTACAGGTATTATAGTTATCAGGAGCAATCTAATCCCTCAAATATTGTAGTTGTGCAGCCAAATATTGATCCTTATGCAAAAGTGACCTCTATTCCTCCTGCGAAACAGATCAGTATATTAACTCACCTTTCCGACTCATTAGGACAACCAAATAGCGAATTTTTCATTTGGCCCGAAACGGCAATTCCAGAAGCGGTAAACGAGGAAACTATACGTACAAATGCTTACTTTTTGCAGGCTCAAAATTTTTTAAATAAATATAAAAACGGTAATTTAATAACCGGCATTGAAACGTTTAAGATATATAACAACCGGGCTACCAAGACAGCCAGTCCAATGGATGCCCAGGGCAACCAGTTTTTTGATGAATTTAATGCGGCAGTAAATATTGAAAACTCAGCTACAGTCCAATTTTATCATAAATCAAAACTGGTACCGGGTGCTGAGTCAATGCCGTTTGGGGCCCAATTGTCTTTTTTAAAACCTGTATTTGAGCACTTGGGTGGCGCTACAGGAAGGTTTGGCAGCCAGCCTGAACCGAGTGTATTTTATTCACAAAGTGGCATTGGAGCAACGCCTGTTATTTGTTATGAAACTGTTTGGGGCGAGTGGATTGCAAAATCCGTTCAAAAGGGTGCGCAATTTATAGCCATTATTACAAACGATGGATGGTGGGAAGATACATCAGGAAAGGACCAGCATCTTGAATATGCCAAACTGCGTGCTATTGAAACCCGCAGATGGGTTTGCCGGTCTGCCAATACCGGTATTTCTGCTTTTATAAATCAGCGGGGAGATATTGTACAGCATACTAAGTGGTGGGTAAAAACCGCGATAAAACAGGATATAAACTTAAATTCCGATCTAACGTTTTATGTTCTGCATGGTGATTATCTGGCTAAAGCCGAAAGCTTATTAGCGGTGTTAGGGATAATTTTTATTGTGTTTAGGATGTTCATTAGAAAATAAATCTTAGCCAATTTGTCATTGCAAGCGATAGCCCGGCAATCGCAAACTGAACATACCCGTCTGCATAGTTCGCGATTGCTTCGTGCCCCGCAATTGACAAACGTAATTTAAACATTTTTCTAATCGTTTCTGCTTAAAATAAATGCCATCAGATCATGGATAGGCTGCCGGATAATCTTACCGACATGTACGCCATTCTGTTTACAAACTGCTTTTAATTCATCAGAAAAAACATAAGCAATTGAGCCTACAAAATGGCATTTGTAATTATGATATTCAGGGTACGATTTAACATTCGTTTCTATAAATTCAAGCAAGCCCTTGTGTAACAGGCTTTGAGCATATTCAGTTGTCCTGATGTTGCTTAAAAACTTACTGAATGAAGCCAGGTATGAATTTGCGTTTGGAGTTTGATAAACTTTTTTTATTACAATTTCTTTATCAAGGTGAAATTCATCATTAAATAGCTCACATATTTCTTGTGGCATATTGCCGTATAAAAAATCAATGATCAATGCCTTGCCAAACCAGGTACCTCCTCCCTCATCGCCTAAAACAAACCCCAAACCATGTTTGCCTTCGTGTATATCTTCACCATCAAAAAATGAAATATTTGATCCTGTTCCTAATACACAGCATAAACCTTTTTCATGTCCGCAAGTTGCATAAGCACAGCCCAGCAAATCACTGTCTACACTTATATATGATTTTGTAAATAAATAACTAAGAGCATTAGAAACAATTTCATGCCTGTCGGGACTTGAGCAGCCTGCTCCAAAAAAATATATTTCTTTTATATCAGCAGCAAATGCAACCATTTCAGGAACCTGTTCCTGTATTATTTTTACAATTTCCTTTTCTGTTAAAAAATAAGGGTTTAGTCCGGAAGTCCTGAATTGCTGCACTTCCTGATTAGGAAGAGTAAGCAACCAGTCTGTTTTTGATGAACCACTATCAGCCACTAAGATCATGGACAAAGTTCTTCGAGTGCTTTTTGAGTTAAGGGTTTATGAATAAATTGTGTAATGTATTTGTTATCTGAAGACTTTCTCAAATCCAACGGATCAAGGGACGATGATAACATAAAGATCTTTATGTTTTCTTTATCTATCTCAATTTTATCGTACTCCTCTAAAAATTCAAAACCGCTCATTAAAGGCATACGGACATCTAAAAAAATTGCATCAGGTTTAACCAAGCCTTCGCTTAAAGATTTTATAGCCTCACCAGCCGAACGGACAACAACAATATTTTCGCAAAAATTGCTGGCTTCCAAAATTTTACGGGTGACAAAGTTATCAATGTAATTGTCATCAATCAGCAAACAGGTTTTAAAACAAATGGCCATTAGGCTCAAAAATAGCTTTTTAAAGTAATTTAAAAAAATACTTATTGTTTTTTATTTAATACAGTATAAAAAGGGCTCAGCGGTTTAATTAATAAGTAAAACCTTTAGTTAGATGTTTAATTAACGGCCTTATTAAATTGAATGATTTATGAAATTAAAAAATTGATATATTGCCAACAAAAATAATCTACCTCAATATAATAATTATAAAGCCACAGGTAATGGCTTACTTTAAAAACTGGTCAATAAATGAAAACAATTAAGTTTGCCGCTCTTTTTTCTTTAATATCTTTTTTTATGAATACTACTATTAGCGATGCTGCAGGAAGTGTAAAAATTTCTTACATAGTCACTTTCCCGGAAGCACAAGCTCATTATACTGATATAGAAATGAATATTTCAGGTTTAAATCAAAATGCCTTAGATTTAAAAATGCCCGTATGGACACCCGGTTCATACCTTGTAAGGGAGTTTTCAAAAAATGTTGAGTCATTTAGCGCAATATCACATGGCAAAACGCTGGCATTTGCAAAAAACCGAAAAAATTGCTGGCATATAAATACTACCGGTATTTCCTCCTTAACCATTAAATATAAAGTGTATTGCTTTGAAATTTCTGTACGTACCAGTTTTGTCGACGCCTCACATGGTTTCCTTTCAACCACAGGGATTTTTATGTACCCTGATAAAATGCTGCACCAACCTTCTACTATACATATTGTACCTTACGATGGGTGGACAAAAGTATCAACCAGTTTAGAAGAGGTAAATAACGATCAGTTTACACGACATGCACCCAATTTTGATATATTATTTGATTCACCAATAGAAGTAGGCAATCAGGATATTTTTGGGTTTGACGCTGCAGGCGTAAAGTATGAGGTTGCAATGGTAGGTGGTGGCAATTATGATAAAGAGCGCCTACAGAAAGATATGGCAAAAATTGCAGAGCAGGAAACTGCAGTTTACGGAGAAAACCCAAATAAGTATTACGTGTTTATCGTTCATAATCGTGTAAGGGGGGGCGGCGGCCTCGAGCATTTAAGCTCTACAACGCTAGGCGCTTCGCGCGATAACTATGCTAACGAAACCGGGTATCAAAACTTTTTAGGCCTGGTTGCCCATGAACATTTTCACCTTTGGAATGTAAAACGGTTACGTCCAATTGCTTTAGGCCCATTTGATTATGATAACGAAAATTATACAACCGATCTGTGGATTGCTGAAGGCTTTACAGCCTATTATCAGAATGTTATTTTGCGACATGCGAATTTAATTCCTACCGATAACTACTTAAACGCCCTAGCCGGTATTATAAATGTTATAGAAAACCAGCCTGGAGCAAAGGTACAAGCGTTAGCAGAGTCAAGCTATGATTCATGGATAAAAGCATACCGGCCAAATGAAAATTCCATAAACACCGGCATTTCTTATTATGATAAAGGAGCGGCGGTAGCCATGTTACTCGACCTTGAGATTATAAATAATTCCAATGGAAAACACTCTTTGGATAATGTGATGAAATATATGTATCAGACCTTTTATAAACTCAAAAAACGCGGTTATACTGATGCAGAGTTTAAGCAGGGACTGGAAAAATTTGCAGGAGAAAACCTTGATGATTTTTACAAAAAATATATCAACGGGTTAACAACAATTGATTATAATAAATTCCTTGGCTATGCAGGTTATAAATTAACTGATGAATTAGCTGATCCTAACGAGCCAAGTTTAGGAATAAACATTGCAAATAATAATGGCAAAAAAATAGTTACGTCTGTATTACGCGGAGGAGCAGGCTGGATTGACGGCATTAATGTTAATGATGAACTGACAGCCATTGATGGCACTCCAATAACTGACATTGCCACTATGCTGAGTGGGAAAAAGCCGGGTGATAAAATCTCGGTAAGCGTTAACAGGGATGCTTTGCCTGTTATATTGCAGGTAACTCTTCTAAAAAATAATCGCGTTAAATATAAAATTGATTCTTTACCTAATGCTTCATCTGCACAACTTGAGGTAAGAAAAAAATGGCTTAATTTATAATATAACATTAATAAAATGATCAAAAAAAACCTGAGGTAATATGCCTCAGGCCTTTTCATTATTTATTTATTAATCTCGTTATTATTTCCTTTCACTTACACTTGATGCATTAATACCGCCTTGTGCTACCTTTGTAAGCAAATTATCAGCATTTTTTTCTTCCTGCAAAGTTGCTTCCAATAAATCGACGGCGTCATTATATCCTAATACACCAGCCAGAGTTTTTAAAGTGCCGTAAGAGGCAATTTCATAGTGTTCTACTTTCTGGGCAGCGGATATAATACCTGCATCGCGGGTAAAGGTACCTTTCTCGGTTTCCTGAACTATCTCTTCACCTTCCTTTACTAAACCTGCCATAGCTTCACATTTTTTAGCAACCGCTTTTTCACCAATTGATTCAAAAACGTTTTCCAGGCGGGTAACGTGGTTTTCTGTTTCTGATAAATGATTTTCAATAGCGGTCCGTAGTTCATTAGAAGTTGCGGCCTTTGCCATTTTTGGAAGAGCCTTAGTTAAATGTTTTTCCGCCCAGTAAATATCTTTTAATTCATCAATAAATAATTCATTCAATGCCGAATCCTGTACACCGGCTGTGGTTTTTTTTAATTTAGTTTCCATGGTTAATGTTTTTTAATTTTCTATACCATAGATTGCATGAATCGTACCATTTTTAATTATTTATTTAATTTATTAATTAAATAATTAAAAACGTGGGCTTTTTTATGATGTTAAGCGCCTTTCTTAGTGTTTAAACTTTGCATCAGTTGTTCATACAGGTCATCTCCTGTAGCTTTTTGAGGTTTTAGTTTCTTGACAGTTGCCCGTTTTCCTTTTGATTTTGCCTGGATGATTTTTAGCAGTTCATCATTATATTCATCTTTGAATTTAGAAACATCAAAATGTTCGGCATATTGATTAATAAGTGCCAACCCCATATCAAGTTCTTTTTTACTTATATTTATATCATCTGCTATATTTAAATCTTCTGTGCTTCTGATTTCCTGTGCAAAACGGATCCGGGTTACAACCAGCACACGTTCTTCTATCGGGTGTACAATACAAAGCGATTCGGTGCTCCGTAATACAAAACGTGCCAGTCCGGCTTTTTTTGATTTTATCAGTGCTTGTACTAATAGCGCATAAGCCTTATTATTTTTAGTATCTGGTTCTGTGTAATAGGACGTTTCATAATACATGGGGTTTACATCAGCAATATCTACAAAGCTTTCAATCTCAATTACTTTACTTTTTTCAGGAGCGGCATCTGCAAAATCATGCTCGTCCATAATCACATAATCATCATTAAGCTTATATCCTTTAACAATTTTATCGTATGGCACTTCCTTATGGGTGCGCTCATTTACACGCTGATAGCGTATACGTGCGCGATCGCGACTATCAAGCATATCAAAATCAAGTGAACTAGCCTGAACAGCTGAATACAATTTTACAGGGATACTTACTAAACCAAAACCAAGTGAACCTTTCCATATAGATCTCATAGCCAATATATTTATGATTAAATATAACTATTAAAAACTAAAAGGGTTTTACAGTCTTAACATCTCTTTTTTATAAATAAAAGACCATATGAAATCTATATTTTTTTAGTTGGTTTTTGATTGAAGGAAAACAATAGCAAAAAAAAGAAGTTAATGTTTGCGGCTATTATATTTATAAAAAATGAAAAAAGTAAAGCTATTTTATGCTTTAATCCAAATTTTTACAATTAATTTGGATATTATTGTGAATTATAAAATTATAAAAAACTATTAATGAAAAAAGCTTTAATAACTGGAATAACCGGACAGGATGGAGCATACTTAGCTGAATTTTTGCTAAAAAAAGGCTATGAAGTACATGGTATAAAAAGAAGATCCTCTTTATTTAACACTGATCGTATTGATCATCTTTATCACGACCCTCATGAACCGAATGTTAAATTTAAGCTTCATTTTGGAGACCTTACCGATTCAACCAATTTAATAAGACTTGTGCAGGAAATACAACCTGATGAAATATACAATTTAGCTGCTCAAAGCCACGTAAAAGTGAGCTTCGATACTCCTGAATACACCGCTAATGCCGATGGAATAGGTACGTTACGCATCCTGGAGGCAGTGAGGTTATTAAAAATGGAACAAAAAACACGCATTTACCAGGCATCAACATCCGAGCTTTATGGTTTAGTACAAGCTGTGCCTCAAAGTGAAACCACTCCTTTTTATCCCAGGTCTCCTTATGCGGTTGCTAAAATGTATGGTTATTGGATAATTGTAAACTATCGCGAAGCTTATAATATGTATGCCTGCAATGGGATATTGTTTAATCATGAAAGCCCCATAAGAGGAGAAACATTTGTAACCCGCAAAATCACACGTGCCGCCTCCAAAATTGCTATGGGATTGCAGGATTGCTTATATGTTGGAAATTTATCAGCACAGCGCGATTGGGGACATGCAAAAGATTATGTGGAAGCGATGTGGCTGATGTTGCAACAGGATAAACCGGAAGACTTTGTAATTGCCACAGGGGTAACCACAACAGTTAGAGAGTTTATAAAAATGGCATTTAATGAATTAGGAATCGAAGTTGAATTTAGCGGTAATGATATAAACGAACGGGGCGTAATCATTGATGTTGATCAGCAAAAAGTTAAAGAATTAGGTATAAATGCTGATGCTTTAAAACTTGGTAAAACTGTAGTAAAAATCGATGCTAAATATTTTAGGCCTACTGAGGTTGAACTGTTAATTGGTGATGCTACAAAAGCAAAACAAAAATTAGGATGGGTTCCTAAATATGACCTTCAGGCTTTGGTCAGTGATATGATCGAATCTGATTTGCACATGGTAAAGAAAGATGATTACCTGAAAAAAGGCGGATTTAAAACCCTTAATTATTTTGAATAAAAATCATTACATGGTTAACTACTTTTCATGAAAAAAGCTTTATGCAGTATATTATTATTGTTTTTGATAATTAACGTAGCATGGTCACAATCTGAATATCAACCTTATTCTTACCAATTTTATCAAAAACTTGATGAGGATATTTATTCAATACAAACCCGTGAACATACTTCGTTAAAGCCGTATTTTCCGGTAGATTCATTATTAAAGAATCATTATGATTCCTTAATAAATTACGGATCTGACCAAAAACCGCATAGTTGGGAATACAGGAAACTTTTCAATGAACACTTAATTGATGTAAAAAGTCCCGGATCAACTTTTTATGTGGACCTTTTACCTGACTTTGTTATTGGCAGAGATTTTTCGTCCAAACAAACTACTAGTATCACCTCTCTTGGATTACAAGCCGGTGGTACAGTGGGTAACAAATTTTCTTACTATATAAGCGGGTATCAAAGCAGCGCTATTTTTCCGGAATATATTTCAACTTATATAAACCAGGTTGGTATTGTACCGGGACAGGCTTATGCTAAAATTTATCAAAACAATGGATATGATTGGTCGTACATAACTGCAGCTGTATCTTATACGCCGGTAAAATATTTAAATATTACTGCCGGGCGGGATAAAACATTTATTGGAGACGGGTACAGGTCAATGTTATTATCAGATTATGCATCGCCTTATCCCTTTTTTAAACTTACAGCAACGCTTGGAAACGTAAGGTATATGGCCATGTGGACGTATATGAACGATCCACAAACAACTTCTCAATATGGTATTGACAGGAAAAAGTTTGGCGTTTTCCATTACCTTGACTGGAATGTGAACAACAGGCTTTCCTTTGGCCTTTTTGATAATGTTATCGGATTTTTTACAGATGATAATGGAAAAAAGCGCTCTTTTGATTTTAATTATATAAATCCGATCATATTATTGCAGCCTCAAAACAATTCAAGTGGCGACCCTGATAAATCTTTACTTGGGTTAACCAGTAAATACAAAATCAGTAATGGTGTAACTGTTTACGGACAATTTGCATTAAATGAATTTCGCTCAGTTGATTTTTTCTCAAGTGACGGAAGTTTTGCAAACAAATATGGCTGGCAATTAGGTTTAAGAGGGCCTCATCTGTTCGGAATCAAGAATTTAAATTTCCTGGTTGAGACCAATAATGCAAAACCATATACTTATTCAGCACGATCAGCAATTGAGAATTACTCGGATAATGGAGAGCCATTGGCACACCCCTGGGGTGCTAATTTCAGAGAGTTGGTTGGATTATTAAATTATTCTTACAAACGTTTTGATTTTAGCGGTGAGGCTGATTTTGGGCGTTATGGCTTAGATGTTAATGGTTTAAATTATGGGAAAGATATTTTTGATGTTTATACGAGCCCGGCCAGGGTTTATGGCAATTACACAGGACAAGGACTAACTACAACCCTGGTTTATTTTGAAGGTAAGGTGGCGTTTTTACTCAATCCAAAATATAATTTAAGAATTGAGCTTGGAGGTATTTTAAGAAATGAAAAGAACAACCAGTTTAATGATAAAACCTCCATGCTAACCATTGGGCTCCGAAGTTCATTCCGCCAATTATATGCTGACCTTGCCAGTTTTAAAACACACTGATTAATGTGCAGATGAGTGGATATGCAGATGTGCGAATGAGTAAATGTTAAAATTTCCATTTAATATCCAATAATCTGCACATTATAATCTGCACATCCGCACATCTATTAAGAAGCAATAATATGCTTATTCTGTTTTATTTCTAAATTTTTAACTTGTGCAGCTATGCTTTTGGCATCATAACCGCATTCGGCCCATAGTTCTGGTTGTTCTCCGTGTTCCACTACCTGGTCAGGAATTCCCAAACGAACAACCTTGGCACTATAATTATTATCTGCCATAAACTCTAATACTGCGCTTCCCATTCCGCCTTCAAGGCAACCATCTTCAACAGTGATCACCTTGTTAAATTTTTGAAACACCTCACGTAACAAAGCTTCATCCAATGGTTTTACAAAACGCAGATCATAATGCGCAGGGTAATAGCCTTCGGTATTCAATTCAGCAGTGGCTTTTACAACCTCATTACCGGCATGGCCTATTGATAAAATTGCAATTTCTTCTCCGTCACATATTTTGCGGCCTTTACCAATCTTTATAGCTTTTAAAGGTCGTTTCCAGTCAACCATAACGCCGTTACCGCGTGGATATCTTATAACAAATGGTCCCATGTCATCCTGCTGCGCAGTAAACATCAGGTTACGTAATTCCTCTTCATTCATTGGTGCCGAAACCGTCATATTTGGTATGCAGCGCATATAGGCAAGGTCATAAGCGCCATGATGTGTTGGACCATCAGCTCCGGCAATACCGGCTCTGTCCAGACAAAATACAACATTAAGGTTTTGTATGGCCACATCATGTATTACCTGGTCATAAGCCCTTTGCATAAAACTGGAGTATATATTGCAAAAAGGAATCAATCCCTGTGTGGCCAAACCGGCCGAAAATGTAACTGCATGCTGTTCTGCTATGCCGACGTCGAAAGCACGGTTTGGCATTGCCTTCATCATCAGGTTAAGTGAACATCCAGATGGCATTGCGGGCGTGATGCCCATAATCTTTGGGTTTTGTTCGGCAAGCTCAACAATTGTATGTCCAAATACATCCTGGTACTTTGGTGGTTGTGGCTTGTCGTATTTTGTTTTTTTGATCTCTCCGGTTATTTTATCAAATAATCCCGGAGCATGCCATTTGGTTTGATCTTTTTCGGCTAATGCATATCCTTTACCTTTTACCGTAATGCAATGCAGCAATTTAGGTCCCGGTATATCCCGCAGATCGCGCAATATCCTTACCATATGTTCTACATCATGCCCGTCAATAGGACCAAAATATCTGAATTTTAACGCCTCAAAAAAATTACTCTTTTTAAGCAGGGTACCTTTAATGCTCTTTTCTATCTTCTGGGCTATTTTATAGGCATCAGGTCCTATAGCTGATAATTTTGCCAATATATGTGCAATATCATCCCTAAAGCGGTTATATGGCTTTGAGGTTGTTATATCTGCTAAATATTCCTTTAAGGCGCCCACATTAGGATCGATAGACATATTGTTATCATTCAGGATCACTAACAGGTTTGAGTTTTCTATCCCTGCATGGTTCAGGGCTTCAAACGATATGCCTGCAGTCATGGAGCCATCACCAATTACAGCAACATGCTGTCTGTCTGTTTCGCCTTTATATTGCGAAGCCACAGCCATACCAAGGGCAGCAGAAATTGAGGTGGAAGAATGACCAACGCCAAACGTGTCATATATGCTTTCTGAACGTTTTGGGAAGCCACTCATTCCTTTATATATGCGGTTGGTGTGGAAAATTTCACGACGGCCTGTGAGTATTTTGTGGCCGTAAGCCTGGTGGCCTACATCCCACACTAACTGGTCGTAAGGGGAGTTTAATACATATTGTAATGCAACAGTTAATTCAACTACACCTAAGCTGGCAGCAAAATGTCCACCGTTTACCGATACTACATCAATAATATATTGGCGTAATTCCTGGCAAACCTGTTTAAGCTCTTCAACCTTAAGCTGCTTTAAATCAGAAGGGTAATTTATGTTTTGTAACAAATTTCCGGCTGGCACCTGCATGGACATTGATGGATTATTTAACTTACAAATGACGTTATTTTATTGATAAAAACAAGGATAAATTGGTTAATAAAGAACAATCCAAACTGTAACAGGCAACTTACTTTGAATATTGAAGTTAAAACTTAAAACAGCATTAGCTAAACCGTTTGTTTAAAACGAATAATGTACTTGGACTGTTTTAACCTAGGAAGGTTTATTTAAATCTATTTTCTGTCGGTAAAATGAAAAATAAATTGTAAATTTATGTCATGAACAACCTTTTGGAAAGAATTACCATAGATACAAATATCTGCCAGGGAAAGGCGTGCATCCGCCATATGCGTTGGCGGTTGAAGTAATTATTGATTTGATTGCGTCAGGGATGTCATTTGATAATATCATAAGTGATTATCCTGAACTGGAGAAAGAGGGTATTCTTGCAGCTTTAGCTTATGCTGCTTAACACTAAATTATCAGTTATTAAAGCCACGAACTGCTTATGGTAAAGACTATGTCATTTCGAACGATAGTGAGAAAACTTATACGCCCTACATAGTCCGCATTGCATAGTTAGCTTTGTATACGGTATAAGTTTTTCTCCTCGTACCTCGTCGAAATGACATTTGGGATAGTTATTGTTATTTTTCCCTGTCTACCAAAGCTTTATCAGTAATAGCCACAGCTTTCTCCCAGGTATACATTTTGCTTGTACCATTTTGGTAGTTATCATATCTCCTATCCAATTCTTTTTCCTGCTCTGCCGCGAGCGTAAATTCATCTGCAATATCATTTTCAAGCAAGGTATAAATAGCCTTTAGCTTTTTATCTTCTGCAGACTCAATATATTCATGCAGTTTTTGTTTTATTTGAGCGGTACGCATTGAAATTGCTTTTTACAAATTTATTCAAAATATAGACCTTATTCTATATTTTGGAAAACTAAAAATGTTAACTTATATTTTTATTCGATAATTTTAGGGATATCAGGCAAGAGCCGATCTTATAACGTTTCATATTTTTCGTTATGCCAACACCTTTTCTTTTTCCCTATTAAACGCCAACCCCATTCACATAATCATTGCATCGTCCCAAGCCTTTGCTTATATTTACGTCTACAATGATTACATCCACTCCCAACAAATACAACGAAAAATTCCAGCAGGCCCTTGCCCAGCTTAACCCCGAACAATTGGCTGCCGTTAATAAAATGGATGGCCCTGTATTGGTTATTGCCGGGCCGGGGACTGGTAAAACACAAATACTGGCTGCCCGTATCGGTAAAATACTGACTGAAACGGATGCCAACGCACATGAAATTTTATGTCTTACTTATACCGACGCGGGCGCTGTTGCCATGCGCAAACGGCTTTTTGAATTTATAGGCCCAGATGCTTACCGGGTTAATATATATACCTTCCATGCCTTTTGTAATGAGATTATCCAGGAGAACCTTGACTATTTTGGCAAGCTGAATCTGGAAGCTTTATCCGACCTGGAATCGGCTATGCTTTTCCGCGAACTTGTTGATGACTTTCCGAATGACCATTTATTAAAGCGCTTTACAGGTGATACTTACTATGATGCACCAAGGTTAAAAAGTCTTTTCTCGGATATGAAAAGAGAAAACTGGGCGGCCGAAATGATAGAAAAAGCGGTTGAGGATTATATCGCTGATCTGCCTTTGCGTGAAGCATTTATTTACAAGCGTGCAAATCCTGCAAAAGGTATTAAAATTGGCGACCCCAAGCAAAAGGATATTGATGAAGCCAAAGCGTTGATGAAAAAGCTGCTGGCTGCTGTTTCAGAATACAATAGTTTTGATGCTAAAATGAAGCATCGTGGCCGCTATGACTATGACGACATGATCCAATGGGTACTCAAAGCTTTCCACGAAAATGAAGAATTGCTCCGTCGTTACCAGGAGCGCTATCAATACATATTGGTTGATGAGTTCCAGGATACCAGCGGCTCGCAAAATGAACTGTTAAAATTTATGCTGAACTATTGGGATACTCCCAATGTGTTTGTTGTTGGCGATGATGACCAGTCGATTTTTAAATTCCAGGGGGCAAACATGAAGAATATTCTTGATTTTGCCAATGATTATGTAAGCACACTGCAAACGGTTGTTCTAAAGCATAATTATAGGAGTAATCAACACATCCTGGATATTTCCAAGGCGCTGATCAGTAATAATCGCGAGCGTTTAACTAACCAGCTTGCGCTTGATAAAAACCTTCAAGCGGCGCATTCCCGTTTTAACGATCTGATGATCGAACCGGTTATCCATGAATATGAAAACCCTGGTCAGGAGTTGGTAGACGTGGCCATGCAAATAAAACGACTGCTTGCGAAAGGTACCGAACCGAATGAGATTGCCGTGATTTATCGTAACCACAGCCAGGTAGAAGATTTAGTACAATACCTGGATACCCAGCGCATAGCGGTAAACACCAAACGTAAAATTGACATTCTCACACATCCATTTGGGGAAAAGATTATCAACATACTGCAATACCTATCCATGGAAATGGATTCGCCTTATAGCGGGGACGAACTATTGTTCGAGATCATGCATTATGATTTTTTTGACATTCCGCCTATCGAGATTGCCAAAGCAAGTGTAGCAGTAGCAAAAGAAAACTATTCCACTTCAAATAATAATCAGCCTAAAACTTCATTGCGGCATTATGTAAGTCAAATGCGTTCCCCTGCTCAGCCAGGATTATTTGATCAGCCGCAGAGCCAGGCAATGAAATTTTTAGTGAGTGATATAGATTACTTGTTAACTTATTCAGCTAGTAATACCCTGCAACAGCTTTTTCAACAGGTGATTGCTAAAATGGGTATCCTCAAATATATTATGCAGCAACCTGATAAAGGATGGTTTATGCAGGTGCTCACTAACTTTTTCGATTTTTTAAAGGATGAAAGCCGCAAAGATCCTGAAATAAAACTGGCTGATTTTATAGCCACTATTAAATTGATGAAAGACAACCAGATCAGGCTCCCGCTTAACCAGGTTATATTTTCGGAAAATGGTGTCAATTTTTTAACTGCCCACGGATCAAAGGGACTTGAATTTGAGCACGTGTTCCTCATCGGCGCAAGCAAAAAAATATGGGACAGCAAAGGCCGTAATTATGGTTTTAGCTTGCCCGATACCTTAACCCTGGCATCAGACGATGAAATTGCGCAAAAAGAAGAATCGCGCCGCTTATTTTATGTGGCCATCACCCGTGCTAAACAATGTTTATCTATATCTTATTCGGGCAGGGACAAAAATGGTAAAGAGCAGGAAGCATCGCAGTTTGTAGGCGAAATTTTAGCTGATACTCATCTGCAGGTACAATATCCCAAGGTTAATGAGGATGCGATGCTTGAATTTTTAGCTACGCAATTCCGTGAAACTGATAAACCACAGGTGGAATTACTTGACAAGAATTATATTGACCAATTGCTGCAAAATTATGCTCTTTCGGTTACACACTTAAGTAATTTTTTGGATTGCCCGCTAAGGTTTTATTTTCAATGCCTCATCAGGGTACCATCCGGAAAAAGTCCGTCGGCAACATTTGGACTGGCAGTACATTGGGCTTTAAACAAGGCCTTCAGAAATATGAAAGAAGAAAGCGATTTTCCGTTAACGGATGATTTTATGAAGGAATTTCGCTGGTATATGTACCGCAACCGCGACTCGTTCACCAAAGAAGATTTTAAGCTCCGGCTGGATTACGGTGAAAAAATACTGCCTCCTTATTATAATCTAAATATAAATACCTGGAATAAAATTGCTATAACTGAGCGCAGCATTAAAAATATTGAAGTGGAAGGCGTGCCAATAAAAGGGAACCTCGATAAAGTTGAATTTAACAACAAACAGGTGACTGTTGTAGATTATAAAACCGGTAAATTAAAATATGCCAAAGATAAACTGCTGAGACCAACCACTGAACAACCAAACGGTGGCGACTACTGGCGGCAGGCTGTATTTTATAAAATTTTGATAGACAACGACCGCACCAATGATTGGGACGTTGTAAGCACTGTATTTGAGTTTGTGGAGCCTGTTAACGAAGGAGAATATCATAAAGAAAAGATTGTGATTACTCCTGATGATACTGCTGAGGTTACTGAACAAATAAAAACGGTTTACCAAAAAATACTGGCACATGATTTTAACACCGGTTGCGGTAAAAAAGAATGCGACTGGTGTCATTTTGTAAAAAGCAATTTTAAACAGGTGGGTAATGTAATGCAGGAGGAAGATGTTGATTGAAACGACCTCCATCCTTCCCCGTCATTGCGAGGTACGAAGCAATCTCTACATAGGATATTAGCGCTAATGCACGACGATTATGCATAGTTCAGAGATTGCTTCGTGCCTCGCAAGGACGCTTGGGTTTGCATTTTTCAATTAAATAAACATTTGATTATGAAATATTTATTATCTATTATCCTGCTATTTTTCATCCTGCAAGGAAACGCGCAAACCGTCATCAAACAAGACGCGTCCATTAAACAAATGGTTGATGAGGTATCAGCAAAAAACATTGAAGCCACTATCCGTAAATTGGTGAGTTTTAAAACCCGGCATACCTTAAGCGATACCATCAGTACAACAGAAGGCAGCGGTGCTGCCCGCAATTGGATCAAGGCTGAGATGGGAAAATATGCATCAGCATCAAATGGAAGGATGACTGTTCAGTTTGATACGTTTACCCAGCCAAAGGGCGAACGTGTAGATAAGCCCATACACCTGAAAAATGTCTTAGCTATTTTGAAGGGGGCAGATCCGAATGATACCAGGATATATATCGTATCCGGCCATTATGATTCCCGGGTTACTGATGTGATGAACCCCAATGCAATTGAGCCGGGTGCTAATGATGATGCCTCAGGCACCGCTGTTTCTATGGAACTGGCAAGGGTAATGGCTAAAAGGTCGTTCCCGGCAACAATAATTTTCATGTCGGTAGTAGGCGAAGAGCAAGGTTTGTATGGATCTGCAAATGTTGCAAAACACGCAAAGGCCGAAAACTGGAATGTAGATGCCATGCTGAACAATGATATTGTGGGCAATACGCACGGCATGGAAACTGATTTGAAAGATAACCGCAGCATACGCGTATTCAGTGAGGGTGTCCCCTCGGTCGCTGCCGGTAACGCAAAGATGGTAGCAGGTTTAATAGCATTAGGTGGTGAAAATGACAGCCCTTCGCGGGAACTGGCACGCTATACAAAAGAAATTGGCGAGCGCTATGTAGATCAACTGGATGTAAAACTAATATACAGGCGCGACCGATACCTTCGTGGTGGTGATCATACCTCATTTTTATTGCAGGGCTTTACAGCAGTACGATTTACCGAAATGAATGAAGATTTTAACCGTCAGCATCAGGATATACGTACTGAAAAGGGCATTGACTATGGTGATCTGCCCGATTTTGTCGATTTTAACTACGTACAAAAAGTTGCTCGCATGAACCTTTCTGTACTTGCAAACCTGGCCACCGCACCTGCCGAGCCACAAAATGTAGGTATAGTTACCAGCGGCCTCTCTAACAAAACCACCTTAAAATGGGATGCGCCTAAAACAGGTAAAAAACCTGCCGGCTATTATGTACTGATGCGCGAAACAATTAGTCCTTATTGGGAAAAGAAATTTTATGTAACTGATAATACTGTTACCCTGGCTTATTCGAAAGATAATTACCTGTTTGCGGTTCAATCGGTTGATGCAGATGGGCATGAAAGTTTGCCTGTGTTTCCAAAGCCGGTGAAGTAGAGTTTGGAGTTGTTGTAATGTTGGAAAGTTGTAAGGTTGCAATGTTGAATTCACTCCTTGTTTTTCTTTCGGACTTTACTGACTTTTCCGACTTTCGGACTTTTCCGACTTTCGGACTTCTCCCCTATTTCACACTCTTCTTTAGCACTATAAAATATCCCACTATAAAAATTACTAGTGCAAAAGCAAGGCTAACCCATATTTCCCTGGTAAACAGATCAA
>JAQBOA010000047.1 GCA_028288305.1 Mucilaginibacter sp.
AAAATGCTACAGCCAAAAAGAACGAAGTTCAGAAAGATGCAAAAAGGCAAAATGAAGGGAAACGCCAGTCGTGGCGCTGAACTTTCATTCGGATCTTTCGGTATAAAATCACTCGAGCCGGCCTGGATCACCAGCCGTCAGATCGAGGCTGCACGTATTGCTGTAACACGTTTTATGAAACGTGAGGGACAGGTTTGGATAAGGATATTTCCTGATAAGCCCGTAACTAAAAAACCAGCTGAAGTACGTATGGGTAAAGGTAAAGGTGCTCCTGAATACTGGGTTGCGGTAGTACGCCCCGGAAGGATCATTTTTGAAGCAGAAGGTGTGCCAATGGAAGTAGCTAAAGAAGCGCTACGCCTGGCAGCACAAAAACTGCCGGTACAAACAAGGTTTATAGTACGTAGAGATTACGTAGAAGCATAAATTGAGGAGTTGAAAAGTGTTATAAGGAGTTGAAAAAGTTGTAAAGGTTTTAATTGTTAAAGTTAACTTCTACAACATCTGCAACCTTTACAACCCTTACAACATATTACAACAAATAATAAAGAAAATGAAGAACTCAGAAATTTTGGAGTTGACAACTGAAGAATTGAATGCCAGGGTCAGTGAGGAGAAAGCAAATCTCACCAAACTGAAATTTGCACATGCGGTTTCTGCTATTGAAAACCCTATGCGTATTACAAAAGTGCGTAAGGACATCGCTCGTTTAAATACTGAATTAACAAAGCGCAAAGCGGCGTCAGCTTCTGAATAATATTTTAAGCGTCGAGAAAAATGGAAAGAAATTTAAGAAAAACACGTACCGGCATGGTTGTTAGCAATAAGATGGAAAAATCTATTGTTGTTGCTGTGGAGCGGAAAGTGAAACACCCGATCTATGGTAAGTTTGTTAAGAAAACTACCAAATTTATGGCTCATGACGAAGCGAATACTTGTGGTATTGGTGATACCGTATTGATTATGGAAACACGCCCGCTGAGCAAAAACAAAAACTGGAGATTAGTTCAAATTTTAGAGAGGGCTAAATAAAATGGTACAACAGGAATCAAGATTGAATGTAGCTGATAACAGCGGTGCTAAAGAAGTTTTAGTGATCCGCGTATTGGGTGGTACCGGTAAAAGGTATGCCTCTATCGGCGATAAGATAGTAGTTACCGTAAAAAGCGCGCTGCCATCAGGCAACATTAAAAAAGGTACCGTTTCAAAAGCTGTAGTTGATAGAACTAAAAAAGAGATTCGCAGAAAAGATGGTTCATACATCCGTTTTGACGATAACGCTGCTGTTTTATTGAACAACCAGGATGAGCCGAGAGGCACGCGTATCTTCGGCCCCGTTGCAAGAGAATTACGTGAGAAACAATTTATGAAAATTGTATCATTAGCACCGGAGGTATTGTAACATGGAAAAGAAAAAACAAGAACAACCTGCCAAATTGAAGATCAAAAAAGGTGATCTGGTAAAGGTTATAGCCGGTGATTCAAAAGGATCACAAGGTAAAATATTGGAAGTAATATTAGATAAAGGCCGTGCTATTGTTGAAGGCGCTAATATGGTTTCAAAACATACAAAACCAAATGCTGCAAAGCCTAATGGCGGTATTGTAAAGCAGGAAGCTGCCATACACATTTCTAACCTTATGCTGGTTGATCCAAAATCAGGAAAACCAACGCGCGTTGGCCGTAAGAGAAATGACGCTGGTAAATTAGTTAGAATAGCAAAAATATCAGGAGAGGAAATTAAGTAATGGAATACATACCAAGATTAAAAACAAAGTATAAAGACGAGATTCGCTCTACACTGAAAGATAAATTTCAGTATAAAAGTGTAATGCAGGTTCCTAAGCTTGAGAAGATTGCAATTAACCAGGGTGTTGGCGGTGCAACTACTGATAAAAAACTGATTGAAAGCACTATTACTGAGTTAACTACCATTACTGGTCAGCAAGCAGTTTCTTCAAAATCTAAAAAAGATATTTCAAACTTTAAGTTGCGTAAAAATATGCCTATTGGCGTACGTGTTACTTTACGCGACAATACTATGTACGAATTTCTTGACCGTTTGATCGCCGTAGCTTTACCACGTATCCGTGATTTCAAAGGAATCAATGATAAAGGGTTTGACGGAAGAGGCAATTATACTTTAGGTATATCAGAGCAAATTATATTCCCCGAAATCAATATTGACAAGATCAATAAAATTCAGGGTATGGATATTACCTTTGTAACCTCCGCAACAAATGATGTAGAAGCATTAGAGTTGTTGAAACAATTTGGATTACCATTTAAAAATCAAAATAATAATGGCTAAAGAAGGTGTAAAAGCACGTGAAGTTAAACGTGCTAAATTAGTAGCTAAATACGCTGAAAAAAGAGCGGCCCTTAAAGAAGCCGGTGATTATGCAGCTTTGGATAAATTACCAAAAGCTTCATCCCCGGTAAAATTACACAACAGGTGTAAATTAACAGGCCGTCCCCGTGGTTATATGCGTCAGTTTGGTATTTCACGCGTAACTTTCCGTGATATGGCCCTGGCAGGTAAAATCCCGGGAATAAAGAAAGCAAGCTGGTAAGTTAGTAGCAAGTATTTAGTATCAAGTATCAAGATAAAAAGAATATTTGATATTAAAACTTTAACTATAAACAGCTAAGTGATAGTGTAAGGAAAAAGTACTTGATACCTGATACTAGCTACTCGATACTAAAAGAATACTAACCGATAGAAGGTCCGAAAAGGAAACCACTATCATAAAACAATAAAAATGAATACAGATCCAATCGCGGATTATCTTACAAGAGTAAGGAATGCTATTAAGGCCAACCATAGGGTTGTTGAAATTCCTGCATCAAATCTTAAAAAGGAAATCACTAAAGTGCTTTTCGATAAAGGTTACATTGCCAATTATAAGTTTGAGGACAATACTGTTCAGGGCACTATAAAAGTTGCTTTAAAGTATCATCCTATAACTAAAATTTCTGCTATACGCAGCATTTCGCGCATCAGTAAACCAGGTTTGAGAAAATATGCAGGCATGGATAATTTGCCAAGAGTATTAAATGGTTTGGGTATCGCCATCCTGTCAACTTCAAAAGGTGTAATGACCGATAAAGAAGCACGTCAGCAAAATGTGGGTGGCGAAGTTTTATGCTACGTTTATTAATAGGAGGAAATTAAGCAATGTCAAGAGTAGGAAAAGCACCTATAGCACTACCAAAAGGAGTTACATTTACAGTATCATCAGATAATGTTGTTACTGTAAAAGGCCCTAAAGGTGAGCTGCACCAGGCGGTTGATAGTGATATCACTGTTGAACAGGAAGAAGAAAATTTGGTGGTAAAACGCCCTTCTGACCAAAAACGTCACAAAGCATTACACGGTTTATATCGTTCGCTTATTAATAACATGGTAACAGGCGTAACCACAGGTTACAAATTGGAGCAGGAATTAGTGGGTGTAGGTTACCGTGCAACCAATACAGGTAATACTTTAGACCTTGTGCTGGGATATTCTCACCACTATGTGTTTGAGTTACCAAAAGAAATTAAAGTTTCAACAACTGCTGAAAAGGGTAAAAACCCAACTATAATTTTAGAATCAATTGATAAACAACTGATTGGCCAGGTAGCGGCAAAAATACGTTCGTTACGTGCACCAGAGCCTTACAAAGGTAAAGGTATCAAGTTTGTTGGCGAAGTATTGAGAAGAAAAGCAGGTAAATCAGCATCTAAAAAATAATCGTCATGGGAGCTAGAGCAAAATTATCAAGAAGAGACAGAATTAAGATGGGGATCAGGAAGCGCCTTTCAGGTTCTTCAGCACGCCCTCGTCTGTCAGTATACAGAAGCAATAAAGGTATTTATGCACAGATCATTGACGATGTAAGCGGAAAGACACTAGTGTCTGCCTCATCATTATCAAAAGATTTCACTGCTGCAGATGGTACTAAAATTGATCAGTCAGTTGCCGTTGGTAAACTGGTTGCATCAAAGGCTATTGCTGCAGGCATTAAAGATGTGGTTTTCGACAGGAACGGTTATTTGTACCACGGTCGTGTTAAATCACTGGCTGAAGGTGCACGTGAAGGTGGTTTAAACTTTTAATCGAAAAGAGAAATGTCAACAATCAACATAAAAAGAGTAAAAACAAGCGAGATCGAATTAAAAGACCGCTTGGTAAGCATACAGCGTGTAGCCAAAGTAACCAAAGGCGGCCGTACCTTCAGCTTCAGCGCCATTGTGGTGGTGGGTGATGAAAATGGTGTTGTAGGTTATGGTTTAGGTAAAGCTAAAGAGGTTACAGAAGCTATTGCAAAAGGTATTGATGATGCTAAAAAGAACCTTGTGAAAGTTCCTATAATTAACAGCACCATACCTCACGAGCAAATAGGTAAGTTTTCTGGTGGTTTTGTTTTCATAAAACCTGCAGCAAATGGTACCGGTGTAATTGCCGGTGGTGCAATGCGTGCTGTATTAGAGTCAGCTGGGATCCACAACGTATTGGCAAAATCAAAAGGTTCATCAAACCCGCACAACGTGGTTAAGGCAACAGTATCGGCACTATCACAATTACGCGATGCTTATACTGTAGCACAGCAACGCGGCGTTAGTTTAGGTAAAGTATTTAACGGATAATCAGTCATGGCAAAAATCAAAATAACCCAGATTAAAAGCGTGATCGATAGAAGTGAGCGCCAAAAACGTACGGTTGAGGCCCTGGGCTTAAGAAAGATCAACCACAGTGTAGAAGTTGAAGCTACTGCAGCTATCATCGGTATGGTTAAAAAAGTTAATCACCTGGTAGCGGTAGAAAATATTTAATATCATGAATTTAAGTAATCTTAAACCTGCAAAAGGTTCTACTAAAAATAGAAAAAGAATTGGCCGTGGTACAGGTTCAGGCCGTGGCGGAACATCAACCCGTGGCCATAAAGGTGCCGGATCACGTTCAGGTACCAGCGCAAAAGTTGGTTTTGAAGGTGGCCAGATGCCTTTACAGCGTCGCGTACCTAAAGTTGGATTTAAAAATCCAAACCGTGTTGAATATGTTGGCGTTAATCTTGATGTGTTACAGGCATTAACTGAGAAATATACATTATCATCAGTTGATTTTGATACGCTTAAAGAGCATGGTTTAGCATCACGTAACGACCTGATCAAAATTTTAGGACGTGGCGAGCTGAAAGCCAAGTTAGAAGTTAAAGCACATGCATTTACTGCTACAGCGCAAAAAGCTATTGAAGCAGCAGGTGGTACAATAGTTAAGCTATAATTTTCAATGAAGAAATTTTTCACCACATTATCCAATATTTGGAAAATCGATGATTTAAGAGTGCGTATCCTTAACACACTCTTATTTCTTTTAATATATCGTGTAGGCTCATACGTGGTTCTGCCAGGTATTAACGCTAATTCGCTTAGCCACCAACAGAATAATGAAGGCATAGCAGGCTTACTTAATATGTTTGCCGGAGGGTCGTTTTCACGGGCCTCAATATTTGCGTTAGGTGTAATGCCTTATATTTCGGCTTCTATTGTGGTGCAATTATTAGGTATAGCTGTTCCTTATTTTGCCAAACTTCAGAAAGAAGGCGAAAGCGGCAGAAACAAGATCAACCAGTGGACCCGTTACCTTACAATCGGTATTACTGCGTTGCAGGCTATCGGTTATTTAAAATCGCAGATCTCACCTGATCAGATGCTGTTGGCAAATCCATATTTCACTATTTTGAATATGTGTGTGTTAACTTCAGGTACTATGTTTGTGATGTGGCTTGGTGAAAAAATTACCGACAAGGGTATTGGCAATGGTATTTCGCTCATCATCATGGTGGGTATTATATCCGCGCTTCCTGGTGCATTCCTTACTGAATTTCAATCACGCACAGTTGGCGCTGGTGGTTTAGTAACCTTTATTGTTGAAATAATTGCCCTTATCGGTGTGGTAATGTTCACTATTCTTATTGTACAAGGTACCAGGAAAGTTGCTGTACAGTACGCGAAGCGTATTGTTGGTAATAAGCAATATGGCGGCGTGCGTCAGTATATTCCATTAAAAGTAACGGCAGCCGGTGTAATGCCGATAATATTTGCACAGGCTTTAATGTTTATACCTTCAACGGTTGCACAATTTTTCCCTAACGCGGCATCAAATGGCATATTAATGTCTTTATCTGATTACACTTCCTGGGGACATAATCTGTTGTTTGCGGTATTAATTATTCTGTTCACCTTCTTTTATACGGCAATTACGGTTAATCCAAATCAAATGGCCGAGGATATGAAGAAGAACGGTGGCTTTGTACCAGGTATTAAACCGGGAAGAGCAACAGGTGCATTTTTAGATGGTGTAATTTCAAGGATAACTTTGCCCGGAGCTATTGCGCTGGCTATTGTAGCCATTATACCTGCATTTGCAAGTATGATCCATATCAGCAGTTCATTTGCCAGGTTTTTTGGTGGCACGTCGTTAATAATTCTTGTACAGGTTGTATTGGATACTTTACAGCAAATAGAGAGTCATTTATTGATGCGCCATTATGATGGTTTAATGAAAAGCGGAAGAGTTAAAGGGCGTACTGCTATTCCATCAGCAGGTGGAACCAGCCAGCCTGTTATATGATAATTTGACATGCCAAAGATCCATTATAAGTCTGTCGAAGAGATAGAACTAATAAGAGAAAGTTCTTTACTTGTTTCCAAAACGCTTGGGGAGATTGCTAAAGTAATACGTCCCGGTATTAAAACCATTGAATTAGATAAACTTGCAGAAACTTTTATCCGTGATAGCGGAGGTGTTCCTGCATTTTTAAATTATCATGGCTTCCCATATTCATTGTGTATTTCGATGAATGATCAGGTGGTACATGGTTTTCCCGGTCAGCATGTGCTGACAGAGGGAGATGTAGTATCGGTTGATTGCGGGGTGATACTGAATAAATATTTTGGCGACTCTGCATTTACATTCGCCATTGGCGAAATTAGCGATACCGCGAAAAACCTGATGCGCGTTACCAGGGAATGCCTTGACTTAGGTGTTGAGAAAGCAGTAGCGGGGATGCGCATAGGGGATATAGGTTACGCTGTACAAGAACATGCCGAAAAGCATGGTTACGGCGTGGTGAAGGAACTGGTAGGCCATGGTGTGGGGTTAGAGTTGCATGAAAAGCCCGAGGTGCCTAACTACGGTAAGCGTGGAGCAGGTGTTAAGCTGGAAGAAGGAATGGTGATAGCCATTGAGCCTATGATTAACGCAGGCAAGGCCCGGGTTAAGTTCTGGGATGATGGATGGACCGTATCAACCATTGATGGTAAGCCTTCTGCTCATTATGAGCATACGGTTGCTATAAGGAAGGGGCAACCCGATATACTTTCGACATTTTCTTATGTAGATAATGTTTTAAAAGAAAAAAATAATAATTAAAATATTTTTATTAATTTTGCATCCCGGTTTTAGGGCGGATAATTGAGTGTAAAAGACAGAAGATGTGAGATTTGAGATGTGAGATATGCTTAAACAGTCTTAATCCCGGTAAAATAACAAAGATATAGAACGATAGAAAAGTGGTTAAAAAATCTCAAATCTAAAGTCTCATATCTCAAATCTAAAAGAAAAATATGGCTAAACAATCATCGATTGAACAGGACGGAACAATTCGGGAAGCGTTATCAAATGCGATGTTCAGGGTTGAACTGGAAAATGGTCATGAGATTATTGCACATATTTCCGGAAAAATGCGGATGCACTACATCAAAATATTACCCGGCGACAGGGTTAAATTGGAGATGAGTCCATACGATTTAACAAAGGGCAGAATAACCTATAGATATAAATAATAAAGAGATGAAAGTTAGAGCATCCATTAAAAAACGCAGCGTTGATTGCAAGATCATCCGCCGCAACGGGAAACTTTATGTGATTAACAAAAAGAATCCTAAGTACAAACAACGCCAGGGCTAAAAATCAATAATTAAAAAATATGGCAAGGATATCAGGTATTGATTTACCAAAAAATAAAAGAGGAGAGATCGGACTTACTTATATATTCGGGATCGGCCGCTCAACAGCTCAAAGAATTTTGACTGAGGCAGGAATTGATTTCAATACAAAAGTACAAGACTGGAATGATGAGCAATTAGCTACTATCCGTGGTATAATTAATGATCAGATAAAAGTTGAAGGCTCCCTGCGTTCAGAAGTTCAGCTTAATATTAAGCGTTTAATGGATATAGGTTGCTACCGTGGTACCCGTCACCGTAAAGGTTTGCCTTTGCGTGGTCAGCGTACTAAAAACAACTCACGTACCCGTAAAGGAAAACGTAAAACAGTTGCTAACAAGAAAAAAGCTACTAAATAGTTGATTGGTGATTAGAGAATAGAGATTAGTTCTGTTCAACAATCACCAGGAATAAGTAAATTATAAAATGATTTATGAGTCCGAATTATTCGCTAATTCAGTAATTCATTAGATCAGTAATTAAACAAAAAATGGCTAAGAGCAAAAAAGTAACCAAAAAACGTGTTGTAATTGTTGAATCGGTTGGCGAGGCACATATCAACGCTACTTTTAACAACATCATTATAACCCTTACCAACAAAACAGGCCAGGCTATTTCATGGTCGTCTGCAGGTAAAATGGGTTTCAAAGGATCAAAAAAGAACACACCTTATGCTGCAGGACAAGCTGCCGGCGATTGCGGTAAAGTAGCTTATGATTTAGGCTTACGCAAGGTTGAAGTATTTGTAAAAGGCCCGGGCGCTGGTCGTGAATCAGCTATCCGTACTTTGCAAACTGCAGGTATTGAAGTAACTACAATAAAAGATATTACGCCGCTTCCGCATAACGGTTGCCGCCCTTCAAAAAGGAGAAGAGTTTAATTAACAATTTTTTTAAAGCTAAGATTCGACAGCTGCGGGCTGTTTGATACTTTAAAAACCACAAAAAATGGCTAGATATACAGGACCGAAATCCAAAATTGCGCGCCGTTTCCGTGAACCGATCTTCGGTCCGGATAAAGCGTTAGAAAGAAAAAATTATCCACCTGGGATGCATGGTGCTTCCAAAAGAAGAGGAAAGCAATCAGAGTACTCAACCCAGTTGATGGAGAAACAAAAAGTTAAATACACTTACGGTGTATTAGAGCGTCAGTTCGAAAACTTATTTCACCGTGCTTCTGCTAAGGAAGGTATCACAGGCGAAAACTTGCTGAAATTTTTAGAGGCCCGTTTAGATAATGCAGTTTACCGTTTAGGTATTTCTCCAACCCGTTCAGGCGCCCGCCAGTTAGTTGGCCACAAGCACATTACTGTTAACGGCGAGGTTGTAAACATTGCATCATATACATTAAGAGCTGGTGATGTTATCGCGGTTCGCGAAAAATCAAAATCTCTTGAGGCAATAGCAAATTCAGTAGCCGGTCGTAGAATTAACAAATACAGCTGGCTTGAGTGGGATGCTGCCAATTTAACAGGCAAATTCCTTAATTATCCAAATCGCGATGAGATCCCTGAAAATATCAAGGAAAACTTAATCGTCGAATTGTACTCAAAATAATAACGATACTTATCCGCATTATGATTGGCAGGTTCTGCCAATCTTTTGTGGTTTAAATCAATTCAAATTAGTAAACAATAAATAAAGGATATAAATGGCAATTTTAGCATTTCAAAAACCAGACAAGGTTATCATGCAGAAATCAACTGATTTTGATGGCACGTTTGAGTTTCGTCC
>JAQBOA010000068.1 GCA_028288305.1 Mucilaginibacter sp.
CGCAAATCAGTGTGATTTGCGGGTTTTTAAACCAATTTGACTGGCTATCAGTCGGGGTGGCAGGATTCGAACCTGCGGCCTCCACATCCCAAATGTGGCGCGATACCGGGCTACGCTACACCCCGAAAAGGTCTGCAAAGGTAAGTTTTAAAATTACTGTCGCAAATATTTTTTTAAATAATTTCCAATTCATTCATCTACTCAATTTTTCATAAGTTTTTTTTACAAATGAGTATTAAAGCTCCATTTTATAACGATGATTCCTATCGCTATGGTTGAAATTAATGCCAGAAAAACAATCACCCAAAATAAGAACCTTTTCATAGTAATTTATTTAATGCAGCGGCGAAAATCTTTTTCAGTGCTCTTTATTAATATTTTACCAATCAAATAATTGATAAACCTGATAACAATCCAAAATAAACAAAAATCTAATTCAACTTTTGCTTGCTAGTAATTTAATTAATAATATTTGATACGTTGCGAAACGTATTTTAATTGTAGGATGAACCTTATTTATTTTAATAATAATGATTTTATTTGTACCCGCCTGCTATTCTTATTAAGTAATTAGGTAAAGCAGCCAGAATTTAAAAGAACAAGTCTTTTGCTTTAAAAATCGATCTGACTTCAAATTCTAATTAATTTAACTTTATGAAGTTGAAAACAGTAATAATTAAATTGATGAAATGAAGAAAAATTATCTGTTTAACTTGTTACTCTCCGTTGCCAATATTTTATTTCCTATTATAAGTTTTCCCTATGTATCAAAAATATTAGGCCCAACCGGAGTTGGTAAAGTACAGTTTATTACCACTTTTGCATCCTATTTTGCATTGATTGCAGCATTGGGAATACCAATTTACGGGGTTAGGGAAATAGCAAAACATAAAAGCTCGCCCGAGAAACTTTCTAAAGTTTTTTCCGAACTTATAATAATTAACTTTATAACCAGCCTTTTTTTATCAGTAATTTATATTGCAATTATTTTATTTCTACCCTATTTCAATGGCGATAAAAATCTTTACTTATGGGCTATTATGCTGGTAATTTTAGGTTTTTCCTCAATTGACTGGTTTTATGCTGGCATGGAAGAATTTAAAACGGTGGCTGTACGATCAGTTTTAGTGCGAATGATCTCGTTAGTCTTAATGTTTTTATTGATCAGAAAAGATACTGACTATTACATGTATCTGATGATCCTCATTTTTATTACGCTGGCTAATAATCTGTTAAATGTATTAATGTTAAGTAAAAGAGTAATTTTTACTTATAAAAACTTATCTCTTCAACGACATTTAAAGTCACTGTTTCTCATATTCGGTACAACTATTGCCACCAGTATGTACACCATGCTCGATACCGTTTTACTTGGATTTTTATCGGATGATAAATCGGTTGGATTGTATTCAGCTGCTGTAAAATTGTCAAAAATAGCAATACCAATCGTTACTTCATTTGGTATTATCCTTGTACCCAAAATTGCTAAAAATCTTGCCGAAAAAAATATTGATGAAGTACAATCTTTGTTAAATAAATCTTTCTCATTTATTGCATTTTTTTCAATTCCCCTGGGCTTCGGCTTAGCAATACTGGCACCGGAACTGATCATTGCATTTTCAAGTAAAAAATTTATTGACAGTACTTTTTCTATGCAGATACTTTCTGGTTTACCATTTCTTATTGGCTTTGGTTATTTCTTCGGTTTCCAAATACTTATTCCTGCCGGAAAAGATAAAGAACTATTATTTTCTGTAATCGGAGGGGTCATAATCGGGTTGTTATTAAATATTTTACTGGTACCCGAATTAAAGCAATTAGGGGCTGCAATTGCAAATGTGGCGAGTGAGTTAGTTGTTACTTTACTATATATGTATTTTGTTATGAAACATTATAACTATAAGTTTCACATTAAGCCGATATATTCAGCAGTGCTTTGCTCATTATTATTTATTCCTATAATTTATTTATTACGCACATTTCATATAAATCAGTACATGCTGATTTTTCTTAGTGCCACTGTTTGTGGGATTGTTTATTTTTTCGCTCAAAAAACTTTATTTAAAAACACCCTGGTTACCGATACTATTCAACCATTTTTACTTAGTAAACTGCCGTTCCGCAACAAAAACAATATTAGCCGCGACACTGATTTATAGATTACTAAAACAAATAATCTATAAAAGATTGATTGTTTAAAAGTGGTAAAAGGGATCAAAAAACTACTTTTGACATTAAAAATTTCAATCAACACTTTGCATTTACTCAAAATTAAATTTGCATAAAGTTCTTTTAACAGCTATTTATATGCACCAATCATTACATTAATTTTTATTGTAATATTTTATTTATAAATTAATAAATATTTACTTCTATAACATAAATTAAATCGAAAGTAAAATTGCAAAAATAAAACTTATTGATAATCAGATATTTATATGCTATATTTGACAAAAAGACATTTTATTTAAAACCTATACCGCTATTCACATTGAAATCAAAATTTTGCGTTTTTAACATAATATTGGTATAATCCGTATGAAGGATATCAAATATGTAAAAATGTAACCCTATAATATTAATATACATAACATGCAATCAGTAGTTTGTACACTTTTTGAAGGCGAATATCATTACGGAGTAGCCGCTTTAACAAATTCTCTTTATCGTAGGGGATTTAGAGGTTCAATATATGCTGGGTATAGAGGGAAATTATCATCATGGTGTTTAAATTCTACAGAAAATACATTGTTTGATTGGCCTAACAGTACCTCTCTGGAAGTTATTGAGGGGATTATAATCCATTTTCTTCCTTTGGACACGGGTTATCATATGGCAAATTACAAACCGGATTTTATGTTAAGCTTGTTAAATGGTCCAGCATCTGGTACACAAGAAATTTATTATATTGACTGTGATATTGTAGTTACAGCCCCGTGGTCGTTTTTTAAAGATTGGACGGATTGCGGCATCGCCTTATGTGAAGACTCAAACTCTCCACTTGCTAAATTTCATCCACGCAGGGTTGGGTGGCGAAATCATTATGAAAAGGACAACATTATTTTAAACTTTAAAAATGATATATATGTAAATGGTGGATTTATAGGAATAAATGCAAAACATTTCGATTTTATAAATCAATGGCGTACGCTTCAAGAATTAATGGGTCCTTTAATAGGTGGATTAGATCGGTCATCATTAAAAGGCAGCATCCCGAAGCCTGCCGTATTGCAAAATAAATTTTTTGCTTTCGAAAAGACAGATCAGGATGCATTAAATGCTACTGTTGAAGCCTGGAACGGACCTATCAGTTACATTGGAAAAGAAGGAATGGGATTTAAACCTGGAAATTTAATGTTGCCCCATGCAATTGGCAGAGCAAAACCATGGAAAACTAAATATTTTAGGAAATCAATATTTGGAGTTACCCCAAGAGTTGTAGATAAGGTATACTGGAAATCCGTTTCTTATCCAATAAAAGTATACCCTGACAGATACATTGCCTGGAAAAAAACGGAATTAGCTTTGGCTGCTTTTATAGGAAGGTTTTATTCCAGAAGTTAAATCATTTCTTTATTTAAATATCTCTAATTTAAATCCATTCAATCCTTAATGCGGTTTTTTATTTAAGGTTTTATAGTCAGGTCAGCGAAATCGTTGGTTAGCCCATCTGAGTATAATCCAAAAAGTCCGTCTGTCCGTTCATTGAGCAGGATAACTTCCAATGATGGTTTATCCGAGTGATTCACATAAACGCTTAGTCGTTTATTTTTGATTACAATTGTGGCATGGAACCAATCATCCGGTTCAGGAACCGGATTAACAGAACTCTCATAAACTAAGGGATGTTCTTTTCGTAGTTTCGCATAATCGTTATCGGGGAGGCTCATATAAGCTACTGACCACTTTCTTCTCGAAGTATCTGCATGACGAAAATTAAAGGGGCGGAAATATAAAATATCACAGGTTGTGGTATCAATTCCATGAAAGGCAATTCCTAAAAAGCTTTGCAGAAATACATTTTTTCCCCTCAAGTCAATATCGATAGTACCTTCTTTAAAGCTAACTCCTTTAAGCCAAATGATTCCTTTAGTAGTTATCGCTCCTTCTTTAGTACTGTTTAAAACTTGAGTCTCATGTGAAGGCACGGTAACAATTTGATCCTGACTGAGCATCTTAGCCAGGTCGTAATGAGTGGTTTGTGCCTGAGCAGTTAAGATGAGCCCTGCAAACATCACCACACATAATTTAAGTGTTAATAAAGATATTCTATTCATTTTATATTTAAGTTGGTCGCACAAACATGTATTTGAAAAAACAAAATATGTTATTGATTTACTAATCCTTTATTTACCATTATTATTGATTACCCACAGGTTCAATTGTTAAACTTTTCCAGTCTCCCGCTGAGCCATTTCCGGCCCAGAACCCAATCATTTTTCCCGGTATATTGACTAATGATTCCACCTCAAGCACTGGCTTGTTATTGTCGTTAACATAAACACTAATCTTTTTTCCTGATACATTTATTTTAACATGGAACCATTGGTTTGGATCAAGATCAGATGAAACATGCTGTTCATATTTGTTGGGAAAATCGGCCCGTAGTTTCGGCCAGTCATAATTTGGATTAGCAATGTATTGTACCGCATGAGTTTTTCTAACCGGATCAGTAGCCCTAAAGTTAAAAGGCCGGAAATAAATTGCTTCGTAAGTGGTGTCGTTCAATCCGTGAAAAGCGACGCCAACAAAGCTTCGTTGATATTCGTCTTTTCCTTTTATGTCGATTTCAATTGTTCCTTCTGTAAATGTTTTTCCGGTGACCCAGGCGATACCCGCACCATCCACTTCGTTTAGATGAACAACGTCTCCATCTGAACTGATTGTACGGTTAAAAACTTTGTATTTTTTTTGTAAATCCTGGGCGGAAACTGTTTTTAATTCACCTATAATACAGGTAATGGTAAAGATTATAATGGCTATTGTGTATAAGTTTATCTTTCTCATTTTTCAGGATTTATATTCCCCTTGTCAATAAATATACCAAACAAATAACACATTAATAATCAAATATTTATAAATAAAAATTAGTTCTTTTGTTCGCTTTTGATGTAGTTGGCGTTCATATCCGTACAATTTTTTCAAGAGATATTGGAAGAGGCTGGCATTCACTCATTTTCATAAAAATTTGTTTAATTAATCATGAATAATTACATTACATAACAATATTAACTGAATGACTAAACACCCCATTATCAGCATGATTTGCTGTCTTATTCTCACTATTATATTCAAAACGGTATCGGCACAGGGTGATGCTGATAGTATAAGTTATAAACAAGCAGTATTTAATTTAATAAACCATTTTGACCAGGGTATTGGGGAAGAGTCACGGTTGTATAATGGGTTTGGATACAACTACTATGATCCAAATATAAAAGGTAATGCCTATTTGGATGACGTAAACAGATGGCGAAATGGTACAGTTGACTATGATGGAGAAACTTTTGAAAATGTACCCTTAATATATGACATTAATGCCGACCAGGTAATTGTATCACTATTTAATCATAATTCTCCAAGTCGTTTGGTAAGCGACAAGGTTGCAAGCTTTAACCTTTCCGGGCGTCATTTTGTTAGAGTATCTAATAACTCTTCCGGTATAAAAAGTGGATTTTATGAACAACTATACGGAGGCAGATCCCAGGTACTCAATAAATACGAAAAAGCTATTCATACTACTAATAGTTCATCAGGCCTTGAACGCTATTTTATGCCGGTATATGATTACCAGGAATATTATATCAGGAAAGATGACAAATACTATAGCATAGGCGATGGTAGCCTAAGTGCAGTCCTCGAGGTGTTTAAGGATAAAAGGAAAGAACTCAGGCAATATATTAAGGATAATAAAATACAATTTAATAGTCTTCACGAATTGGCTTTGGTCAATATAGCAACCTATTATGACCATTTAACCAATTAGTATGAAGAAACTTTACTTTTTAATTATTCTTCTATTTGCTGTTCATCTGTTATCTGCGCAAAACATCCAGGTAAAAACAATCAGTGTAAATTTTCAAAATGCCAGGATTGAACAAGTTGTATCGGACCTTCAATCAAAAAGCGACTATCATTTTTTTTATGATAAATCACAATTCGACAGCTTAAAGGTTACCCTTCAAGTAAATGATAAGACTCTAGAGAATGTGCTTTATTTGACATTTCATAATGCTGGTTATCATTACGCAATAGTACCTTCAAAAATGGAGGTGTTTTTAACTAAAGAAAATGAAATTCGTACGGCAGTTGCAGATGGCTATTTCAATGCAAAACCTGGCCAAACACCAACAATTAGCACAACGCCACTTCCTGACTTCACTACTATTGTTAAAAAGCCTGTAGTTGAAGCCACGATAGAAAATAAGCTTTATGAAATAGGTATAAAAACCAATGAAATTAAACCAGGCAATGCAACGATATCCGGTTATGTAAAAGACAATAAGTCGGGTGATGCAGTTGTTGGCGCTAGTATTATGGTTGCCAATTCAAAAATCGGGGTGGTTACCGATAAGTTTGGCTATTATACCGTTACATTGCCCCGCGGTAAAGAAGTTTTAACCGTAAGGGGAATAGGAATGAAAGACACCCGCCGGCAAATTATGCTATATACCGATGGGGAGCTAAATATTGATTTACAAAACCAGGTAACCCGGTTAAAGGAAGTAAAAATATCTGCCGATAAGGTAGCCAATGTTCGCAGTGTAGAACTAAGTGTTAGCAGGCTGGATATAAAAAACATAAAACAAGTGCCGGCTGTTTTTGGTGAGGCCGATGTTTTAAGAATAGTGTTAACCCTGCCAGGTGTACAATCAGTTGGTGAGGCAACTACAGGTTTTAACGTTCGCGGGGGCGCCGCTGATCAAAACCTTATCCTGCTGAATGATGCTACTATTTACAACCCGGCCCACTTTTTTGGTTTCTTTTCGGCTTTTAACCCCGACATTGTAAAAGATGTTGAACTATATAAAAGCAGTATCCCCGAAAAATTTGGAGGCCGTTTATCTTCAGTTCTTGAAGTGACAGATCGTGAGGGTAACAAAAAGACGTTTGCCGGTTCGGCCGGTATAGGTTTGCTTACCAGCAGATTTAACATTGAAGGCCCTATTGTAAAAAATAAAACCTCGTTTATATTTGGCGCCCGTACCAGTTATTCAGATTGGTTATTAACTTTGTTACCCGAAGCTTATAAGCATAGTCATGCCTCTTTTTATGATTTCAACCTGGATATAAGCCACCAGATTGACAAAAACAATAATATTTATATTACCACTTATTTAAGTAATGATAATTTTAGGTTAAATAGCGATACAACTTATAATTACAGTAATAAAAACGGTAACATTAAGTGGAAACATAACTTTAACAATAAATTTTTTGGTGTATTAACAGCCGGTTATGATGGTTATAAATATGATATATCAAGCACACAAATTCCTGTTGATGCTTATAAGCTAAACTTTAATATCAACCAAACTAATTTAAAGGCTGATTTTACTTATTATTTAAATGCAAATAACACTATTGATTTTGGTGTAAGTTCCATTTATTATAATTTAAACCCGGACGATGAAGAGCCATTTGGCAATAGTTCATTGGTTATACCCGACAAAGTACCTGTCGAACAAGCATTAGAAAGCGCTATTTATTTTGGCGATAAATATGATATCACACCTGATTTAACCATCAGCGCTGGGTTAAGGTATTCTTTATATAATTACCTGGGTCCGCAAACTATTGATAATTATGCCCCTAACCTACCCCGCACCGGTGCAAATGTTGTTGACAGTACCGCTTATGGAAAGAACAAAATAATTAATACTTATTCACATCCAGAAATAAGGATTTCTGCACGCTATAATTTAAGCGATGATTTATCTTTGAAAGCAGGCTACAATACACTTGCTCAATACATTCACCTTTTATCAAATAGTACAGCAATTTCACCTATTGATGTATACAAATTAAGCGACCCTAATATTAAACCCCAATACGGCGACCAGGTTTCATTAGGACTATATAAAAATGCAAAGGCAAATACTATCGAAACCTCTATTGAAATATATTACAAGCGTATTAACAACTATTTAGATTATAAAAGCAGCGCCACATTATTATTGAACCAACATATTGAGCAGGATGTACTTAATACCCGGGGAAAGGCTTATGGTATTGAATTTTCAATACGTAAAACAGCAGGCAAGTTAAACGGATGGGTTAATTATACTTACTCACGCACATTTTTGCGCCAGGATGACCCTAATGCAGGTGAACTGATAAATGGCGGCGCTTATTATCCTGCTAATTATGACAAACCGCACGCTTTTAATTTTACTGGTAATTACCGCTTTACACACCGGTATAGTGTTTCATTGGATGTGACTTATAGTACCGGAAGACCGATAACGCTGCCCCTGGCAAAGTATTATTCCTATGGTTCAGAACGTGTATTTTATTCGGACAGGAATGCATACAGGATACCAGACTATTTCAGATCGGATTTTTCGTTAAACATAGACGGTAACCATAAAGTAAATCAGCGTTTTCATAATTCATGGACAATTGGTGTTTACAATTTAACAGGAAGGCAAAATGCATATTCAACATTTTTCCAGGAGCAGGGTGGTGCAATAAATGAATACCAGCTATCCATTTTTGCAAAACCAATACCATTCATAAATTATAATATCAGGTTTTAAATATTGAGGCTACACAACGGGCGGGAGTAAAATTTTTATGAAGATGTTAAAGAAATATCATATAGTTTTTTTTGTACTTGTTTTATCAATGATGAATTGTAAAAAGCAAATTAGTTCTGCGGCAATAAATACACCCAATAACTATCTTGTTGTAAATGGTAATATCAGTGCTAACGATATAACCACTATCAGCCTTAGCCGTACCGTAAATATATCAGGAAATGTAAATTCAAAGCCTGAGTTAAATGCTTCAGTAAGCTTTGAAGGGTCGCAAGGCAGCAGTTATCCTTTAGTATCAAATAACAATGGAAATTACGTATCTGCGCCGCTAAATTTGTCAACAACTCAAACCTATCGTTTAAAAATTGTCACTGGCGACGGTAAGCAGTATCAATCAGATTTTATACCGGTTAAAAATTCTCCTCCAATCGACAGTATTAATTACGTTATTCAAAATAAGGCCTTGCAGATAAACGTAAATACGCATGATGCGACCAACAGCACACACTATTACCGCTGGGACTATATTGAAACTTATATTATTCATTCTGAATATGTTTCCAATTACATGGTTGTAAATCATGATACTACAGTCATCAGACCAGCAGACCAGCAAGTTTATCAATGCTGGGTAAGCGATACCTCGAGCACTATAG
>JAQBOA010000049.1 GCA_028288305.1 Mucilaginibacter sp.
ATATATATCCAGCTTCCTGCAGTCATTTGTCCGTACATCATCAGGCCCTTGGAGCGAAGCTCATTGAAATGCTCCCAGTTTGCCCAGGCGGGTACAAGGTTACTGTTAGCGATGAGTACCCTCGGCGCCTCGGGGTGACTGCGGATAATACCCACCGGCTTACCCGACTGGACCAATAAGGAATGATCTTCATCCAGCTCCAGTAAAAGCTCAATGATTTTTCTTAAAGATTCGGGATTACGGGCAGCCTGGCCTATACCGCCATATACTACCAGTTCATCTGGATTTTCGGCAACCTGCCCGTCAAGGTTGTTGAGCAACATGCGTAAAGGCGCTTCAGTTTGCCAGCTTTTAGCATGTAAAGTCATCCCTCTCGGCGCCTTGTACACCGGGTGATTGGCATAAATTTCAATAAATTCCGAATTCGTCATCTTTTAAATTTATATGATGTTTGTTGGCTGTTTCATTGGCAATTGCCAAAAGGGTACCATTGGTGATGATTTGATGTAAACGGTTAATATCGTCTGCAAAAACACGATCCTCCTTTATAAAAGTTACCTGCTCACGAACCAGTTCATGACAAGCTTCAATAACCGGGGTTGACCGTAGCGGCCGTCTGAAATCTATAGCCTGCGCTGCGTAAAGTAATTCAATAGCCTGTATATATTCCAAATTATCAATTACCTGGTGCAGTTTACGCCCGCTGATAGAGCCCATTGAAACATGGTCTTCCTGACCTAAAGAGGTAGGTACACTGTCTGCACTTGCAGGGAAACAAAGCGTTTTATTTTCCGTAACCAAAGCCGCCGTGGTATACTGGGGTATCATTAAACCCGAATGCAAGCCCGCATTATTGGTTAATAGTTTTGGTAAGCCATACCGACCTTCGCTCATCAGGTAACAACGGCGGTCGGCAATGTTGCCTAACTCTGCAGCCGCTACCGTGGCATAATCTAATGGGATAGCTAAGGGCTGTCCGTGGAAATTTCCACCGCTAATGGTATCTTCAGCACTAAAAATAATAGGATTATCGGTAACAGAATTAAGTTCAATTTCGGTAAGCTCTTTTAAGTGAAGCCAGGCATTGCGGGATGCGCCATGCACCTGCGGCATGCAGCGTAATGAATAAGGGTCTTGCACCCGGTCGCAATTAACGTGCGAATTACATATTTCCGAATCCTTTAATAAAGTAAAAAGGCGTTTGGCGACATGTATAGTGCCTTTGTAAGGGCGTAATTGATGCAACTTTTCATTAAAGGGTCTTGCAGAGCCCATTAGCCCCTCTAAGGACATAGCACCAACCAGGTCGGCTATATTTAAAGCATCGTTTAAACGCTGTACCGCTTTTACTGCGAATGCCAGTATAAACTGGGTGCCATTTATTAAAGCAAGCCCCTCTTTAGGACCTAAAATCAATGGCTTTAAATCATGCAGGTTTAATACTTTTTCTACTGACTGGCGTTTACCCTGTGCATAAACTTCACCAAAGCCAATGAGCGGCAAAAACAAATGTGCCAATGGGGCTAAATCACCGGAGGCGCCAACAGAACCTTTTTCAGGTACTACGGGTATGATATCATTATCAATATGCCAGCAAATCCTTCTCAACGTTTCTATTGAAATACCTGAATAACCTTGTGCGAGAGCATGTACTTTAGTGATCAGCATGAGTTTGGCAATTTCTTGCGAAATGGGTTTGCCAACTCCTACGCTATGGCTTTTAAGCAGGTTTGTTTGCAGCAGAGAAGTATCTTCTTCGGATATACGGGTGTCGCAAAGCGGACCGAAACCAGTGTTAATACCATAAACAGGATTTTGTTTATGAACAATCTTTTCCACTTCGCGCCAGGAAGCGCGTACTTTTTCCACCGCGATACTATCGATTACGCCCCTGGTTTTGCCACTTGCTATATCAAGACAAATGCCGATGGTTAAATGGCTGCCGCCATAATTAAATTCACTACTCATTGGTTGTAGTTTTTAATTCGACGGTTAGTTTACTGCCGATACGGTCAGCGAGGTTTATGGATTTAAACGCGTTTTCAAATGCACTTATTGCCGGTAAAAGGTCCCGGCATTCGGGTTCTTCTTTAAGCAATTCTTCCATAGCTAATAAAATTGCATCCCAAATGGGCAATATACTGGCAAGCAACGCTCTGCCACTTTCAGTTAGTTGTACCAGTTGCCTGCGGCCATCATCCAAACAAGTTACGCTGGTAACCAGTTTTTTATTTTTTAAATTAGTGATCAGCTGGCTTGCGGCGGGGTGCGAAACCTCAGTCTGTTCACTTAGTTCTTTTATGGAAAGCGAATCATTTTTTGACAATAAATAGAATACAGGGAACCAGCTGGCATCAAAATCAATACCCTCATTTTGGTAGGCCCGATTAATTTCGGATAAAAAATTTTCGCTTAATCGTCGTAACCTGCTGCCTAAAACTAAATATCCCAGATTCTGATATAAATTCATAGTGCAATTTATATAAGTACTTATATAAATGCAAATCGTAGCAAAAAATTATTTAGATGTTAACATAGTAATTACAAGACGGATACTATAATTTGGTATAGTCAATTCAAAACCAGAGAATTAAAATAAGCATCCTTCTCTTTGGTGTTTTTATTTTCAGGCAAAATGGTCATCACACTATAAACCTTAGTTCCTATGAATAACATGAAAGTATAAATTTTCAATTTTGATGAAGCATTACCTCCATCCATATTATAACAAGTATAACCTTTCCATTTACCGATCGTGACATCGCCGAGTGTAGAGCCCGGCATTTTACCCAACATGCCATTTTTGAAGCTGTTTGCAAATTCAACAGTTGGCGACTGGCTGGCTATGGTAGCAGAATCTAAACCTGCCAATTTAAAGATATCAACTACTGCGATAACATAAACAGAACTGTCTTTGGTTTTAACGAATACGCTATTTTCGTCGAGCTTTGTTGGTTCTGCTGGAACTTTTATCGATAATTTATTGTCGATTTTATAATTTATCCATCCAGTTTGGGCTTGGGCAATGTTTAAGAAAAGGATGGTTGCAACGAGGAAAAAGAATGTTTTTTTCATGATGCTATTAATAAGTATACTAATTTACATAATTTTAATTTAACGCCAGTGAGTTAAAAAAATCTTCTTTTCCTTTTGTGCTTTTACCCTCATACATCATTGCACTTAAACTATATATATTAGTGCCGATGATCACCATAAAAGTATTTATTTTTTGTTTTTTTGCTGCATTACTGCCGTCAACATTGTAACAATAATAACCTTTCCATTTACTTATTTTAAAATCACCTAAAGTAAATCCCTTCATTTTTCCCAGCATACCAGTTTTTATGTGGTTCGAAAAACTGCTTGTTGGGACCAATGATGCAAGTGCTGCTGAGTCAATACCAGCAATTTTTTTTAAATCAATTACACTGATAACGCAAAACAAAGAATCTTTACTTTGAGCCATTACGCTATACTCATCTGTGATCATTGGCTGACTTGGAACTTTAACAGATAATTTGTTATCGATTTTATAGCTTACCCATTCATTTTGAGCGTGGGCAACATTTATTGCTATTATGGTTATGGTGAGCAGAAGGTAGATTTTTTTCATTGCGCAGGTAGTTATTGTAAGACTATTAAAGTAAAAGTTAAATCTTACTACGCAAGTGACGTCTATAGGTTTCAATTAAGATTTACGAAGTTTTAGAAACTTCGTAAATCTGACTCTTTTTAATTCTAACTATTCTTCCCCTTTTATTCTGAAAATCATCCCATCCATATCTTCACTAATCCTTAACTGACAGGCCAGGCGGCTATCATGGCCAGCATCCGGAAGGGTATCCAGTAAATCAAGTTCTGCATTTGTTGGATGAAAATATTGTTCAGGGCCTTCAACCACCTGCACGTGGCAGGTAGCGCAAAGCGCCATACCACCGCAGGTTGCCAGAATATTATGGTCGGATGCCTTTAAAACTTCCATCAGGCTCAAACTTATTCCTTCAGGAATTTCTATAGGTTCGCGATGGCCTCTACGGTCTTCAATTATTAAGTTGATCATATTGTAATTCTGAATAAACTACACCATCGAACAATGGTGTTAAAACCTTTCACCTTAAAAGGCGGTTACGCCATAAACTGTAGTATATTTAAAGCTTAATTTTTGGTCGGGATAAACCAGTTTAAATGCGCTTTGTGCCATCAGTGCAGCTTCGTGAAAACCGCAAAGGATAAGTTTTAGCTTACCGGGATAAATATTAATATCGCCAATAGCATAAACGCCTTTTACATTGGTGCTGTAATCAACTGTATCTACCATAATGGCCGATTTATCTACATTTAAACCCCAATCCGCAATTGGGCCAAGCTTTGGAGTTAGGCCAAACAATGGGATTAAATGATCAGCAGCAATTGTAGTTATTTCATTATTCCGGTCAATTAGTTCAACCTGCTGTAAATGCCCATGTCCGCTAATTGCTTTGATGTGTGCCTGCAGGATAAGGTTAATACGGCCCTCTTTTGCCAGTTCGAAAACTTTTTCGGCAGAATCCGGTGCACCCCTAAAAGTATCGCCACGGTGTATTAAGGTAACTTCTGCGGCTATATCCGCTAAAAAGATAGCCCAGTCTAAAGCCGAGTCTCCTCCTCCTGCCAAAACTACTTTCCGGCCACGGTAAGCTTCGGGATTTTTGACCATATAAGCCACTCCTTTTCCTTCATACAGCTCCAGGTTGTCAATAGCAGGTTTGCGGGGTTCAAAACACCCAAGACCACCTGCTATCACCACCACTTTACTATGTACTTCAGTACCATCGCTGGTTTGGGTAACAAATGATCCATCTTCAAGTTGCTGCAGTTCGTTTACCCTTTCGCCTAATGAAAAAGTGGGTTTAAAAGGTTCTATCTGCTCCATCAAACTGTCAACAAGCTGCTGGGCGTTAATAGTTGGGAAGCCGGGAATATCATAAATTGGCTTTTGAGGGTATATTTCGGAAAGCTGACCCCCAACCTGCGGCAATACATCGATTAAATGACAGCGCATTTTTAATAAGCCGGCTTCAAAAACCGCGAATAAACCAACAGGGCCTGCGCCTATAATGCAAATATCAGTAGTTATAAGTTCCATTTTTTTTGAAAATAATAACAATAATCGATGTTAGTATAACCAAAGACAAATGACAAATAGTAATATGCGATTACTTTAAGTTATAATTGGCGAGACAAAACCGCTTGAAGAGCTCAATAAGCTTTGAGTTTTTACCGTGTAACTGAATAAATTCAAAGGTGCGGAATATTTCCAGGCCTTTAATTTCAATAATGCTTAACTCATTGTATTTTAATTCGCTGATTACAGATTGGATAGAAAGGAATGTGGCGGTCTCTGAATATAAAAGATATTGCTTTATAGCGATACTGCTTTCTAACCTTATCTCTATCTGCAGGTCTTTTGGATTTATCCCTGCATTGGTAAGCGCGTTAAAAATGACATCCAAAGTTCCCGAACCTGATTCACGTAAAATAAGAGGAATATTTAACAGATGTTTTGGTGTGATTTCGGCTTTTTTCGATAATTGGTTATTTGCCCTCGTTACGAGTACGATCTCGTCTTTAGCAAAAGGTGCATAAGCGATCTGTGGATAATGGGCAGCACCTTCAACAATAGCAATGTCAATTTTTTCTGATAATACAAGTTGAGTGATCAGGTCGGTGTTTCCCTGTGTAAAAGTAAAAATTACGGCAGGATAAGTTTTTTTAAATAAGGCAAGTATTTTAGGCAGAATAGTTTGAGCTACGGTAGTGCTTGCACCTATGTGTAATGTACCGGCTTCCATATTATTAAGCTGGGCCAGTTCTGTTTCCAGCTCTGTGTAGGTATGAAATATTTTTTCAGCGTATTGCAGTAATATCTTACCGGCCGTAGTTAAAACAATGTTATTACCATTGCGCCTGAACAATTGAACATTTAATTGCTGCTCAAGTTCTTTTATATGTTTGGTAACAGCAGGCTGGGTAATAAATAATTCTGCAGCGGCTTTGGTAAAGCTTAGCCGTTGGGCTACTGTATAAAAAACCTTTAACCTAAAATCGAAAATCATTGCCACTAAGGTAGGGGTAAAAGCGGAAAGGTGAAAGGGAAAAGGTGAAAGGTGAAAGGCGAAAGGTAAGTGGTGAAAGGTTAAAGCTAAAAAGGTTAAGGCGCTTAAATATTCTAACCTTTTGCCTTTTACCTATCTTATTATCTTTTCCCTTTATCGAGTGCTATAATTACAATCCCTCCGATGAGCAAAATACCGCCCAGGTATGGAGGCCAGTTAACCGTTTTCTGCCTGTCGACTGATATTTGTAAAGGACCTGCATCTACAATCTTTTCCTTTTTAGTATAAGTACAGCCTGTCCAAATCAGCGTGATTATTCCTGCTATGATAAGTACAATTCCAATAGTTCTGTTCATAAAGGTGATTTTATTATAGATGAGTATTGTTTATAACTGCTTTTATATAACAAATATATAAACAAAAAGCCGATAAGGACATTTCCCAATCGGCTAAATATTGAAATATTACAAAATCTATTTATATAGTTTATCCTGCTGCCATAAACCAGAAGCCTTAATTACTTCCCGGTAATTATTTAGGTTTACATTATGCGTCAGCATAAATACACCCGTTTGCCCAGTAATAGCTACAATTTTAAACTTACGAACCTCATCATTATAAGTATTAAGCGCCGGGCTGCCGGATCCTGTAAAATAATAATGGAATGTTACCTTACCTACGTCTGTCACATAAACATAATGAAAAATATATCCAAGTGAAGAATCAAAATCATAGGGTAATGGCGCCCATTCATTTGGATTATTGATAGGGCTTGGTGTAAAATAAACCAGTACCAGACCTTTGTTCAAAACATCCTGGGTAATTGTATTATTATTCCTTATGTAATATCGGGTTAAATATTCAGTTAAACTTGATGAGGATGTTTCATAAGCGTATTGTGAATTCCAAATCCATTGGCTGCCGCCTACGCTAAATACATCGGTTTTAACATTTGTATTTCCTTGCGGACCCTGTAGGTTAATCGGAGTGTCCCAGCCGCTTACTGTTTTTGGGCCGTAGAGCAAATAATTAGTTTTATCAAGATAATAGTCGCCAATTACTCCTGTTGAAGATGGTGGCGCACCATTTCCACTATAAGTTGTACTTCCGGCTGTACCGGTGGCCCCTGTAGCTCCAATTAAAGAAAAACCGGAACCCCAGCCGCTTACGGTTTTAGGACCGTATAATAATCCTGTGGTTTCGTCGAGATAGAAATCGCCAATAGCTCCCGTAGCAACAAGAGGGGTTGTTGTTCCGCTATAAATAACGCTTCCGTTTTGCCCGTCTGCACCTTTTGGGCCCGCTGGTCCAATAGGTCCTTGCTGGCCTGTTGCTCCAATTGGGCCAACAACCCCATTTTTACCGCACGATGCCAAAACTATGGTAGCTATAATAAAAGTAAAAAGCGAACGATAAAGTTGTTTCATTTATGATTGTGACTGGTTAATATTAGTAGCTAAATTTTTGAATTTGTTTTCTTTGTTTAAACCCAACTAATATCTGACTCTTTTACTTAATTCAGATGAATAATGTTGTAAAAAATATAATAAAAATATATAAATAGGCTTTCTTCATACAAATCGGTGGCAACCAACGTCTTCAATTAAAAAATCTGGTTGAAATAAACATATGTTTTTTCAATTTGTTAAGGATTTATTTTTTCATAATTAAAATATATATGGCAAAGATATTTATTACAGGGTCTGCAGATGGCCTTGGTCAGATGGCAGCGAAGTTGCTGGTAGAGGAGGGGCATAAAGTAGTGCTTCATGCACGTAATGAAAAACGGGCAGCCGAGGCTTTAGCCGCTGTTCCGGGTGCGGAAATAGCTGTGAGCGGCGATCTGTCGGTTATAGCAGAAACCGCAGAAGTTGCTGAAAAAGTGAACAAGCTCGGACCTTTTGACGCAGTGATCCATAACGCCGGAGTAGGCTACCAGGAACAAAGAAGAATAAATACAAAGGATGGCCTGCCGCATGTGTTTGCAGTTAATAGTTTGGCGCCTTATATTCTCACTTGCCTAATCCAGAGACCCAAAAGACTGGTTTACCTGAGTTCGGGCCTGCATCGTGATGGTGACGCCAGCTTAAAGGACCTGCTATGGAAGGAACGTCCCTGGAGCGGTTTCCGGGCGTATGCCGATTCCAAATTACATGATGTGCTGATAGCTTTTGCCACAGCAAGAAAATGGCCGGGAATATTTTCCAATGCCCTGGAGCCTGGCTGGGTAGCCACAAAGATGGGCGGTGCCGGTGCGCCGGATAGTTTAGAAGAAGGGCCCAAAACGCAAGTTTGGCTGGCAACCAGTAATGATAAGGCCGCGTTGGTAACCGGGAGGTATTTTTATCATCAGCGCGAACGGCAATTTCACCCGGCTGCCAAGGATGTGGATATACAGGAACTTTTTCTTAAACAATGTGAAGAAATTTCAGGTATCGCATTTCTGGTTTTTGGATTAGCCGGACAAATGCGTAATTTTAAAAATGACTTTTAACTTTAAAGATAAAAACGTACTGATTACCGGTGGTTCAAGGGGAATAGGCAGTACTGCCGCTAAATTATTTGCTGCTTCGGGTGCCAATGTGATCATAACCTATCATTCAAACCGGGCTGCGGCCGAAGAAACATTAGCAGAACTTGGACCTGGCAGCCACAGCATTTACCAATTAGACGTAGCAGACCCTGGTTCCATAAAAAACTTTTTTACATCTTACTCAAAAAATTATGACAAACTGGATGTATTGGTTAACAACGCTGCTGTGTTTAGTGAACACAAAATATTGGAAACAACTTACGAAAACTGGCAGGAAAGCTGGGACCAAACGCTTAAAGCTAATTTAACTGGTCCGGCAAATATGTGCTGGTTTGCCTCCCGTATTATGATAAGACAGCAAAACGGGAAAATTATAAATATCTCTTCAAGGGGCGCCTTCCGCGGCGAGCCGGACCATCCCGCTTATGGCGCCAGCAAAGCCGGACTAAACGCCATGAGCCAATCGCTGGCTATCGCATTGGCGCCGCACAATATCAGCATACATGTTATTGCACCTGGTTTTGTAGAAACCGAAATGGCTGCCCAGGCATTAAGCGGTGCACCTGGTGATGCTATTAAAAAACAAAGCCCGTTTGGAAGGGTTGCCCGGCCCGAAGAAGTGGCCCGTTTAATTGCGGTGTATGCCAGTGAAGGTTTGGAGTTTACCAGCGCGGGTATTGTGGATATTAACGGGGCTTCTTATTTAAGAAGTTAATTTCGTACAAGTTAATTAAATTCAAACTGTTTATGCTAACTAAATCATTATCATCTTGATAATACTAAAACCAATTTTCAAAATTTTTGTTAAAGTCAATAACTAAAACAAAAAACCATGAGAAAATTAACACTAATCACAATGATTGCATTAACACTTGGATTGTTCCAGGCATGCAAAAGCAACAAGAGCGCGGGCAATGGCGACAGCACAGCCGGCACAAGCGACACTTCTATGAAAATGACTGATACCACTAAAAAGGATGCAATGGCCTCAACCGCAAATCCTGATAGTGCGTTTACCACTAAAGCCGCCATAGGCGGTATGGCCGAGGTAGCATTGGGAAAACTTGCTTTGTCAAAATCGACAAACGCTAAAATAAAAGACTTCGCACAGATGATGGTAACCGATCATGGCAAAGCAAACGATGAGCTAAAGAGTATTGCCAAATCGAAAAATATTACCCTGCCCTCTAATGTTGATGCCGACCACCAAAAGAAAATGGATGACCTGAGCACAAAGTCGGGTAAGGCCTTTGACAAAGCTTATGTTGATGCCATGATTGACGGACATAAGAAAACATTGGATTTAATGCAGGACGAAGCAAAAAACGGTAAAGATGCCGACTTTAAAGCCTTTGCTGCTAAAACAGCACCGGTTGTGCAGCATCACCTTGATGTTATCAAAACAATTGATAAGGGCATGAAATAGTTTATTGTTAGTTAAATAGTTTTGAAAAGGGAACCGGTGTAATGCCGGCTCCCTTTTTTAATTTGAGGTGTTCCAAATTTTAAGACAAGAACCCGAAACATTTTGAACATCCGGAGCGAGACACATTTGGAACGTATGGAACACCCGGATAAGTTAGAAAATGTAGTTGTTTTGTAAAAAATTTTTTAAAAATACTAAATGTGACCGATCGGTCATTATATTTGTTTCGCAATTCAATAATCAATGACAAAAGGCGAAGAAACTAAACGATTTATCACGGAGCGTTCCGCAGTTATCTTCAATACAAAGGGTATAGCTGCAACATCCATGAATGATATTATGGAGGCTACCAACTTGTCAAAGGGCAGCCTGTATGTACATTTCGAAAATAAGGATGTATTGGCATGTGCTGCGGTCGACTACAATATGGATATGCTCGCTTTAAAGGTTCAGTCGGCTATTAAAAAATATAAAACAGCAAAAGACCGGTTATTTGCGTATCTGGATGTTTTTAAAGATCCTATGAATTCCCCGGTATTCGGTGGCTGCCCGATGATCAATTTTGGTATGGAAGCTGATGATACCAACGCAATTGTAAGGGAAAAAGTAAACCGCATGATTGAGATTAGTCAGCAATTAGTTAAAGAAATTATACAGCGGGGAATAAAAGACGGAGAGTTCAAGGCCAAATGGGATTATGAGGAATTTGCGACCATAACGTTTGCAATGATAGAAGGCGGAATTATGATGTGCCGTGTTGCAGGTAACAACGATAAAATGAAAATTATTATCAAGAACATTAAAAAACGGGTTTCTAAAAAGGTAAAATAATTTTTTTTATTAAATAAATGACCGATCGGTCATTTATTTAATAATTGGAAATAAGAGTGCAAAATAATAATAATATATACAATTAAATTAACAAAATCATGTCAAAAACAATTTTAATAACAGGCGCTTCACGGGGATTCGGAAAAATCTGGGCTGAAGCATTTTTAAAACGCGGCGATAAAGTAGCTGCCACTGCAAGGAATATCGATACACTTAATGATTTGGTGCAAAAGTACGGCGATTCAGTTTTGCCTATACAGTTGGATGTAAATAACCGTGAAGCATGCTTTGCAGCAGTGAAGCAAGCAAAGGAACACTTTGGCCGCATTGATGTGCTGATTAATAACGCCGGTTACGGTCTTTTTGGTGCGATAGAAGAAACAAGCGAGCAGGAAGCCCGGGACCAGATGGAAACTAACTTCTTTGGCCTGCTTTGGGTTACCCAGGCAGTTTTGCCGGTGATGAGAGGGCAAAAGAGCGGACATATTATACAGGTTTCGAGCTTTTTGGGTTTGGTTACGCTGCCTGTTTTAGGATTGTATAATGCTTCTAAATTTGCTGTAGAAGGATTGAGTGAAACACTGGCAACGGAGGTAGCCGCCTTTGGTATTAAAGTTTCATTGGTTGAACCAAATGGATTTGCAACAGACTGGGCAGGTGCGTCGGCCTTTCAAACTCAGCCTAATGAAGTATATAACCCGCTAAAAAAAGCATTCCAGGAGGGCTCAACACCCGAAATATTCGGCGTTCCGGAAGCAACAACTGAAGCGATTATTAAACTGGTAGATTCATCAAACCCTCCTTTAAGGTTACTGTTAGGAAAAATAGCATTCCCTGCTGTTAAACAGGCTTATGAGCAGCGATTGGCTGCGTGGGAACAATGGAGAGAAGTATCTGACGCAGCACACGGAAAGTAATAGCATATATAGGTTCTTGCAGATTTAAGTTAACCCATAAAATTAGGTAGCGGAATTAATTGTCGAATTTCACGATGCGTTCCTTAAGGAACGCGCTTGCATGCATTCATTTTTACTGCCAACGAGCCGTCCTGATTGGACGAAGAAAATAAAAAAGCGTCCTGCAAGGACGTCTGGTAGGTAGTAGCCACATCCATTACCTATTTTACGTTCCATAGGAACGTTTGGTGATGCCACAATTGCTCCATGGTGCCGTTTTAGACGTTTGAATTTATGGGTTAACTTAAATTCGCAGAGGACCCTGCGGATAGCTCATGTCTTTGTAATGCAGGATCCACTATACGAGACCCTGCTGAATAGGGAGCCAATATAATCCGTTTCTTGAATTACAATTTTTTAAATTTTCGTAAAAGAGAGCCGCGGGCGTTTATGTATTTTATGTGGTGAAGATTGCGATGGCGACTGGTCGTCGGCAGGGCGGACAATCATGTTGCGGTCATCTATCGGCGATCCATCCAGGTGCCGGATAGCCTGCTCTGCCTGCTGGTCGTTTTCCATTTCCAGGAAGCCGAAGCCTTTACTTTTGCCATTTTGGGTGATGATCTTTGCCGAAATAACAGCACCAAATAGTTCGAATAACTGGCATATAGCGTCATTATTGATATGGTATGGAAGATTAGCTACAAAAATTTTCATGTTTTTACAGATTAAGATTTATGGGTATTAACAAATGTTCTTTTAATTGATGGCGTTCCAGCTTCGAGCTGGAGCAATGCGTCTGTTTGGGAATATTTTACTTCAATTTGCATAAGCGTAGGGGTTATATGGTATGGTATTTACCTGGCCGGCTGCTCACCGCCGTGTTCGCGGTTTTTCAGTTCTGCAATCACGCTGTCTTCGTTCGCCGCCGCACTGGCCGACTTTTTACGGGTCCTGTCCGCCCTGTCTTTGGTAACGGACCAAGCCGACCTGTTTTTGTTCCCTTTCTTTAACAACATAGGGGATTTATTTAGTAGAAATTATTAAAACTTACAGTTAATGAACTAACAAAACGATTTAATTAAGGTTTAAATTATTTAAATAAAAACCGTAACAAATTCTTTGCATTTAAACCATCCATTTGCTATAGGAAATAGGAAAAAAAGCTGAAGAGATGACATTTAATTTACTTTCGTCATCCTGATAATTTGATTTGTCATCCTGCAGCGATAGCGAAGGATCTTATCCGCCTTGCATCCGAACTATACGTGCGGCAACGTCAGGTGTTTAAGATTTCTCCTCGTACCTTGTCGAAATGACATGGAGGGTGGAGAGAATCGAATCAGGACTAAAATAATTGACTTAAGACTTACGACTTATATTAGACCCTTTGTTTTTTTAAATATAACCTTGCAGCTTTAAGTTCGGGTCTGCTCGAATCACTTGCATTTGCAATATTAGTTAGTTGGCGGTAATAGGAATTTGTTTTTTCAGCATTACGCAACCTTTCAGCAGCCAACCCTGCACCATAGAGACCGTTAAACCGGTTGGGGTGCTTTTTCAAATCTGCTTCATAAGCTTCCAGCGCTTTTCCAGGTTTGTTCATTTTCATTAACATATCTCCTAACAACTCCGCTGCCGGGATTACTTCGCCGGGAGTGACAGGGTGTTTTGCCGTTTTATCTTCCATGTCTGCAGCAACAATCATAGTCTTTAACGCTTCATCGTCTTTCCCTTCTTTAAGCAGTATCCAGGCTTCGGATGTATTAATCTGAATCTTTACCTGGTTGGCTTTGTATAAATCCTTTTGCTTCATCAAAGTATCATAAATTGTATTCAGATTTTTTAACTCCGTCTTCGCCGAATCGATTTTGCCGATATGAACAAACCCGAGCAACCGGGTAAAATTTATAATAGCTTTTTGCCAGGGAAATTTTTCCCATGGAAAATCGGCCGGATGTATTTTGAGACTGGCTGCATCCTTCCATAGCTTATTCTCGAGCACATAACGGGCGGGAATAGCAGCGAATGCATAAGCATCGACAAAGCTCACCGGGTAAACTGCATCCATAGTTTTTAGATAATCGCATTGTTCTTTCGCATGTTTATTTTCTGCTTTTTGTAAATATGCATAAACAAGATAATCCATACCATGAAGTTCCTGATCCCAATGCCCTTTAATACCGGCGCTTTCGGCATAGCACTTTGCCGAAGAAATAGAAGCAATATTTGAATTTATGCATTCGTCCCAAAGCCCAAGCCGTGTAAAAATATGCGAAGGCATGTGTTGGGCATGCGCCGAAGACGGCGCGACTGACGCATATCTTCTTGCCGCCGGCAGGGCCAGTATGGCAAGCTCCGGATAATCGTAAGTATGGATAATATAATGTACTATTCCCGGATGATCGGGTTCACCGGGATATAACGTAGTTAAAATTGCCCCGGCTTTTTTTTGATTAGTGAAAGATTTATCGGCCGGATCTGCTGCTGCGTCGAGCGCCAAAGCGTAAAATATAGCAGCTTCTTTATCGTTTGGATTGTCCCTGTATGTTTTTTCCATTGCTTTTTCAAAGCGGATACTCCGGGTATGATGATCCACTTTATCCCAATCCTTATAAAACAATGCCATGGCGTCAATATAATCGCCTTCTCTTTCCGATTTTTGCTTAATAGACTGTGCAATAGCAATGGCCTTTGCGCCTTTTTGCAGTTCGGCAGCACTGGGCGGCGACCAGAGCGGATGGTTATTGCACATAGCCACGCCCCAATAGGCCATGGCACAATCCGGATCTTCATCAATAACTTTTGCGAAAACTTTTTCTGCTTCGTCATATTCAAACGAATGGAGCAAGGCTATAGCGAGATTAAAATCCTTTCTTATTTTCTCCGAACCGGACGTTTGAAATTCAACTGTGCCAAATTGTTTGTCTGAAGGGCCACATAAGGCAACCGGTCCCCGTTTAAGATAGATCCCATTTATTACACTGGTTGACGGCGTATCTTTTTTTCTATTGCACGATAAGAGTACAAATAAGGACAGACAGAAAAATACCTGGCATGCTTGTATTAAGTTTTTCATACTCGACCGGTTTATAATTCTTAAAGGAATGGTGATAGAATTCGGCTAACGATTGTATTAACAAGTAATAAAATCGGATAGTCCGAATTTACGGATTTTGATCTTAAAATTGGTAGAAAAGTAATGGGTAGGTTTTGGTCGTTTGCCGCCTGCGTCATACCAACACATGATATCCTTTTTCCTATATAAATGCAATATTTTGTCGCGATCCACCCCTCAAATTGTCATTTTTACACAGCGTAAAATCCTGAAATGCCTTCGATCTTTATATTGTCAATAAAATCAAAATAATTTAAATAATATTTTATGAAAAGAGTATTTAAAGGATCTAATGTCCTCAAACCGGTATTAATGATTACTATGCTTTTTTTTACAGTATTTCAGTCTAAAGGGCAACAGAGTAAACCTGCCGACAGTGGCTACGCACCTGTTAATGGCATTAAAGTTTATTATGAAGTATATGGCGAGGGTAAACCCCTTGTTTTGCTGCATGGCGCTTTTATGACCATTGAGATGAATTGGGGGCAATTAATACCTGAATTGTCAAAAACAAGAAAAGTAATTGCCATTGAATTGCAGGGACATGGGCATACACCGTTTTCAGACAGAAAATTAGACTTGGCTACCATGGCAAGTGATGTAGAAGGAGTAATGGCTCATTTAAAAGTTGACAGCGCTGATGTCGTAGGATATAGCATGGGTGGTTCCGCGGCTTATCAGTTAACGATACAAAGCCCTAAACGGGTAAAAAGATTAGTGATCATTTCTTCTACCTATAAAACCAGTGGCTGGCTGCCCGCAGTAACTAATGGGTTTAAAAATATGAAGCCTGAATTTTTAATGAATACGCCTTTGAAAACGGCATACGATGCGGTAGCACCTGACAAAACAAAATGGACAAAGTTTCTGGAACAGATGATCGCGTTTGTCAAGACGCCATTCGACATGGGCGACAGCAATATTGCGAAAATTACTTCGCCGGTATTGCTCATCTCGGGCGATAATGATGGCCTGGATAAAATTGAGTTGATGAAAACGTATCAATTACTTGGAGGTGGTGTATCTGATGATTTAGCACCGATGCCAAAATCGCGTTTGGCCATTGTTCCTTCGCAGGGGCATGTCAGCCTAATGATGCAGACGAAAACAATATTAGGTTACCTGGATGGCTTTTTAAAGTAAACATAACCGTATTGGTATTGAAAAGATGCTTCGATAAATATTCTCGAACTATTCCCCGCTTGGTTAAGCCTTAACGCTTGGACGGGCGGGAGTTTTTCATACTCGACTGGTTTATAATTCTTCAAGGAATGGTGATAGCATTCAGCTAACGATTGTATTAACAAGTAATAAAATCGAATAGTCGAATGTACGGATTTTGATTTTAAAATCGGTGGAAAAGTTATGGGTAGCTTTTGCGTGTTTGGCTTACAAATAATACTCGCGTCAGTTCGGGGAGATGTTTTTTGGACGAAGATCCGACTTAAGACTTTTGACTCAGAACTTAAGACTTAAAATGTGGGCATTCCAGCCGATAGAAGCGGGCCGCGCTGTACGTTCATACGGCTGCAGGCATTAGGCGCTTGGCCGGTATCCGCTGCCATCGCTAACGCGGGGATTGTGGGTTGGTGTAGTTTTAAACTACAAGCATAGTCGTCCGAAGTTAATAAACTTCGAACAGCGGGTATCCAAGCTAAACGGCCGGACAGATGGGATCTAATTAATTGATATCCAGATAATTTTCTTTTTATTAAATAATAGCGCTATATTCGAAAAAAGCCTGATGACCGAATGGGTATCACAGTTCTGGATTTTTCTTACCGGCCGCTTACCTGGTTCAGTTTACGATGGTGCATAAATAAAAGTGCTGCTGAATTGATTTGTGAAGCCTTCCATATATTAGAACAATCAATTTAAAAACATAGCCATTTTGATCCGTAAATAAAATCAACCTAAATGTAAATGGAACTGACAACAACCAAACCTAAAACTAAAATCAACTTCAACAATTCGGGGTATTATTTTATAGGATTGTATGTCCTCGTTTTATTGGGCTTTTGGCCTTCATATTTTTCAAAATTCTTTAACGGCACTGCCAACTTCGCGTTTTACTTTCATTTCCACGCTGCCATGCTAACCCTTTGGATATCTTTATTGGTTCTGCAGCCAATATTGATCAGGAAAAAGAAGTTGTCGCTTCACAGGTTCGTAGGCAAACTAAGCTATTTCATAATGCCTATGCTATTTTTGTCCGTCATTCTTTTGGCTCACTACCGGCTTCCCGCTCATATTGTTGTTATAAATAATGAGAAAAATTATGGGCTCCATTTATTAATCCCATTCAAGGACTTATTGATTTTAGGAACAACATATATACTTGCTATCAGGTATCGTCATGATGTTAATATCCACGCGCGGGCGATGGTTGCCACAGGAATTATTTTTATTGAACCTGCCCTTATCCGGTTAATCTATCATATGGGCGGCGTAAGCCCTTTTTCCTTAATATTCACAATGGCAATCGTCTATTCACTTTTAATTGCCCTGATCATAAAAGAGCGGCATCAAAAAAGGGGAAGATGGGTATTCCCATTAGTTCTTTGTTTATATATAGTTGTTCATAGTATACTACTATTCCAGATACAAATTGGTCCCTGGGAAACATTTTCGAGGTGGTTTGCGGCGCTGCCTTTAACCTAAAACGGCGGTGTACGGGCTGGTTCAAAATATAATTCTGTGCTATTTTACTTGATGCCCTCGTCCGGTGTCTTCACTTGTACTCAAAAAATTTAAGTGCCCATACTTAGATTTCCCCCTTTGGCGCGAGTATGCGGCGCTGGGCTATGAAGTAGCGTACTCGTGACTTAGATGTCTTTTGTCTACCTGGCATGCGGGGCACGAGTACGCCACCTCTTTTTCTAACGCTGCATACTCATATCTTTGTATTATAATCAAACAACAGGACTAGAACAGCACTTACACGTTCATTCAAGACAAGTAATTTTACTATGCTGTGCGCGAGGGAAACCTGTTTTAGTTTCTTCTTACAAAGTT
>JAQBOA010000062.1 GCA_028288305.1 Mucilaginibacter sp.
TAAAACTGCTGGCAGATGAGGGGCTGCTGAGTATTGAGGAGATCAACACGGATGGCACCAAGATCGAAGCGAATGCGAACAAATACACCTTTGTCTGGAAAAAATCCATCCAGACCAATAAGGAAAAAATGAAGAAGCAGCTGACCGAGATATGGCAATATGCTCAAAAGATTGCTAACATGAGGACAAAATGCCGGAGCCGCCTGATTTCACAGCGATAGACAGCGGCAAGGTAAAGGCCACCATAGATTAGTTCAATGAAAAACTGGCCGGTAAGGAAAATATTGATAAAAAGATTAAGGATAAATTGAAGTATTAACGAAGAAATATCCGGAAAATATCGCCAAATATGAGCATCAGGAAGCCATACTGGGCGAAAGGAACAGTTACAGCAAAACAGATACCGATGCCACTTTCATGCGCATAAAAGAAGACCACATGAAAAACGGCCAGTTAAAGCCAGGTTATAATGTGCAGATATCCACATCTAATCAATACATTGTTAATTACACCATTCATCCCAACCCTACAGATACCACAACTTTAATCGCACATTTAGCACAGCACGAGGCCAGCTTTGGTAAGGCTCCTAAAGTACTTACTGCGGACGCAGGCTATGGTTCAGAGGAAAACTACTCCCTGCTTGAACAAAAGGAGGTTACCGCTTTTGTAAAGTATGGCATGTTTGATAAAGAGCAAAACGAAACCCACAACAGCAAGTTCCCTTTTGCTGCTGATAAGCTTTTTTATAATCGGGAAAAGGATGGTTATTTCTGCCCGATGGGCCAGCCGATGGATTTCATTGGAAATTATACCAGGAAAACCAGTACCGGTTTTGAACAAAATGTAAAAAGGTACCAGGCAAAGAACTGTCATACCTGCCCGCTTAACGGTGCCTGTCATAAATCAAAAGGTAACCGGATCATTGAGATCAATGAAAACCTAAAGCGGCAGAAACAAAAGGCCTTTGAACTATTAAACACTGAACAAGGCATAGAACGGCGAAAGAAACGATGCTTCGATGTTGAACCTGTATTCGGAAATATCAAACAGAACCACGGGTTCCGAAGGTTTATGCTTCGTGGTCAGGAAAAAGTAGCGATTGAATGGGGCTTACTTGCAATCGCACAGAATCTGAGCAAAAAAGCGGCTTGAAGAAGCCCTTTTTTGCTGTTTTCATCCCGAAATTGTTCATCGTTGTTAAACAACAGAAAATTAAACAGCCATTCATTTATTAGCTATTAAATAAAGAGACCGCATCAATTGAATTTTGATACAGCCTCTTTTTGTTGTATAAATCGGTATTTTTACGATTTGACAGGTAGTCGGAATAAAATTTTGTCATTGCTGTACGAAGCAATCGCGAACTTTTACTATCGATGTGATAACATAGATTGTATTCCAGAGTTCGCACATATCCAAATTTTATCTAAAACCATTTCAAGAACATAAATGTCCTTTCGGAATTTCATAGCAACTTTTTTTAAGAACATTTCAGTGAACTTTTTAACAATGTATTTTGACCTTTTTAACAAGGCGAACAGTTGTTATTCCATCTTTCTTTATATTCAATAAAATAAAGTAAGATGAAAACAATATTTATTACAGGGACTTCCAGCGGTCTGGGAAAAGCAGCAGTTCAATTATTTCATAACAAGGGCTGGAATGTAATCGCAACTATGCGTGCCACCAGCAAAGCAAAGGACTTTGACAAGTTAGAAAGAGTCACCGTTTTGCAGCTCGATATCACCAAACCTGCGGAAATTACGAGCGTAGCCGCTACAGCAATTGCCATAGGAGACATAGATGTTGCACTTAACAATGCTGCTTATGGCGCCATTGGCCCGCTGGAGAGCATAACAGATGATCAATTACTGAAACAAATTGATACTAATTTGCTTGGTGCCATACGTGTTACACAGGCTTTTGTCCCTCACTTCAGAGAGAAGAAAAATGGTCTGTTTATCAATATCACCTCCGTTGCCGGGCTGGTCACTTTTCCGTTTGATAGTTTGTATCACGCCGTAAAATGGGGACTGAAAGGCTGGAGCGAAGGGATGAACTATGAACTGGCACCCTTTGGCATCGGCATCAAAACTGTTGCACCTGGTTTTATCCGAACTGAATTCGGGTCTAATATGATGATCACAACAGCTGAGCCCTATAAAGAATTAATGGATCACTACATGAGGGTCGTAACCGCTATGATGGACCCAAAGACAAGCGGACCAACTCCTGAAGAAATTGCTGAGGTCATTTATGAGGCGGCAACCGATGGAAAAAACCAGGTACATTATACTGCGGGAGACGACTGTAAAAGCATGCAAGAGCGACGTTTAGAGATTGGCGCAGAAGCTTCCATCAAAGAAATAGCATCGATATTTCTAGGATAAGTTATTCAAGAACAGGGCCGGTATACTTTGATATATGGGTCCTGTTCCTATATATTTGATTCTATGGCTAATACCACTGCTCCGCGCTTACCACAGATCGTTTATTCCTGCGTTTCCAAAAGAATTGTAGAAGGTGAACTGTTTATCCGGCAGCACGTGGTCGATTATATTATTTCGGGAACCTCAGAAGTCTATTTTAGCGGCAAATCACACTTGTTTAAAGCTGGCGACTTTCGTTTCGCTGTTAAGAACAGGCTCAGCAAGTTTGTGAAACAGCCCCCATCAGGCGGTGAATACCGCTCCATATCCATCTGTATTGATCATGACACTTTGCTAGAATTAAAAGATCAATTTCAGCAAGGTATAACTACCGGCCAAAATCACGATAACGTGTTTCTGTTAAAACCCAACCACCTTTTTAAAAATTACATCGATTCCCTCTTACCTTACCTGGAACACAGTCAGCACATGGGCTTAGGATTAGTCAAAATCAAAATAAAGGAAGCAGTGTTGGTTTTTCTGGGCGCTAATCCCGGATTAAAGGATCTTCTATTTGATTTTAGCGAACCTGGCAAAATTGATCTCCAGGCCTGCATGGATGAGCATTACCAATGTAACGGCGACCTGCAGCACTTCGCCTATCTTACCGGCAGAAGCCTTTCTACCTTTAAGCGCGATTTTAAAAAAACATATCGCACTACACCTGGTCAATGGTTATTACAAAAAAGGCTTGAGGATGCCCATTATCTCCTAAAGGAAAAAAAGCTTAAGTCCTCTGAAGTGTACCTTGAGGTCGGCTTTAAAGACTATTCACACTTTTTTGTCGCTTTTAAAAAGTTATTTGGAATTGCTCCTTCGATGGTTTAACCAAATTTTAAGCTGCATTATGATATCTGGGCACGTACATTTCCCTTCTTTTTATGATTAGAAACACACGAAGAATAAGTTTGAACTTAGGCAATGATAAAATAAATAAACAACCTATTGCCCGTTGGTTTTCCAGTACATATAAATTATACCTCCAATAACAATAATTGCCAATATAATAAGGCCTGTTTTTGCGTTGCGTTTATCCTGGCGCATCAGCCATATTAAAAATGCAACCAGCGGAAGTACAAAAACTGCGTAGAATATAAGTGATGGAATGTTCATTTGCCCCCTAACCCCCTAAAGGGGGAATATTATGTTTGTATTAATTAACTGTCTATTTTAATCATCCCCGTTGTTTCCCCTTTAGGGGGCCAGGGGGTATCTAGCCAAAGGTGTTACCTCTTGTCCAACAAATTCACCTTTTAAAAATTTATAGTACCCTGCAATAGCAATCATTGCTGCATTATCGGTGCAATATTCTAACTTGGGGATAAAACACCGCCAATTATTCTTATCACCTAAGGTTTGCAGGCCCTGCCGCAAACCTGTATTGGCCGATACTCCTCCAGCTAATGCAATATCTTTAATGTTATAAGTTTGTGCAGCTTTGTTTAACTTATTTAACAAAATTGTTGCTATACGCTTTTCAACCGAGGCGCAAATATCATATAAATTTTGCTGAATAAAATCAGGATTAATAGCCACATTATCTCTTACGAAATATAGGATAGCAGTTTTTAAACCGCTAAAGCTAAAATCAAAACCAGGGATCTGCGGCTCAGGAAACTTAAAAGCATCAGGGTTACCCAACCGGGCATATTTATCAATCAAAGGGCCGCCAGGATAAGGTAATCCTAAAATTTTACTTGTTTTGTCCATTGCTTCACCGGCAGCATCATCCAGGGTTTGGCCTATTACTTCCATATCAAAAAAATCCTTCACCAAAACAATTTGTGTATGCCCGCCCGAAACCGTTAAGCATAAAAAAGGAAATGCAGGTTTATTATCGCCGATAAAATGAGCCAGCACATGTGCCTGCATGTGGTTTATTTCGATAAGAGGGATGTTTTTAGCAAGTGCAAAAGCCTTCGCAAAAGATACGCCAACAAGCAGGGAACCTAAAAGTCCGGGGCCGCGTGTAAAAGCAACCGCATCAATATCATTTTTGTTTACTTTTGCGTTTAATAATGCTTGTTCTACAGCAGGAACAATATTTTGTTGATGAACCCTTGAGGCAAGCTCAGGGACAACGCCTCCATAGGCTTCGTGAATGGTTTGATTAGCAATAACATTGCTTAATATTACGCCATCAGCACATACAGCTGCAGAGGTTTCATCACATGAAGATTCAATTCCTAATATTACGACGGGCACTTTTTTGAATTATTGATGTTGAATTATTGAGTTGTTGAATTGTTTTTATTATTTATAGTTTGTTAAACCTTAATTTGCAAACGATGTTTAAATAATCAGCAATTCATTAAATCAATAATTCAATAATTAAACCGCAAAGTTATTAAAAAACTACTCAAAATAGCGTTAATTATAGTATTGGGCATACTATTGGTATTTAGCATACTGCTTATGCTTTTCCAATATAAACCGGTACAAACATGGGCTGCAAAAAAGGCAGCCGGGTATTTGTCTGATAAGCTGCAAACTAAAATTGATATAAAAAGCCTTTATATTAAACCCTTTACTTCGGTTATACTTGAAGGTTTTTATATACTGGATAAACAGAAAGATACTTTGCTAAGCACACCAAAACTTACCATAGATTTAAATGGATTTTCTTTATTTAGCAGTATCCCAAACAAAAAAATTGATTTTAAACTGATACAACTAGACAATGGCTCAGTTTATCTTAAAAAACAAAAAGACAGTTCCTCAAACCTTCAATTTATTTTAGATTATTTTAAATCTTCGGATACCAGCAAAAAGGTTAACGTAATAAGTAAACCCTGGACAACGGAATTTGAAAAAATAGCCATCAATAATTTCCATTTCCGATTTAAAAATAAGCTGGTAGATACATTTATAAAAGGTGTAAACTTTGACGATCTTGACGTTCGGAATTTCAGTGCGGTAGTCAAAAACATGGATTTAAAGAACCACCTGTTTAAGGGCGGTGTCAGCAACCTCACACTTCGTGAAAAAAGCGGTTTTTATCTAAAAAAATTCAATGCTGCTGCAACTATTGATAGCAACCAAATACTTGCCCAAAACCTGTATATATTAACAAACCACTCCAATCTTAAAAACTTTTTCAGGATGAAGTTTAAATCATTCAGTGACTTTAATCATATTGTAGATAAAGTTTACATGGATGGCGATTTTAAAGGATCGCAAATTTCATCAAGGGACATTTCCTATTTCACCGATGGTTTAGAACATGTTAAGTTTGACTTAGGCTTAAATGGCCACATAAAAGGCTTTGTTAATAACCTTAATGCAAAAAACATGTTAATTACCGGTGGCAAAGCTACTTATATTAGAGGTAATTTTAAGATCAGGGGTTTGCCTCACTGGAGTAACACTTTTCTGGAATTGAATTTTGAGCAGATTGCCACTAACAAAGCAGACCTTGATTATCTGTATAGCAACTTTACCGGTACAGCAAACAGGCATGTACCGGCTATCATCGCAAAATTCGGGAATGTTAACTTTAGCGGGCGGTTTACTGGTTTACAAAATGATTTTGTAGCTTATGGTACTTTTAAAACCAAACTGGGAAGATTTGACCCTGATATTAATTTAAAATTTAATAAAGCTGGTGTACCGGCATATAGCGGAAAAATTAATACCTATGCTTTTAACCTGGGCAGTTTACTTAATGAAAAAACATTAGGACGTGTTACTTTAAATGCAAATATTAATGGCAGCGGGGATAATCTTAAAAATTTAAATGAAAAATTAAACGCCCGCATTAGCGCACTTAATTTTAAAGGTTATGATTATAAAAATCTTACCTTAAATGGTTCCTTTATTAAAAAGGTTGCCAGCGCAAAAATAACCATTAATGATAAAAACATTAAACTCGATTTAAACGGCAGCATCAATTTAAATCCGGCTTTACCTGTTTATAATTTTACCGCTAATATTAATAATGCTCAATTGCATGCTTTAAAACTATTAAACGATACTATTACATTTACCTCACAGATATCAACCAATTTCTCAGGCAATAATCTTAATAACCTAACAGGCAATATTTCGCTAACTAAGGCCAGGATAATTGATCCTAGAAATAATTATCCGGTTGACTCCGTTGTTTTAACAGCAAATGGTATTGGCAATTCAAGAGCTATTAATCTGAAGTCGGATATGGTTGATGGTTATATTAAAGGCAATTATGACTTACCAACATTACCGTCCTATTTTAAAACCATTGTTAAAAAATATATTCCATCATTAAAAACAACCATTGTTACTCCCAAACCACAGGATTTTTCATTTAACTTAACGCTAAAAAACCCTGATCCGTTAATTGCTATTTTCATGCCTGATCTTAAAATACCCGATCAGGGTACCTTTGTGGGCCAGTTTAATTCAACAACAAAAATAGCCACTCTTAATGCTTATATTAAAACAATACAGTACGGTAAAATTTTATTTCATGACTTTATTATAGATGAAAGTACAAATGCAGATTACCTGGGACTTAACGTTTCATTAAGCAAAGTTGATTTGACGGATAGTTTGTTTATTAAAAATATAACCATTACCAACTTTTTAAAGAATGACAGTTTAAATTTTAACGTCAAACTATCTGATAAAGATGCTGTAAACTCACTTGACCTTTATGGTTTAATAAACTTTGGTCGTGATACTACTGCAAAGTTGCAATTGCTTCCATCGGATGTAATATTGGAGCATCAGGACTGGAGAATTGCAGAAAAGGTAAGTATAAGGTTGCTTGAAGGAAAAACTAAAGTGTCAGGTTTTGAATTATCAAGGGGTGAGCAAAAAGTAAAAATTGATGGCTTTATTTCCGATAATCCGGCTGATCAGCTAAAGCTATCCTTTGAAAAATTTCATATGGCTACTTTTAACCAGTTAACCAGACGCCCAGCAGGTGTAGAGTTAAAAGGCATGCTGAATGGCAATATACAATTCAGTTCTCTTATTAAGACGCCTGGCATCAATGCACATTTAAATATCGATTCGCTGGCAATGAATAATACGCTTGTGGGTGATGTTAAAATTGAATCGGACCTTGGCAATGACCGAAAACAGGCTAATGTAAAAATGAATATCAATAATCATGGTTTGGAGACTGTTAATATTGCAGGAGTATACCAGATAGGACATGGCACAGCAGCAGACAACCTTGATTTTGATGTAAAAATGAACCAGACCGAAGGAATTATTTTTGAACCATTTATATATAGCCTTGTGTCAAATATTAAGGGTAATATTTCAACCAACTTAAAACTTACCGGGCCGCCATCTAAACCGCAATTAAACGGAAATATCATACTATCTAATACAGGGATAACGGTTAATTATTTAAAAACTGCCTATAAAGTTTCCGATACTCTTAATGTCGCTAACAGTGTGGTGAATATAAACCATATGATTATTAAAGATGATAAAGGAGGAACCGGAAGCGTTACAGGCACAGTGGATTTAAACGATTTTTCAAATCCGGATATTGAAGCTGATCTTACAGCAAAAAACCTGATGGCATTAAACACTACTTTTAAGGATAATCATCTTTACTACGGGACAGCCTTTGCAAGCGGAAGATTTAGTTTTAACGGACTTGTTGATAATATGAAAATTGACATTAAAGCCAAAACGCAGGCCGGTACAATATTCAATATCCCCCTTAATACCTCTACAACTGCTAGTCAATATGATTTTATTAAATTTATTAGTCATCGCGATACCTCAAAGGCAGTTGCAATATCGAATTCTTTTAATGGAGTTACTTTAAATTTCGACCTTACTGTTGATGAAAAGACCACAGTAAAAATATTTACAGATTATGGGGTACTGGAAGGAAACGGGCAAGCAACAGACCTGACCTTAAATATAAACAGCCTAGGTGATTTTGAAATGTTTGGCGACTTTTTAATTACATCAGGAAAATTTGAGTTTACCGCAAAAAACTTTATCAGTAAAAATTTTATAGTAAACCAGGGTGGTACCATCAGGTGGACAGGCAGTCCATCGAATGCTACCATTAACCTTAGCGCTATTTATGAAGTACGTACGGATATTGCTCCGCTTTACCAGGCGGCAGGCTCTACATCGCCAAAAGGGCACTCTTATGAGCTTGTACAAGCTGACCTTATACTAACTAAAACGTTATTACAACCAACTATCGATTTTGACTTTAATTTTCCTGTTGATCCATCAATAAAAGATGATCTTAGTACTTATCTTTCTGATAATAATAACCGCAGCCAGCAGGCATTAAGCATCATTGTACGTCGTAATTTTTCAAACGGTGCAAATAGTAATTTAACAAACCAAGTTTTGGGAACTGCAGGCGAGGCGATAAGTGAATTTACATTTAATAAAATAAATGGTTTGATTTCACAATCAAATATCAAAAATTTGGACCTGAATATCCGCTCATTTAATGATTTCAGTGCGTCATACAGGATTAAAAACCGCTTCGTACTTACAGGAAGTTTGTTTAATACTACATCAGCAAGTAGTGATTTATTTCAAACCAGTACCAACTTGTTTAATTCAAACTTTACTCTTCTCACAAAAGATTTTGAAGCCCAATACCTTATCCGTAAAGACGGTAACCTTAGCGCCAAGTATTCTTACCGGGTTTTAAACAGCACAACATTAAATACACTTAATAACCAGTTAAGTGAGGATTATGTAAATGGCGTAGGACTAATTTATCAGAAAGACTTTGATACTTTTGGAGAATTTATCAGAAACTTTTTTAAGGGTGGCGGTAAAAAAAATCCAGTTAAACCATTGCCTGTTCGTTCCCCTGCTGTAAGCACATCCAATGCCAATATAAAAACAGAGGATGAAGATCAGTGATCAAGCATAATAGCATGATCCATTTTGTCTCTTTTGGTCTTAAGATAGCTCTCATTATGTGGGTTCGAAGCTATTTCAATAGGGACATTTTCAACCACTTCCAACCCATAGCCAATTAAGCCGGCCCGTTTTTTGGGATTGTTAGTCATTAAACGCATTTTTGATATGCCTAAGCTACGCAATATTTGAGCCCCAACACCATAGTCGCGTTGGTCCATTTTAAAACCTAATTCAATATTTGCTTCTACAGTATCCATACCGTTTTCCTGTAAATTATAAGCTTTAAGCTTATTAATCAAGCCAATACCTCTGCCCTCCTGGTTCATATAAAGTACTACACCTTTTCCTTCACGATTAATCATCTCCATGGCTTTATGCAGCTGCGGCCCGCAGTCGCACCGGCAAGACCCAAAGATATCACCGGTAACGCATGAACTGTGCACCCGTACTAATACAGGTTCACCAGGCTCCCAACTACCTTTCACAAGCGCTAAATGGTTTTCACCTGTGTTTATCTGGGTATAAGCTATCATATCAAAGTCACCCCATTTGGTAGGCATTTTAACAGATACTTCTTTATGTACCAATGTTTCGGTTGCCAGCCGATAGGCGATCAGATCTTTGATTGAAACAATTTTGAGATCATATTCTTTCGCTATTTCTAAAAGGTCTGGCAGGCGGGCCATCTCCCCATCTTCTTTCATTATTTCGCATATTACTCCGGCAGGTTCAAATCCAGCCAAAACTGCAAGGTCAATAGCTGCCTCGGTATGACCGGTGCGGCGCAATACTCCTCCATCTTTTGCTATTAGTGGGAAAATATGTCCGGGCCTGCCCAAATGTTCCGGCTTCGTTTTAGGATCGATTAATGCAAGAACGGTTTTTGAACGGTCAGAAGCTGAAATACCGGTTGTACAGCCCTCCAGCAAATCAACAGAAACAGTGAAGTTTGTTTCGTGTGAGGTAGTATTATGGCTAACCATTGGTTCAAGGTTAAGCTCGTTGGCGCGCTTTTTAGTTATTGGCGCACAAACAAGCCCCCGCCCATGCTTTATCATAAAATTGATAGTTTCGGGCGTTGCATTCCTGGCGGCAGTTAAAAAATCCCCCTCGTTTTCGCGTTCTTCATCATCAACAACTATTATGGTTTTACCATCTTTTATAGCTTCTATCGCTTCTTGAATTGTATTTAGCATTTTAATTGTAAAATTAATTATGGCGTGTAATTTTAACAACACCACATTCGTTTTTTGAATTTACGCAAATTTAATTGATAATCATATCATTCGGGTCGTAGCTATGTAAATTAGTACGTGAACTGATATGTTATTGGTTGCCTGTTTAATAAGATATAAAGGTTGTAGTAGTTGTAAAGATTGCAGTGCTTTAATTATTTTTTTCACCTTCTATAACCATTATAACTTTTACAACATAACATAATTATCCCACCTCAATCTTTCGCTTAAACAGCCGGTTAAAAATGCGCTTATATAAATCTGCATCAAAAATTGCCGAATCCGTAGCTGCTTTATAAGAAAGGAAAATTCCAATAGGTGTTATAATAGCAATTGCTACCCATGAGCCAACTACAGGTGACAGATCACCGTCTTTAGCTGACTTTTCACCGATGGTTGAAATAATATAGAAAATAAGGAAAAAGATCACGGAAACAACAACCGGCAAACCAAGTCCGCCCTTTCTTATAATAGCGCCGAGTGGCGCGCCTATTAAAAATAAAGCTATACATGCCGCTGACAGTGTAAATTTTTTCTGATATTCGAGAATGGCCCTGCGTATATTTTTAACAAGCTCCTTATCCCTGTCTGAACGGTTTTTTATCAAATCCTGGATGGACCGGGCTTCGCTGGTAGCATTGGCAAGGGCACTTACTTGTTCGTTCGTTTTTGTTCCGGCCAATGTATCTGCACTTGCAGGAAGACATTTTTTTACCGAAGCCGACCTTGCCGGTATAGAAAAATATTTAATATATGTTGTTATTAACTTATAATTTACTCTTATACTACTATCAACCTGGCGTTTGGTAAGTTCTTCATTATCCTTTAACTGCTTTAAGTTCATCATCTGGTAAGCCGATTTAAATTCACTTTCATTTGTACGGTGTAATTTAAGGCTTGACAGAGGAATTTTTTGCTCTGTTTCTTTAAAACGGTACCGGGTTAATCTTTGGCGAACATTAAAACTTAACTTTCCGGCAGCTTCCTCATATTTTACACCATCCTTAATTTTAAAGATCAGGAAATCACCATTTGGCGTCCTGTACATTTTTCCTTCTTTAGCAATTAAAACATTAGTATTATTATCGGCTATGTTTTTTGTATAGATCATAATACCATGCAAAGTCTGTCCGTCTGGGTCTTTCTTATTTACGCGGATAGAATAACCGGGGAAACTAGTACTAAACACACCTTCAGGCAAAAAATTCGCAGATTTTTGCTGGCGGGCATCATACAATAAAGAATAGTATTTGAGATTAGCCTTTGGCAGCATATAATCTGAAAAGATAAAAGCGGCAATACTTAAAATTGCGACGACTAAAAGCATAGGAGCCATAGCCCGCCGCAAGGATATCCCTGCTGCTTTTATGGCTACCAGTTCGTAATTTTCGCCAAGGCTTCCATAAGTCATTATGGATGAAAGCAATACAGATAAAGGTAAAGCCATAGCCACATTTGTGGCTGAAGAATAAAGCATCAGTTCCAGTATAATATACCATTCAAATCCTTTTCCAATAAGATCATCGATGTATTTAAATAAAAATAGCATCAGCAATACAAACATTACTATCAGAAAAGTAACTATAAAAGGCCTTATGAAAGCTTTGAGTAATAAAAGATGTATCTTTTTCATTAAAACGGCCCGTTTTGTATAGGCAATGAACCTGCCAGACAAAGAGAAATTACACTCACAATTTTTTTATTGATGATATAACGCCAGATAATGTATTCATTATACAAAAATAATGATAAATTATTTCTGTTACTACGCGCCTAAAACGCTTATCAGGTATTCCACCTGGTTATCCCAAATCAATTTACGTTCATTAACCGTATCCTCCGAAACAAAATCCGTAATGCTCAGGGCCACATCATTTGTTAGTTCATCCTGCAGAATTTCCATTTCAAAAAAATACTGGGGGTCGTCGTCTACCCACCTGAACCTTACCAACTTGTTTTCTTTTAATTGTAAAAGCTTTGCCTTTTGCTGTTCACCATCCCAGGTAAAGGTATAAATCTGGTCTTTAACACTCACATCATCAGCAAACCATTGGGTTAAACCATTAGGTTCACTCAAAAAACCGTAAAGAATGCGGGGAGACGATTTTATTTCATATTCAATATTAATTTTTTTCTTTTCAGGCATGAGTTTACAGTTGATAACCAATTAGGCGTAAATGTTAACATTTTTTCTAAAGAAAACGAATTTCTGCTATATTTGCAAACCTTTTTAAGAAGGGTGACTGTTTATATTTTTTTATAGAAAATATTTAACCATAAAAACAGTTCATATTAAATAATAAAAAAACGGCGGGGTAGCTCAGATGGTCCCGATAGCTATCGGGAGAGCGTAGGATTCATATCCGCCAAGAGGCGGACGGCAGTTTTGAAATGATTGTTCTTAAAATATTAAATGGCGGGGTAGCTCAGATGGTTAGAGCGTAGGATTCATAACCCTAAGGTCGGCAGTTCGATCCTGCTCCCCGCTACCAGGCAACACCAAAGGTGTTGCCTTTTTATTTCGTTATGTATACTGTCTACGTCCTTTATTCACCTTCCTTCAAAAAAATATATATTGGCTACACTTCCGATCTTATTAATCGCTTTCTTTCTCATAACGAATTAGCAACAAAAGGGTACACTTTAAGATATCGTCCGTGGATTATTGCTCATACAGAAGAATCTCAAACTAAATCAGAAGCTATAAAACGAGAAAAACAGTTAAAATCCGGACAAGGCAGGGCATATATTTGGAATATAATTGATGAAAAATTTATTAGCTCAGATGGTCCCGATAGTTATCGGGAGAGCGCAGGATTCATATCTGCCAAAGGCGGATGGCAGAATCTGAAGCCGTCTGTCTCTATTTATTATTAAATAAAATTACTCACATGAAACACGAAGATCTGGTTGCGGCACTTAAAATAATTGCAGATAAAGGAATGGCGGCCAATATAAGTAAGGATGATTTGCAAAACTTAAAATCATATAAGCTGATTGAAATTGCAAAAGGCGAAGAAAATGAAAGATCCCCTGCATGTTTATTGACTAAAAAAGGCCGGGTAATGCTTAAGTCGAACTTAAAGTCATAGTTCTTTATGGCAAACTGAGGCATCTATAATCCGTATAAAAATCATTTTTTATACAGATAACTATCAGTAAATATTGCACTTATCACTTCTGATAGGTTTTGCAAAATTTGAATTTATTGATGATGAGAAATACAGACAAAGAAAAATTTATAGATTTAATCTCACGTTCGCAACAATTTATTAAAATTTAACGTTAAAAACTTAACTATTTAGTAACTTATTTTAAATGATAAGCAATTAGTAAAAGACTACACTTGTTCAATAAATTTTAGCAATAATACTTGAAGCGCCATCTGATTTTCAACAAAAGACTACTTAAAACAGGGATTTTTGTTTTGCTGACCTTTCAGCTTCTATCCGTTCATTCCCAATCCATACTGCTTCCAAATGCATTTGCCCATAATGATTATCGGCATAAACACCCGTTGTTCGACGCATTAGAAAATGGGTATACCAATATTGAAGCTGACATTTTTTTAGAGGATAAGAAGATTATTGTAGCTCATATTAATCCTTTTTTCAAGCCGCATAGAACATTGGAAGCGCTTTATTTAAAACCTTTGTCAGAACGTATTGCATTAAACAACGGACATGTATATAAAGGATATAATAACCCGGTTTTATTAATGATAGATGTAAAAACCGGAGCTGACAATACTTATTCAGCGCTTGAACCATTACTTGAAAAATATAGATCTATATTGTCAAGCTACGAAGATGGTATAATTTGCCCGCGTGCAATAACGATTGTTTTATCTGGCCACAGACCTTATAAAATAATTAAAAGCGAAAAAAACCGGCTTGTATTTATAGACGAAGATCTGAGAAAAACAGACCGGGACACTACTGAAGCCGATGTTTATGAACTATCCAGTTGTAAATATTCAAAGCTTTTAAAATGGAAAGGAAAGGGAAATATACCTGATAATGAACGGAAAAGATTATGCGATTACGTTGACACGGCTCATAAATATGGCACAAAGGTTAGGCTTTGGGCATCACCGGAAAATAAGATAGTCTGGAAAGAGTTGTTAAAATGCAATGTTGATTTGATCAATACAGATAGATTAAAAACCCTCAAAAACTTTTTAATTGCTAACCGTAAAAGCTATGTAAATTCAACACCGGTATTATCAGGGACTACTCAAAAAGGATTACGTTTTTAATGTTTTTTGTCCGTTTTGAAGCATTATCAATGCCTTGGCCGCTTTCACATGCCGTGTATCCTCATTTTTGGCAGAGACAACCAAATCGCAATACCCTTGTTTGTAGGATTTTGATAAGCTTTCAAAAACCTTTTTGCCTTGTCGTCTTTAGCAAGCAGTATTTCCAGTTCAACAGGAGTGCTTTCAAATGTGCTCACATTTTTAAGCATTTTAAATCGAACTACTAAAGCGAAAACTCCTTCAAATATGCCCGTCCTTCAGCACCCCAATCCTTTATAGCAGCCTCAAGTGTTTTGCGAAGTTCTTTGTTATTAACTGGTTTTCCTTTTTTTGGCGGCGTCAAGGCTTTACTTTCAACTGTCATTTCAGTTACCTTAATGGCAAACCAGCTTACATTTTCATGAGGGAGCGCAACGCCTAAAATCATTCCCGGCAAACCGGTAAAGGATTCCGGGCCACCCGAAACAGGAATTTTATCGGTATAAAAAGCTACTACATAAACGGAATCAAGTACAATCGCGTTTGCCCTGCGGCAGGTGTAACCAGCTATTTCGCGGGTTTCATCCGTGATTTTCCACCGGATTTTCCGGGTACTGTCTTTTACCAGGTAACTTTCATCAAAAATCATTTTTTGGTCAATAAATGTTCCGGTTTTCAAGTCCGTTAAAATTGTATTGTTTTGGGTAAGGATAGGAATATTACTAAAAAAGTTTCCTGAGTTGTTTTCTTCTGCAATTGGGGTAAATAAAATTTTATCCTCTGCAAAGTTTAGTGTGCTTTTTAGTTTTTTAAACTGCGGTTGATTTTTTATGTACTGGTCATAAATAGGCTGGTAAAACGCTTCATTGTCTTTGTTGATTTGTTTTTTTAAAATCGCAAACGTATTTACAGTCTTTTCATACTCAATTACACCTGATGTTATAAAGTGAGCATTTTGGGCCTGTAATTGACTACAGCTTAGCAATAAGACTGCTATAAAGAAAGTAAGAATGGTTTTCATAATTTTTTATTTTTTTGTTGTGCCGCCCATTTTGGTAAAATCATAAGATATTGTAAGCATAAAATATCTTTTAATAGTGGTATAGCTGTTTTGTGTAATCATATTAGCTGTTGCATTTCTGTTAAAACCCACATTTTGATTAAGTAAGTCATTCCCCCAAAGCTGCAGCTTCAGATTATCGGTTTTGAGAAAGCTCTTGATGATAAATGCATTAAGGAGTAAACGACTAAAATTCTGGTTAAATGATTGTGTTTTAGCTGTGTATTCGTAATTGCTATAGGTTCCAATCTGAAACTTTCCCGGAAGGTATATAGAACCGGAAAGATCGGCTTTAAAGCCAGATCCATTATTATTAATAAGCGGCTGCAATGATGATTCACTAATAGTATAGGTGGGCCCTGCAGACAAGTAAAAATCAAACTTTTTTTCCTTGTATTTATTGATGTCAAGTCTCGGGTTGTAGGTATAACTTTTGGTCATATTCAGTTCACTATTTACAAAATTGTAATAAATATTGCCATTGGCGTTTAAATTAAGTCCCACATTAAAATCAAGTTTTTCTATTTTTTTGAAAAAATTTGTCCCAAAATAGAAATTCGAAGTTTGTTTATCTGGCAGGTTAAGGTATTGGCTCGTGCTTTTTCCTGAATTCGAGTAAATAACGTTATTGACTATCGGGTTAGACGTTAAAGCATAGCCACCGTAAAAACCGATAAACTGACCAGTTATCACTTTATAGGATCTATAATTAATATTAAAATTATTGGTGAATGATGGCTTCAGGTCAGGGTTACCTAAAACTATATTAAGCGGGTCGGTATTTACCCTCAAAGGCTGAATTTGGTCTAATGTAGGCTGTGTTGTATTGCCATTATAACTTATTCTGAACATTTTTTGCTGTGAAAAGTTGTATTGATAACTGGCCTGAGGCGCCCAGTTGATAAAATTTCTATTCAATACGTTGTTTGTATATTCATCTACCTGGTGAAAGTTAACGCTATTTACACGGGTACCAAAATTGATAACGGTTTTACCCTTTTTGTAGTTAAAAATGGCGCCGGCCTGATCAATAAATTGGTTCAGCTTGTAATTGCTGCTTAATGAATCTATCAGGATGTTATAAATTCCAGGTGACGATGCATTAAATGATTTTCGGTCGGCACTGCTGTTGTCTATACCTATTCCGTAATTCAATACTATAGCAAAAGTTTTTGAAAAAGGTTCTGAATACGTAAGGTTGGTATTTAAGGCAGAACTTTTAAGATTATTGGTTTTATATTGATCAATAATGCTGTCCTGCTGCCCCTGCGCATTATAATACCTGATGTCGGAATTTAAAAATCCTTTGGCTTCACTTTGGCTGTAGGCTTCTTTAATACTGAATGAAAATGTTCTTCCGGTTTTCTTAAACTTATGTGTATAAAATGCACTGGCGTTAAGTGCTTTTTGGTCAACCGTGTTTGTAATGTCCCTGGTGCTATTATTTATTAAAGTGTCATTACGCGATTCGGAGGCTGTGTAACTATTTTTGGTTGTGCTGTGTTTTCGGGTGCCGTCAATGGACAATTGCAAATTCGAGCTGGTGTCCAGCTTCACCTTGAAAACTGCATCCAGCTTTTGCCTAAACATATAATTATGAAAAATTTGGCCTGAACTGCTGTTAATGATACTACCAGGCAGGTTATTCTGAGTTAAATTATTGCTTGTGCCATCAATATTAAGGGAACCTATTTTATAGTTTGTATTGATAGACTCCTTATCACTATTCCACTTACTATCGTAATGTACGCCGCCGGTTCTAGCCAATGGGATTCCCTGTCCCTCATATCTGCCGTTGAAGGAATCCAGATCATCTCTATTTTCGCCTCCAAACATAAAATCCCCATTGTCACCAACCTGGAAACCATCACCCGAACCATATTTCTGGTTGTCTTCCCAGCCCAGCCCAACCCTGCTATTATTCCCCATTGTACCATAAAGGGAAAACTTTTGCTTGGCTTTAAATAAATTAAATATTAACTGGCTCTGGTAATAATCATTTGTTCCGCCACCCACCTCTGCCTTTCCAAACATTCCTGCCTTTTTATCATCTTTTAATTTGATATTGAGTGTCTTCGTTTTTTGGCCATCGTCTATACCTGTAAATGCTGCCTGGTCGCTTTTCTTGTCATATAGCTGCACTTTATCAACCATATCAGCTCTTATGTTTTTTGTAACGAGTGTAGGATCGTCACCAAAAAACTCTTCGCCATCAACCAGCACCTTGTTTACTTGCTGTCCTTGCGCTGTGATCTTTCCATCTTTATCAACCTGTATGCCGGGCAATTGCTTTAACAGGTCTTCTACCTTGGCATTGGGTTGTATGGTATAAGCCCTTGGGTCAAATTCTGTCGTATCACCTTTTATTTTTATTGCAGCCCTTGTACCTTTTATAATTACATCAGCAAGCAGCTTTGATTTAAGGATCATATTTAATTGCCCGAAATTATGCGTGCTTTTTGCAGAATCCAACGTAAAACTTTCTACATAATCCGCATAGCCAGGGTAGGTAACCAATAATATGAACTTCCCTTTTGACAGATTATTCAAAGAAAAAGAACCACCAACACCTGCATGTGTAAAGGTTTGCAGTATTGAATCTTTTGAATTAAGCACACTTATGGATGTGTTTAACAGTTTTGTTTTTGATGCTGTATCAATAATTACACCTTTAACTGAATAAGTATTTTGTGCGGCAACGGGAAATGCGAATAATAAACAAAGAAATAAGAGTAGAATTGTGATTTTCATTAAAGTGATTGGTTTAAAGGCAATGAAGCTATAAATAAGCAGGTCTTCTTTTTTTTCTTATGATAGTTTCATTGATTTGGTTTATTGAAAACCAAGGTATAACTAAAATTTTAGTAATGAAAACTTTTAACAAAAATTAACATCTTGGAAGGAGGCGAAAGGTAAAAGGTTAAAGGCCAGTTAAAACCTTTCGCCCTTCACCTTTTACCTTTAGCCAATTTAGGTTAAAGGTTAAAGGCCAGGTTAAAACCTTTCGCCCTTCGCCTTTTACCTTTCGCCAATTTATGGAAAAGGTTAAAAGCCAGGTTAAAACCTTTCGCCCTTCACCTTTCGCCAATTTATCGTACTAGTAATTTTTTAAAAGTCAAGGTATCCCCGTTAAAAACATCAAAATCAACAACATGGCCTATACCATTTACACTGGCTTTGTCCGAGTGCTGCCAAAACCGCCACTTAGCCGTCTTGCTTACTTCCAGTTCGGGTTCATAATAATGTGCAAGCCACAATGTATAATCATCAAAATAGCCCAATAAGTAATTATTATAGAATTTTAAACCCGAATAAATGATAGGTTTAGTTTTTGTATTAACGGTTATGTATTTTAAAAACTGCGTTAATTCATCACGCATTTTTTCAGGTGGAACCCCGTCCAACTGCTCAATGTCAACCACCATAGGCAGATCGCCTTTTTCAATTTTCACATTTTGAAGGAAAAACTTTGCCTGCCATTTTCCACTTAATTTTGGCCTGAAGTAATGATAAGCGCCGCAAATAATGCCTGCTTTTGGTGCCTCACGCCAATTCCGTTGAAAATATGGATCTACCTGTAAAATGCCTTCAGTAGCTTTGATAAAAGCAAAACTTATATGTACACTATCTTCACGCATGTTTTTTACCAGTTGCCAGTCAACCTTACCCTGGTATGAGGACACATCAATGCCATGAATAGAATATTTTTCGGGGATAGGTATATTAAAACTTTTATAAATATGATAATGTGGATTGCTTCCAATATCCCTGAACCATCGCCAGGAAGAAGCAAACATTTTTAAAACATATCCATAATAAAAAGGCGATAATAACACCAGGAGTGCGCATAATAAAACAAGCTTCAATTGCACAGGTACACCCTTTTTTGCTTTCCTTTTTACCGGAGACTTTTTCTTTGCAGAAGGTTTTTTGTTTACCGGAGGTTTTTTATTTGCATCAGCCACATGCCAAAAATACGAAAAGCACTTACAAGTAATAATAAATTTAAAGCTATGTTATCAATTTGATATCCCTTCGTCAATCTATCTAACTTTATTTTATATTGCATTCCCAACACACCCGGAGTGGAGATAACAAAAAACATTTATAAATGAAGGGCATAAAACGAAGATCATTCCTAAAAAACACACTGATAGCCGGAGTGGGTGTTACCCTGGCGCCTCAAATATTACTGGCTAAGGATACTGAAAACTTAACCATTAAAAAAACTGATAAATCTTTACCTGCCACAGGCAAAAAAATCATTGTTGCCGGTGCGGGCATTACCGGCCTCTGCTGTGCTTACGAATTAATGAAAGCCGGGCACGAAGTAGTAGTGCTCGAAGCATCAGGCAGGTATGGTGGACATGTGTTTACTGGCCGGGATGGTTTATCGGATGGCTTATATGCTGATTTTGGTGCCGACCATATTACCAAACCTGGTTATGAGCGGTTTTTTGATTACGTAAAAGAATTTAATCTAACTGCGATCCCTTATCCAAACGCAGAAGGCTCTAATGCGTCGCCTGATAATCATGCCCTTAAAATGATCAGTGGCAAGTTTTATACTTCAGAAATGCTGAAGGATCCGGCTGTGCTTACAAAATTTGGTCTCAATGATAAGGAAGTTAAGTTTTTATCCCAAAATCCATTTTATGCATTACGGTCATTGTATTTAAAACCCTATATGGGAAAATTCACTGATCCTAACCAGCCTTTTGGCGTGGGATATGATGACTACGACAAATTTCCGATAGCCGATCTTTATAAAAAGGAAGGTGCGTCTCCGTCGGCTTTGCGTTTTCTGGGTGGTGAACATACCTCCGCCCTTTATGAGCTATGGAGAATGGCTATTATGGATTTCCGTGGCATCCCTGCTTCCGAAGGCGATACTTATCATCTTAAAGATGGAAACGAACAATTGCCTATAGCTTTTGCGAAACGTTTAGGTATGCGTGTAAAGTTAAACCATCCCATAACAGCAATTAAACATGCCAATAATGGAGTGACAGTTACCTATAAAGCTTTTGGTTTTGATGAGGAAAAACAAATAACCGCCGACGTGCTGGTTAATTGCATTACCCTGCCTGTATTTAAAAATATTCCAATAACACCGGCATTATCACCAGCAAAACAATACGTGGTTGATAATCTGGCTTATTCATCCCATCCATTTTATGTATTTGAGGCCAGTTCAAAATTTTGGCTGGATGATGGGTTTAAAAGTATTAATATGGAATTTGAACACCCGGATATTTCATCTATCTGGATGGAAACCAACCAGGTTGATACCAGCCGGATCATTTTAAAAGCTTATGGCCCGGGTGGTCTTTCTTCCCAGCGAGTATTGGCCGCTTTCAGGGAGGTGTATCCCGGTAAACATGACACCATTGAACAAGCTTTAACAAAAGACTGGACAAAGGACAAATACGCACCAGTTTGTGAAATGGAACCTTTTCCGATTGGTGAAATGCATAAATTCTGGCCGCAGATTATGATGCCCGAAGGAAGGATTTATTTTGCAGGCACCTACGCAGATAACATGAGCCGCGGTATGGAATCATGCATCCGCTCAGCGCAACGGGTGGCCGGGGAGATTGGTAAGATTTAATTTCGGAGAATAATAAGAAGATGTCATTTCGAGTGTTGAAATTAGGAAAATTCCGAAGGTCGAATGACAAAAAGGGGTGTCATGCTGAGGCTCTCGAAGCACTTGGGGTGGCCTGAACGATATGCATTGGCACCAGTGCATTGGCGTCGTGCCTTTGCGCACGTGGTTCGAGAACCATGACACCCTTTTTTAGTTCAAAAACAAACACGTCATGGGTAACAATAGAGAGAAATGACATATTTTTTTACTTATAGTTGAAAAGAAAATAATTACAATGCCAAAACCAAAGCTTATATACTTGAATATATTCATTTCACTGTTTTTATTTTCTTTAATAAATCTTAACAATTACTTTGGAGACAAAGTCCAGCAGGAAAATCATCCGCCGATTGTAAAGATTACTTCGCCAAAAAATAATGATATTTTTGAACCGGGTGCACAGGTTAATTATCAAATCAGTGTGGCAGATAAGGAAGATGGTGATTCAAAGTTTGATGAAATAAATACTAAAGAAGTATTATTGGAGGTAAGATACCTTGCTAATAAATCAAAACTTACTGCAGTATTAAATACAACCGCTCAAAATGATGCGCCGGGCCTGGCCGTAATCCGTACTTCCAACTGCTTTAATTGCCATAATTTTAATAGCAAGTTAATCGGGCCTTCATTTTATGAGATCAGTAAACGTTATCCGGGTACTTTGTCAAATACGGATTCGCTCATAAAACATGTACGTGACGGCTCATCAGGCATGTGGGGAAAAGAAAAAATGCCAACACATCCTGAATTAACCAAAGAGGAAACAAAAAATGCCGTTCAATGGATACTGAAGCATGCCACAGACCCAAATGTAAATTACTACATCGGTACAGAAGGCTCTTTTCACATTAAACCGCCAGTTACGACGGCACAAAAAGGTGTTTATATATTAACCGCCAGTTATACTGATCACGGCTTAAAAAACACACCAGGTAAACAAAGGTTAAAGGGGCAGGATGTGGTGGCTGTTTATGTAAGTAAAAAAGAGTTAAATTAGACTTACGAAGTTTTGAAAACTTCGTAAGTCTCGCCTTCTCACTTTGCAAGTCATTTCACCCCCACCTCATACAACCCATTATGTCCCGTTACAAAAAGCGTCTTTCCATCTTTACCGCCAAAAGTTAATGATGTCGGTCGTTCAGGTACCTTTATCACTTTTATTTGCTTGCCTTTGTTGTTATAAACATAAACCTGCCCGTCGGCAATGTAAACGTTCCCCTGGCTATCTGTTACAGAATCAAACTCCCCTCTTTCGGCAAAATATTTAAGGTTTGATACATAACCCATCTCATCTACATCCAGGCTAACTGTCCGTTTATCATATTCATCGGTAATGTAAGCCGTTTTGCCGGGCCAGGCTGTTGCAAGCGCGGTTGAACGTGCCAGATCGTATGCAATTGGAATAATGGTGACACCATCAGGGGCGACCCAGCATTCCTTGTCAAGATCTATTGTTATGGCATTAAAATCATGGTAATCTCTCCATCGGTGTGCCGGGTAAAGAGCTTTGTAAACAGGGTTGATCTGTCCCATTGGCGCCTTTTTCAATAGTTGGATAGTTTCATCAGGATTATTAGGATCAATTGAATAAACTAACGTTCCAAAGCCAGAATTTCCCCATGCGCTGAAAGATGTACCATTAGCATCCGGCGGATTTTTAAATTCTTCGGGTTTGCCGTTTACAAGGTAGCCCGGTTTAGGCACATATTTAAAAACCACCAGCAGGTTATCATTTTTATCACAAGCTAAAGATAAAGGATCCCAATGGTAATCTGCCAGCAGACTTATGGAACGGGTATTAGCATCCCATTTATAAATCCTTCTCATACGCGATTCGCAGAAATAGATATTTCCCTTGCTGTCTGAACATGAGCCCTCAGCAAATTCAAATCCGGTTGCCAGTTTTGTGATCTGTCCTTTTGATTCTGTGGGGGCAGTTTTATCGCCGATAAATAGTCTTGCAAACTCCCAGGGGCGCACTTCTGTGTCACCATTAACATCATACAAAGGGACGGTGGTAGTGTATTTTATCTGGCTGTAATTATGAACATTTAAAAACTCAATATTTTTATTCGTCCAACTCCGGATAGAATAAGGATACGGTTTTATCAGCCTTATCACCCTGAACATATATAAGTTTGCAAAAACCATATCGTGGCAATTCTCCAGCTCCATTGGCTGGCATTCCGTACTCTCGCGGCTTTCCTCCTCCAATTGAAGCGCATATACATTAAAATTCGCTACATTATTGAACCTTATTTCATTACGAACATGGTGCTCAACCGATAAAGCATAAATATGGCCTGGTGTTGATGTGTTCGACACATAAGCTCCCGCGGCTGCATAGGTATTGGCCGTCCAGATATCAAAAAAAGTACCTCCACCACCGTTGGTTATCCACAAACTCCAGAATTGGGTATCCCATGCAGGGTCAACGCCATTATAGCCTCTGCTGTATATACCAGGCTTAGGAGTAGTGCCGGGCTTTTGCATACCGCCATGACCTCCGATAAATTTCACATCACTCAAATATGAATTTTCACCCGACATCCATTTGCAGGCTACTGCGCGGGGATTATCTGCATTTGTATTGAGCCCAATGCCTGTCACAATGTTTTGGCCGCCTTTTGCGCTTTCCAGTAAAGCTTTTGGTCCGCCAAAGCCGCCAAAAGCTGTGGTGTTATTTGCTATTATTAATTGTGTGGCAATAGGATTGAGGCCAATAAGCACCGTATTAGGTTTTAGTTTTATGGTTTCGCTAACCCTGTACCATCCCTGCGGAAAATAGATGGTTTGATATTTATCAATAGCATTTTGAATGATCTGTGTATTATCAGTCGTATCATCGCCTTTTGCACCCAACGTTTTAATATTTACCCAAGTGGTCATAGCCGGCAAATCGGGAATATCCTTTTTAAAAGGTTCCGGAAACACGGTTAATGGTTGTATGTCCTGAATGGTTTTATAAACCGGATCGGCATCAAGACCGTCCATCTGTAAACCATAAACAAAATTTTTAACCTTATACATTGGGCCACCGCCAGGTGCTTGTTTCCCGCTCCGGCGGTAGCTTGTTAATACCGGGACATCCCGGCAATCTATATTGCGCAAACTGATCTGGTTAACGGCATTATCCTCGTTACTAATAATAATGGCAGCATTGCTAACTTTATCAAACCGGCAGTTCTCCATAAACAGCTTTTCATGATAATTAGGATTGATGCTGATTACAGTAGGCACGTTTTTAGCCTGCAGCCTTACTATAGTTAACCCAGCTTCCTGAGTTTTTATAGCCGCTTCCCGCTGGCCTTCAAAATAAGTATCAACCATCATAAACTGCCATCCCGGTGAAGGCTTGGTGGTATAAATGCCGTGCTGTCCCCCAAAAAAACGCACATCTTCTATCGCATTCCCAACATCAAACAGGCCGGCTTTTCCGTAGCCAATATTAATATCGACGTGAGCTATAAAACTATGCTGCGCAAAATGGGCCCGCAATGCAACTGCATATGGATTGCCATCTTCAATTTTCAGATTGACGTTGCTCAGTGCGCTGTAAAAAGTGCCAGCGCCTGCATCATGCACCGGTTCGCCGGGTTTTGACAAGCTGCTTACAAACCAGAGCATATATTTCGCTTTGCCTTTATCAGTTGTATCCTGGGTTTGAAAGCCTGGAGAGTTTTTAGCCAGGATTATTTGCGGACGGGTTTTACCATATCCGATCAGTCTTACCGCCTGTGGAATAAATATGGTTTTTGAGATTAAATATTTTCCTTCCGGGATAAACAGGATACCGAAATTATGCTTCGTCTTTACCTCGCTGATAGCTTGTTGCAGCGCATCAGATACATCTGTTTTTCCATCTGCAGTAATTTTAAAGTTAGCCGGTGTAAAATAAACCGCATCCTCATCATCTAACCGTTCCTGGTAGATGGACAGCCCCTCACCGGGTTTTGCAGGTATTGATAAATGTTGGGCGAAACAGGTTAACTGTATTGAAAATAACAAAAAGGCTATTGTAATAATTTTTTTCAGGGCCATGTGATAAGAATACTTGTAAATTAAACTTTTTATAATCAATATAGCAAAGAGTCATACTTTGTTACTGAACTATATTGAACGGGTTGTGTTTAAAATTGGTTCGTATTAAATGTTATGTTAAACATCATTGCTAAACTATAAACTATTCTTTTAAGAATGGAATTTATCTGTTATTTTGTTACATCAATAACCATTAATGAGAAAATGACTTATAACGAAAATATGATATGATTTGATGTTTGTCATTTCAGTCCCGGTTCCAAGTTCACTCTTTGAATTTCAAAAAATAATCACTACCTTTGCGCCCGATTTGGCGATGTTGCCAAATTCGTTATTTAAATTCATGAACCCATTTATTGAACTGGGAATCCGTCATGATATTGTTAATGCCATCTCTGAGTTAGGATTTGAAAATCCTACGCCAATCCAGGAACAGTCAATTCCGGTATTGTTAACAGGCAGCAACGATTTTGTCGGATTAGCCCAAA
>JAQBOA010000077.1 GCA_028288305.1 Mucilaginibacter sp.
ATATATAAAATGTTTTCTCCTGATTATGAACTTCTTGGATTTCCAGATTATTTTAGGACAGAACTCGTTTTTGCTAAGATAATAGGTTTGATAGTGCTACTTATTCCGCAAATCCCTGTACGAATTAAGGAGTGGGCTTATGTGGGTTTTGGCATTGTCCTTATTTCGGCCTCCATAGCACATTTTAATATTGGAGATGGCGCAGTATCGTTAGAGCCAATGGTTTTCTTGATGATCCTGGCTGTTTCAAACTTTTACATGCATAAACTGCACCAGGTTTAAACACAAAACAAACAAATCTTATGGAAATATTGATATTTAAAACAAATGTAACCAGTAAGAAAAAAGCAAGCAAGGTAGGCACACTATTATCTTCGGTTCAAACTATTAAACAATGGAATTTTGATTTGGAGGACTGCGATAAGGTATTGCGTATAGTAGCAACTGAGCTAAAACCAAGTTGGGTAGAAACACTTTTGCAAACAGCAGGATTTACTTGCCAGGTACTTGATTATTAAATACACCAAACATATTAATAAGGCGAGGTGCTCACTGCCGTCCATCCTCCGTCAACAATTAAATTTTGCCCGGTAATATGCCCCGCATCTGGTGAAACTAAAAAAAGTGCCGCGGAGGCTACATCTTCCACAGTTGCCGGTCTGCCCATTGGTGTAATACGCGACCACGTGTTTTTATAATCCGCATCTTCCAGCGTCCGTTCGGTTAGGGTTGCACCCGGCGCTACCGTATTAACCGTAATATGATAAGGCGATAATTCAACCACCAGGCTTTTAGCCAGCATTTCGAGCGCGGCTTTCGTCATGCCGTAAGCAGCAAGGTTTTTATGCGCCTGGTGACCTGTTACCGACGACATAAAAAGAATACTCCCGCCGCTTTGTTGTTTAATGATCTGCCTGGCTGCCTTTTGCGCTAAAAAAAAGCTTCCCTGTAAATTTAGATTCATCACACTTTGGAGCGATTCAGATGGATAAGTTAAAAAATCTCCGAACAAAGTGATACCTGCATTAGCAATAGCAATGGTAAGCTTGCCAAAATGCTGCACAGCGGCATCAACCATTTGCTGTATAAAATTTATATCAGCGGCATCACCGGCAAGCGCAATGCAGTTACCTCCTTCGGAATTTATCCGCTCCGCGGCTTTTTTCACCAGTTCTTCATTGATGTCATTAATGAGAATTGAAGCTCCATTAAATGCCATTTGCCTGGCTATTTCAAAGCCAATGCCTTGCCCTGCACCGGTGATTACGGCGGTCTGGTTGGAAAATTTCTTATCTGTCATTAGTAAACCTAATAAAATAAATGTCATTTCGATAGTGAGAAAACGGCCTTTTGTCAAACCACCCAAAAAAAAGCTGTCATGGTGAGGTACTCGAACCATGTGCGCAAAGGCACAACGCTAATGCACTGGCGCTAGTGCACGTCGTTCAGGCCACTCCACATGGTTCGAGTACCTCACCATGACACCCATCTTTTCATTGTATAAATAATCTCAATGCGAATCCCTTAACACCTCGCTACCCGATCCGCCCCTTAAAAAATCAAAGTCGGCACCCAGGTGTGCCTGTTCAACATGGGTTTGATATAACCAGGTATAGCCCCGGCTGCTCAAATTTACATGTGCTTTTAATTGGTTTTTTCTTTCGATGATCTCTGCGTCTGATAATTCAAGATGCAGAACACCAGCAGCCACATCTAACTTAATAATATCTCCGTTTTGTACTACGGCCAAAGTGCCGCCTATGGCTGCTTCCGGAGAAACATGTAATACTACTGTTCCAAACCCTGTTCCGCTCATGCGCCCATCCGAAATGCGAACCATATCTGTTACCCCTTTATCCAGTAATTTTTTTGGTATCGACATGTTACCTACCTCGGGCATTCCCGGGTATCCTTTGGGACCAACATTTTTTAATACCAATATAGAGTTTTCATCAACATCAAGGTTTGGATCATCGATCTTGGCTTTATAATCTTCAATGTTTTCAAATACCACTGCCCGCCCGGTATGTTTCATCAGCGCCGGGCTTGCCGCAGATGGTTTGAGCACTGCGCCATTTTCGCAAAGATTTCCCTTTACCACTACTATGCCAGCTATCTCATTAATAGGGTTATCCATAGTAGCAATCATTTCCCGGTTAAAACATTCGCTTTTAAGGTAGTTTTCAGCAATAGGTTTACCGCTAACGGTAATGGTACTACTGTTTAGTACATTATGCAATTCTTTCATCAATGCAGGCAGACCACCTGCATAATAAAAATCTTCCATAAAATATTTACCGGAAGGCTGCAAATTTGCGAGCAAAGGAATATTATCCGTATTAAAATCATCCATAGAAAGATCAACGCCGATACGGGCAGCAATTGCCAAAAGATGGATTACGAAATTAGTTGAACCGCCTATAGCTGCATTAACTATAACGGCGTTTTCAAACGCCCGCCTGGTAAGTACATCCGATAGTACTAAATTTTCTTTTACCATTTCTACTATGCGGCTTCCTGATAGATGGGCCAGAACTTTGCGGCGCGAATCTGCTGCCGGTATTGCCGCGTTTTCGGGCAGGCTTAAACCAAGCGATTCAACCATACAGGCCATGGTTGATGCTGTTCCCATTACAGCACAGTGTCCCCTGCTGCGTGTCATACAGGCCTCAGCAGTAAAAAGTTCTTCATCGCTCATTTTCCCGGCACGGTATGCCTCCGAGAACCGCCAAACATCGGAAGTGCTTATGTCATGACCGCGATATTTTCCTGTAAGCATCGGGCCGCCTGATACAACAATGGTTGGCAGGTTAACACTGCAAGCCCCCATAACTAACGCTGGTGTTGTCTTATCGCAACCGCAAAGCAGTACAACCCCATCCAATGGGTTGGCCCTGATCGATTCCTCCACATCCATACTTACCAGGTTACGGTACAGCATAGCGGTAGGTTTGATCAGTGTTTCTCCTAATGACATTACAGGAAATTCCACCGGGAAACCACCGGCTTCATAAATACCATGCTTTACAGATTCAGCTAATTCGCGGAAATGGGCATTGCAGGGCGTAAGTTCCGACCAGGTATTGCAAATACCAATAACGGGCTTTCCCTGTAGTTCATGGGCTGGGATACCCTGGTTTTTCATCCATGCCCGGTATATAAAGCCATCCTTGCCTTTTTTCCCAAACCATTGCTGGCTACGCAATTGTTGTTTCTCCATTGTTTATAATTCTAACCAATTATATTGATTTATCTTTAAATATTACAATCTTTAATAACTGTTTATGAGGGCCAGAGTTTATTGATTCATTACCGCTTAGCTAATTGTTATGAAAAAAACATTGCTCGTCTTTTGTTTTTTAATCCCATTTGTCGCTTTTGCCGCTTCAAAAACTGATTCGGTAATTAATATTAATAAAATACCAAACGATGGTATTTTATTAAATAAAGGCTGGAAATTTCATTCCGGCGACAATCCCGAATGGGCTAAACGGGATATTGATGACACTGGGTGGGGTGCTATCAATCCTGCGACAGACATTTATTATCTGCCACAAGTCAGGAAGGCGGAAATTGGCTGGTTCCGGTTAAAGCTTCGCATAGATACGTCTCTTGTTAATCAATCATTGGCGTTCAATATTTACCAGACAGGTGCCTCAGAAATTTACCTTAATGGTAAGCTCATCTATAGTTTTGGTAAGGTAAATAAGGATTATCTTAAAGAGAAAACGCGACAGATGTTTGATTTTCCCTTCACAGTAAAATTTGCCAATCAATCCACGCAGATAATTGCAGTACGATATTCTTTTGATCGGAAAAACTTCTTTATAAATTATCTGGCCCCTAATCTTTGTTTACAATTTACGCTAAATAAAGCTAATGAAGCATTTGCTAATTATCAATCTTTTTATGGCCCCATTGCATTTCGACAAATTACTTTAATAACGTTGTTTTTGCTGCTCGGTTTAATGAGCTTTTTTCTCTATTTTTCATTTCGAATTCAAAAAGCTTACTTGCATTTCGGCATTTATTGCTTTATAGGAGTTTTAGGTAGTTGTTGTGCGTTAATGACTTTTAGTTTACCAGAGCTGTCTTCCTCGTGGGTTTCGTTACTATTCCTGGGCACTCACATTTCTTCTGTTAGTTGCAGTATAGTTTTAGTTCGGATAGTATATATACTCTGTGAAAAACGAAAGGACCTTTCATATTATTTAGTAGTTATTTTTGCGGCGTTTACCATCATGGCTATGCTGTTTCTTTATACCTGGAGCGCATTAATTTCTTTCTCATTTGTCATATTAATTTGTATTAGAATGTTGCCGGTTTTGATAACAGGTGCACGTAAGGGCGTACCCGGCACTTTGATCTTATTTATAGTCTTTTTTTGCGTGTTTTTAACGAATGTGATCTTTTTATATGAGTTTAGTACCGGTAATTTTGAAGTGGCTTACGTTTTTATTTCAATTTCATTGATAATTATTCCTACAGGGTTATCGATTTTTCTTGCAAGTGAATATGCCAGAACAGGGCGCGCGCTGCAGGCAAGAGTAGTTGAGGTAGAACAGCTATCCGAAAAAACCATTTCGCAGGAAAGAGAAAAACAACAAATTATGGCAGCCCAAAATAAAACCCTAGAGCTGCAGGTAGCCGAACGTACCGCGGCGCTCAATCAGTCATTAAGTAATTTAAAAGCTGCTCAAACCCAGCTAATTCAATCCGAAAAAATGGCCTCATTAGGCGAGCTGACCGCAGGTATTGCCCATGAGATACAAAACCCGTTAAATTTTGTAAATAATTTTTCGGAAGTGAACCAGGAGATGATAGACGAATTGGAAGGAGAGCTGACATCTGGCAATATAAATGAAGCAATTGTCATAGCAGCCGATATAAAAGAAAACGAGAAAAAAATAACTCATCACGGCAAACGGGCCGATGCCATTGTTAAAAGCATGCTGGAACATTCCAGAAGCCGAAGCGGGCAAAAAGAGCCAACAGATTTGAATGTTATGGCCGATGAATATATGCGTCTCGCTTATCACGGGCTAAGAGCAAAAGACAAATCATTCAATGCTGAACTCATCACTCATTTTGACACAGGCCTACCAAAAATAAGTGCCGTGCCGCAGGATATTGGCCAGGTTATGCTTAACTTGTTCAACAATGCTTTTTACGCAGTAAACCAAAAGATGAAAGCCGTAGGTGAGGATTACAAACCAGAAGTTATCGTAACTACTTATGCCGAAAACGGACAGGTTGTAATCAAGGTAAGAGATAACGGCGTGGGAATACCGGATGTGATCAGGGATAAGATCATGCAGCCTTTCTTTACGACCAAACCAACCGGTGAGGGCACGGGTTTGGGCCTTTCGTTAACTTACGATATGATAGTAAAAGGGCATGGGGGAAGTATTATTGTTGATACTAACGAAGGTAAGGGTTCAGAATTTATTGTTAAATTACCAATAAATTAAAATCTATTTCCACAGGATTTTTAAAGCGATCTTCCTGGTGCCTCATTTATTCCTGAAAATATTACTTGCTTGTACCGCTGTAACCAAGCGATTATTTAATTTCAATTACCTCAACAGCATTAGGAAATAAACTGACCGATAATGTTCCGGACGTATTTGTTATCAATTTTGCATTTCCATAAAGTTTATTTAAGGCAGTATTTTTAGCGCCTCTGCCCAAACTAATTTTAACCTCCTGATCTGCGCCTGAAAGATTAATTATTACCATTACTACCTCTTTATTTATATACCGCCGGAAAGAAAAAACCTGATCGTTATTATTTATTAGATTTTGATATTTCCCCAATGCCAGAGCTTCATTCGTTTTTCTTAAATGGAGCATTGTTCTATAAAAATGCCATAAAGAATTCGGATCGGCTTTTTCTTCTTCAAGCGAAATACCGTCATTTGGTACCAGGCTGGTTTGGTCCCACCAGGGCCCGGTATCTTTATACCATAAAGCCATTCCTTTTCCGCTGTCCGATTTATACCACTCAAAAGCTTCCCTTTGCGGAATATCGTTACCGTCAGTAATTCCAAATTTGCTAAACCCTCCGGCGCCTGTCATTCCCAGTTCCTGTCCATAATAAACAGAGGGAAGTTCGCTTAATAATAAATTTATCGCAGCGCCAACTTTTAATTTACCCAGGTCTTTCCCTACCACAGAAGCAAACCTGCCCATATCATGGTTTTCTAAAAAAACCACCTGCTGAGACCCTTTTGGTGTTAAATTTAATGTTGAATCGGCTTCATTTATAATTTTATTTTTATCAAAAGAGGCAATCGCTTTTTGAAGATTAAATGCAAATACTCTGTCCACATTCCCCTTTTCAAAATATTCATGACCATATGAACTCCAGTTTGCTTGTTCTGCAATTATTTTCAGCTTTGGGTTGATATTTTTCAATTTGATTAATAAAGGACTCCAAAAATCAGCACACAGGTTTATAAGTTTTCCCTTCCCGTCAAGGTCATCCATCATATGGTCCAAACGGAATCCGTCAACGCCATCGTCAAAGTTCCCATCGTTATTTGGATCAATAAATGATTTAAACAGTTCATAATTATAATCCTTAACCTTTTTACTGTAAAGGTTTACGGTGGTTATCTTTTTTACAACGCCATTATAGCCTGCCAGCTCAGTAATTCCATATATGGTCCCTTCAGGTTTGGCATTTTCGGTATCATTATATAAAATATACTCGCTATAGGCCGACTTGGGGTTATTATAGGAGTCTTTAAACCAAATATGATCTTCGGTAACATATTGGGTTTCCATGTCCAGGTAAACCTTCATGTCTCTCTGGTGAATTGCTTTTACCAGGTCAGTAAATTCTTGTCTTGTGCCATATTTAGGGTCTGTTCTTTCAAAATCATTTGAGAAATAGTTGTGATAAAACGGTGATTCGCAAATCGGTGTAAGCAGTATGGATGTAATCCCAAGATCTTGCAAATAGTCCAGTTTTTCTTTTAAACCATTAAAATCGCCATGCATATCGTCATTGCTATCATAAAAGCTTCTCTGAAATATATGGTATATAACTTCATTGCTCATTTTTTCGGTTTTATGTTGTGAAAAGGCCCGGAACGATATTACAAGTAATAATAGCAGAATTACTTTATTTAATTTTTTATAATTCATAACTCAGGGATTTATAATTTAATGTGAGTTCGATATAAGCCTTTATTCGCCTCACCCCGGCCCTCTCCTTTGGAGAGGGAGCTGAAAAGACGCAAACTTACCCATCCCGCGATTCAAAGTCCTCTCCTTTGGAGAGGATTTAGGTGAGGCGAACGTATGTTGTTATATGATAAAATTATATCGAACTCATGTTAATTTAATGTTTTATAACTGATTATTTAGCCTCATAATTTATAACCCAAAAATAGAAAAAGTCTTAAGCCCTAAGTTTTAATTATCAAGTCTGTGGTTTTTTTGACTTGAGCCTTTCGACTTAAGACTTCAAATACGGTTTTTTCCAAAGGACCAATCTCCAGCCAAGTTCTGCGGTGGCTAATACGACAATGGCAAAAATTGCAGCCCAAACTGCTTGTTCGGCAGAGGAAAACGCCCCGGCCAAAGCAACAAAGTATACAACACTGGGTAAAACCACCATCAGGCAAAGCCCTGTAACATTTAATGGTATTTTAAACGGTCTGTGCACATCGGGTGAGCTTATTCTAAGTTTTATTAGTGAAATATATTCTAAAAATAATCCGGCTCCATAAACGGTTACATCTATGATCAGCAGATCAGTAAACGGCCACAATATCATAAAGCTAACAACTATTGAGCAAACGATGATTGATATGTATGGGGTTTTAAATTTTGAATGCAGCTTGTTTAGTTTTGATGGTAAAAGATCATCATCAGCCATAACCTTTGGAACACGGGAAATAGATAACAGAACGGCAGCATAAATACCCAATGTGCTAGCCATGCCTCCGAATGCGACAAAGCCGCCAAGCCATTGACCACCAATTATTGTTCCAACGGACGGAAAACCTTTATTCTGTAAATCTCCAGGCGTTATACCCGAATGCTGCGAAACAAGGATTACCAAAAAATAAAGTACTATAACCAAAGCAAATGCTGAAAAAATGGAAATAAGGTATGACCGTATTGGTTTTTCCACTTCTTCGGCGTAGGTTGTTACATTATCCCATCCAAGGCAATTCCACATTGCCGTATATAATGCCATTCCTAATGAAGAAAATTGAATGCCTTTTAAAGAAGGTGAAGGAATACCCATATTTCCGGTATGATGATAAAAAAATAGGGTAAACAAAATAATAAATGGCGCTAATACAATAGCACCTAAAATCAATGATGTTTTACCGACCGGTACTATGCCTAAAATGTTTAATCCGGCCGATGCCCATATAATGCAAAGGCAAACAGGTATCCTGAAAGCTATTATACCCGGAAAAAAGAATGAGGCATACAATACAAATAATCCCGGATAGATAGCAAGGTCTATAAAAGTATACAGCCATGTCCACCAGCCCTCATAAAATCCCCACCTTGTGCCTAACGCATGTTTTACCCATTTATAGTATCCGCCCTCAACCGGCATCATACTGTTTAATTCAAGTACGGTAAAAATTGCCGGAACATCCCATAATAATGGCGTTATTAATAATACAACTAATGAACCATGCTCTCCTGCAAAAGTTAACAGAGGCTCAAGCCCATAAGGCCCTCCGGAAACCGTAAAAAAAATAACAGCAATAAGCTGTACCGGCCTGATTTTTTTTAATATTGCTGGGGATGGCATAAGCTATAAAAATATTGTTTATGCTTTTAATTATTCAATTTGTTTTTATTTTTGCCTTACTGCCCCTAATTGATTTAATCTATCGATCAATAAATCAGAAATTTTTTTATGCTTTTTATAAGTGACTTATAGCTAAAATCAGGCTTTTTCGTATCCAAAATTTATGGTATTATCATTTTAAAAAGTAAATAATAAAATTTTATTAAATAAATACTGTAACTTTATTTTACCATGAGCTTCTAATTAGTATACTATGATAAAGGTATATTAAGGAAAAGTTAACCAATTATTAATTTTGTCTCATCGAAGATAAAAGCTAATACCTAAATTGTAGTTTTAAATTTTTATTAATTAAGTCATCGATATGAGGAGAAAGATTTTGTTCATTACTGGTTCTATAAATCAAACTTCCCAGATGCACGAGATTTCAAAGCATCTACAGCGATACGATTGCTGGTTTAGTCAACTATTCCCTGATACAGCCTTACTTAAGGCAATAATAAAACATACACCCTTAGCTGATGGAACTGTATTGGCACCCCATTTTAGAATTAAATCTGAATGTTACCTTAGGCAGCATGGACTTAAAATTGATTATGAAGGCAATAAAAACGAATACGACCTTGTAGTATATTGTACCGATATGGTGGTGGCGGATAAGTTTAAGCAAACTAAAACTATTTGGGTTCAGGAAGGGATGACGGATAAACGCACTTTTTTAACAGACATAGTAAAAGCCCTGGGCTTGCCTTCATATTTTAGCGGTGATACATCATTAAACGGGTCTTCAAATATTTGTGACATTTATTGTGTAGCCTCAGAAGGGTATAAAAATTACTTTGCCAAATATGGAACAGATCCAGCAAAGCTAATAGTTACCGGTATTCCAAATTATGATAATCAGCGCGAATTTATGGATAATGATTTCCCATATCATAATTATGTGATGGTGGCAACAACGGATATGCGCGAAACTTACAGGCTTGAAAACCGGCCTGCTTTTATTAAAAAGGCTGTAAAAATAGCAAATGGCCGTCAAATGCTGTTTAAACTCCATCCTAACGAAAGGATTGACCGGGCGGAAGCAGAAATTCGTAAATATGCCCCTGTTGGCAGCCTAATATATAGTTGTGGCAATACCAATCATATGATAGCCAATTGCAGTGAACTTATAACACAATATTCTACAGTAGTATACACCGGCATTGCTTTAGGTAAAAAAGTACATTCGTATTTTAATTTAGAAGAGCTAAAAAAGCTGGCACCAATACAAAATGGTGGTGTTTCTGCAAAAAATATTGCACAAATATGCAACAGCTATATTAATTTTGCAGGAAAAAAGGAAGACTTTTTAAGTCAATTTACTTTTCAGCCAGAGGTTATGCATTATCCTGAAGTGCAATATGCCTAACCAGGTGAAAGTATAAACATATTTATGGCAGAAAATGCAGTAATAGTTGTCCAGGCCAGAATGTCATCCAGCCGTTTGCCTGGAAAGGTGATGTTACCTATTTTAGGGAAAAGCCTTTTAGCCCGTATGATAGAACGGCTGCAGATGATAACCCATAAGGCTCAAATAGTAATCGCTACCTCGGAAGACAAAACTGACGATGTTATAGAGCAGGAAGCATCAAAAATTAATATTACCTGCTATCGTGGAAACCTGAATAATCTGCTCGACAGGCATTACCAGGCAGCCAAACAACTCGGTGCTAAGGTTGTGCTCAAAATTCCTTCCGATTGTCCCCTTATTGATCCACGTATTATAGATAAAGTTCTTGATTGTTATTTTGATGATCCTGCCCGTCATGATTATGTAAGTAATTTACATCCGGCTACTTTTCCGGATGGAAATGACGTGGAAATAATGACTATGGATTGTTTGGAAAGAACATGGAAAGAGGCATCAAGGCCATTAGAGTTGGAGCATTCTACACCTTATATATGGGAAAACCCGGAAAAATTCAGGATAGGAAATGTAACATGGGAAACCGGTAAGGATTATTCCATGTCGCACCGTTTTACTATAGATTATGAAGCGGATTACTTATTTATTAAACGCGTATACGAAGAGCTTTACCCGATAAAAAAGGATTTTTCCTGCGAAGATATTTTAAATCTTCTCGAAAAAAAGCCTGAAATATATCATATTAATGCAAAATATGTGGGTGTTAACTGGTACCGCAACCATCTGGATGAGTTGAAAACTATTTCTTCGGAACAAACAAAAGTGACTTTTGGCTAACAAAACATACCTTTGCGGTATCTAACTTTAAATTTTTATTTATACATAAATGCAAAGTGTAATAACACAGTTCCAGAAGCACGAAGCAATCGCTTTAAAGGTGAGGGAACATATCATAAAAATGTCAACCGATGGCGGGTGTTTTGTAGGCGCATCGCTATCCGCTGCCGACCTCATTGTTTACCTTTATTCAGAATTTCTGAACATTAATAAGGATAATCTGGATAACCCTGACCGTGATTATTTATTCTTATCAAAAGGTCACGACGTGCCTGCTCTTTACGGCACTTTTGCGGAGTTAGGATTATTGGAAAAAGAACGCTTAAAAAATCACCTATCAACTGAAGATCACATCTATTGGCATCCAAATACGCACATACCAGGCATCGAATTTCATTCAGGTTCGCTTGGCCATTTGCCTTCGGTAGCTATTGGTGTAGCGATGGATATCAAAATACGTGGTGGCAAAAACAAAGTGATTTGTATAATGGGCGATGGCGAATTAAACGAAGGCACCTGCTGGGAAGCCGTATTGGTAGCCAACGCCTATAAATTAGATAATCTGATTTTTGTGATAGATCGCAATCACTTCCAGGCAAATATGGCTACGGAAGATTTAATTCCATTGGAGCCTTTACATGATAAGTTTACAGCATTTGGAGCTGCCGTAAAACGGATAGATGGTCACAGTTTTGAAGCTTTACATGAAGCATTTTCTGCTTACCCTTTCCAAACCGGCAAACTGAATGTGGTAATTGCCGATACCGTCCGCGGAAAAGGATTACCCAGCATTGAACGCCGTGCCGACAGGTGGTTTTGCAATTTCAACGCCGAAGAGGTTGAAGACCTTTTAAAAGAATTGCACGGTGAGAAAATAACACAATTAACATCAGAAACTTTAGTGGTAAGATAATATGTCATACGAAGAATTACTTACACAGACTGCTTTGTCCGACGAACGTTTTATCGTAATGACGGCAGAAAACCGTGCGCTTGTCCGCAATATTCCAGGCAAATTAGGAAACCGGTTTATTGATACAGGTATTACCGAACAAACCATGATTGGTGCAGCAGCAGGTCTTGCCTTGCGTGGCCGGATACCGGTAGTTCATGCCTTAGCTTCTTTTTTAACTATGCGGGCGTTTGAATTTGTTCGTACCGATGCAGGTATCCCAAATTTACCTGTAAAATTAAGCAGCTTTATTCCTGGTTTTTTATCAGATGGCAATGGCCCAACACACCAGGCAGTAGAAGATATATCTTTAATGCGCGGTATTCCAAACATGACAGTATTTGCCCCAGCAGATGAGCAGGACCTGGTAGAAATGCTTCCGCAGATATGGAACTGTCCAAACCCGTCATACGTGCGTATCAACACACGCAAAACTGATCACCAGCACACTCCGTTTGAGTGGGGAAAAGCTGAAATAATTTCTAAAGGTGAAGATGTTACCATTTTAACTTATGGATTATTGTTTGAGCAAGCCTTTATAGCTATAGAAATTCTAAAAAATGAAGGTTTATCTGTCGGGCTTATTAATATGCGAAGCTTAAAACCGGTTGATGAACAAGCTATATTACACGCTACCCAAACCAGCAGCTTAACGGTAACGCTCGAAGACCATTTCCTTACAGGAGGTTTATATAGTATAGTGGCCGAAGTGTTATTAAAAAATGAAGTAACTGCAAGAGTTTTGCCTTTTGCATTAACTGAAAAATGGTTTAAGCCTTCGTTATTACCCAATGTATTAGAACATGAGGGCTTTACCGGCAAGCAGATAGCCGAAAAAATATTAGGTTATAAAACCCGTTCGGTTCAGCCCGAAATTTCAATCCCTCAATTTTCTGAATAATTAAAAAGAATACGATATGCCAAATTCTACAAAATTTAATACTGATTACCCTAAAATAACCAAGTCTGATGAGTTATATGTGCGTGCGTTAAAAGTTCAGAAACCAGTAACACAAACTCTTGCAAAAGGACCAGGACAATTCACTAAAGGCATCGCACCAAAATATATACAAAGAGGCAAAGGCTCACATGTTTGGGATGTGGATGGTAACGAGTATATTGATTTCAATTCCGCTATTGGCCCTATTTCTTTAGGCTACGCCTATCCGGTTGTTGACGAGGCTATAACAAAACAATTAAAAGACGGCATCACTTTTTCTCTGATGCACCCTCTGGAAGTGGAGCTTTGCGAGTTGATACAACAGGTAATCCCAAATGCTGAAGCAGTAAAAATCTCAAAAACAGGAGCTGATGTTTGCTCTGCCGCAGTTCGCGTTGCACGTGCTTTTACTGGTCGCGAAAAAATATTCTGCTGCGGATATCATGGCTGGCACGATTGGTATATAGGTATTACCAGCCGTAATGCTGGCATACCTGAAGCTATTCAAAACATGACTTATACTTTTGAGTATAACGATATTGATGCCATTAAAGCTGCTCTTGATGAAACAGTAGCAGCCTTAATATTGGAGCCATTCATTTTCGAAGCACCAAAACCGAGTTTTCTGAAAGAACTGGCTGAGGTATGTAAAGCCAATGGTACACTGTTGATCTTTGATGAAATGTGGACAGGCTTCAGGATTGCAATAGGCGGCGCCCAGGAATATTTTAATGTTAAGCCCGATTTAGCTGTTTATTCGAAAGCATGTGCCAACGGTATGCCAATAGCCCTGCTCACAGGCCGTGCAGATGTAATGGAACTATTTAATTCGCAGGTATTCAGTTATACTACTTTTGGCGGTGAGGCATTGTCGCTGGCAGCTTGTATTGCAACCATAAATGAATTACGTGATAAAAATGTACCCAAATATCTTGATGAAAAAGGTGCATTAATTAAGGATGGCTATAACCAGATAGCAATTGAAACAGGTATGGATGTTTATACCCGTTGTATAGGCTATAACTGCCGTTCAATGGTAACATTTACCCCCGAAGCTGGTAACGGCCTCGAAGTTAAAACATTGATGCAGCAGGAAATGATAAAACGCGGTGTTCTTTGGGCTGGCTTTCATAATATGTGTTACAGCCACAGTGAAGAGGATATTGCTTATACACTTTCAGCGTACCGCGATGTTATGCCAATTATGAAAGAGGCTATACTTAGCGGAAACGTTAAAAAATATTTAAAAGGCGAGGTTCTTGAGGCTGTTTTCCGTAAGGTGAGCAATTATAATATTAAACCTAAAACGGCGTAAATGGTCATTAAGTCATTGGTCATTAGTCATTGAATAGTTTGATAAATTGTACAATGTCTTATAACCAGTGACTCAATGACTCAATGACTAATGACCAATGACTAACATATTTTCATTAAAAAATAAAACTGCAATTGTTACCGGAGCTTTAGGCTTAATCGGTAAAAAACATTGTGAGGCATTGGCACAAGCCGGTGCAAATGTGGTGGTTGCCGATATGAATGAAGGTGAAGCGGAGACTTTCGCCAAAAGCCTGGGCGAAAATCATACAGGCTTAAAAATTGATGTAACCAGCGAAAGCTCATTAAAAACGGCTCGCGGAAAAATTTTAGCCCGTTATGGAACAATAGATGTACTGGTGAATAACGCAGCCATAAATGATATGTTTGAAAATCCAGGACTGGCAAAAGAGCTATCTGCTTTTGAGAATTACCCGCTTGATGCATTTAAAAAATCATTGGATGTAAATGTTACCGGCGTTTTCCTGGCATCACAGGTTTTTGGGACAGTAATGGCCGAACACGGCAGCGGCAGTATTATCAATATTGCATCTACATACGGTATGGTTGGCCCTGATCAATCCATCTATAGGGATGAGTGCGGCAAACAAACCTTTTTTAAATCAGCTGTTTACCCGGTAACCAAGGGAGCGGTTATTAATTTTACACGCTTTTTGGCTGCATACTGGGGTAACAAGGGTGTAAGGGTTAATACACTTTCACCTGGCGGCGTGGAAAACAATCAAAACGAATTTTTTATACAAAATTACTCAGCTAAAACTTTGCTAGGCCGCATGGCTCAGTCTTCGGATTACCAGGGCGCATTAGTATTTTTGGCGAGTGAAGCATCAGCTTATATGACCGGCGCAAACCTGGTAGTTGACGGCGGATGGACGGCAATTTAATTTTTAACTAAACATGATGAAGAATATGTTAAACAAAAAACTAGCACAAATTAAATTACTCCTTACAGATTGTGATGGAGTATTAACGGATGGCGGTGTTTATTATGGGGAAGCCGGAGAAGAATTAAAAAAATTCGATATCCGTGATGGCATGGGTGTGGAGCGCCTTCGAAACATTGCTGGTGTAACCACTGGTATTGTTACCGGTGAACTTTCTCCATCCGTAGTTAAACGCGCGGAAAAATTAAAAATTACCGAACTCCACTTAGGCGCTAAAGATAAGCCCGCAGTTGTAAAAGAAATAATAAGCCGGTTAAAGTTACAGCCAGAAGAAGTATTATTTATTGGTGATGATACCAACGATTTGGCGGTAATGAAGCTTGTTGGTCTTTCTGCATGTCCGGCAAATGCAATATCTTTTGTGAAAGAAGTTGCCGATATTGTATGTGAGACCAATGGCGGCGGCGGTTGTTTCAGGGAAATTGCTGAACTAATTATTTCGGCACACCAGGAAGGAAAAACAGTTCATCGTTCGTATGAAACTATCACCTTAAACTCCGGAATTAAAATTGGCCCGGGTGAACCGTGTTATATTATTGCCGAAATTGGTATTAATCATAACGGTTCCCTTGAAACCGCTAAGAAATTAATTGATGAAGCTGTTGCTGCTAAAGCCTCTGCTGTTAAGTTTCAAAAAAGGACACCGGAAATCTGCGTACCAAAAGACCAGTGGGATATTATGCGCGATACACCATGGGGCCGTATATCTTATATCGACTATAAACGTAAAACAGAATTTGGTATAGCTGAATATGCTACCATTGATCAATATTGCAAAAAGTTGGGTATAGATTGGTTTGTATCAACCTGGGATGTTGAGGCGGTAGATTTTATGGAGCAATTTGATACCCCTATATATAAGCTGGCCTCTGCTTCTTTAACAGATTTTCCGCTTATTAAAAGGATATTGTTAACCGGTAAACCATTAATGCTGTCTACCGGTATGTCAACCACCAAAGAAATTGAGGAGGCTGTAAACCTGGTGCATGCGTTTGACCATAATTATCCCTTGTTTATTGCTCACTCTACATCTGCATACCCTTGCAAGCCTGAAGAACTCAATCTTAAAATGATACAAACACTTGGAAACAAATATCCGGGAGTTCCTATTGGTTATTCAGGACATGAAACAGGTTTAGCTACTACAGTTGCAGCCGTATCACTTGGCGCAACTTTTGTTGAACGTCATTTTACGCTTGACCGCGCTATGTGGGGTTCCGATCATGCCGCATCGGTAGAGCCGCAAGGATTTCAACGACTTGTTCGCGATATTCGTGATGTAGAAACAGCAACCGGCGATGGAATTAAAAGGGTTTATGAATCTGAACTTGGCCCTATGAAACGTTTAAGGGTTAATATCAGCGAAGAATATAAAGAAGATAAAACAAAGAAGTCTAAAGTCTAAAGAATAAAGCCTATTGGTTTCAACCAGTTATATTACAGGAAAATGACTGCTTTGAACTTCGAGCTTAAGACTAAAGACTTAAAAAATGAGTTATTTTAGAGATTAAAAATTTGTGGATTTCTGAAGGAGATGACAGATTAAAAACTTTGTCGTTGCGAGTGGTAAAATTAGAAAATTCTGAAGGAGAAATGACAAAAGAGCGTTGTCATGCTGACACCCTTTTTGGGTTCAAATCAAACAGTCATGGTAGGAGCGAAGCAATAACGTCGTTTTGAATTACCACAGTGCATAGTTCGCGATTGCTTCGTACCTCGCAATGACAAGTATGGCTTTCGGCTTCAAACTTAAGACTTAAAAAAATGACATTAGTTGAAACAACGACCATTATTTTATTTGCCTGGATAGCTTTTATGATAGCCTGGGAGCGCATTGCACCGTATCGTAAGGGTCTCCCATTTTTCAGGGAAGGATTTTGGATAGATTTAGTTTGGTATACGCTAATCCAAAGCTATTTTCTTAAGATACTCATTTTTAATTATATAATTGCACCCGTTCAGCATCACTATGCCTGGAATGGTGTAAAGTTTTTCCAAAGTTTGTCATTAACGGAACAGGTATTATTTTTTGTTTTTACTCACGATCTATATATCTACCTGTTTCATCGGTTTCAACATAGCAGTAAACTTTTCTGGCGTACTCATGAGGCTCATCACTCCGGTAAGGAGGTCGATTTTTTAGCAGGCTCACGATCCCATGCCTTAGAAATTATTATAAACCAAACTATTGAATTTGCCCCAATTATTATTTTGCTGGGGCCCGATTCACCGGTGGTGCCAATAAAAGCAATGCTTGATGCTATGTTTGGGATATTTATCCATGCCAACATTAATGTTAAATTAGGCAAGTTCAAATACTTTTTTAACTCGCCCGAGCTGCATTTATGGCATCATGCTAATTATAAGGAAGTGTTCCATGCTAATTTCTCCACTAAGTTTTCTATGTGGGATTATCTTTTCGGAACAATATATGATCCGGGACATAAACCAGGCGATCACCCCGAAAACTGGGGTTTATATTATGATTATCCTAAAGATTACTTTTTGCAACATGCATTTTCAGTAAAACGCTTTGATGAAAAGAACCTGTTAAAATACAAATGGTTTAAACATTACTATAACTTGAGGCCAAATCTAATCCAGGGAGCAGCAAAGCTATTTAAATTTAAAAAAAACGAATCTAAAGTTAACATACAACCCAAAGACACTTTATCCACCGAATTAATAGTTGCTGATGCTGATGAAACCATCGTAAACTACAACTAAAAATAAACAATAGTTTACGATAGCTTCATTGCTTTAAAAAAACAAATAATACCAATGAAAACCATTGTAAAAAACTATAACTAAAAATAAACAATGGTTTACGATAGCTTCATTGCCATTAAAAAACAAATAATACTGATGAAACAATAGTTTACGATAGCTTCACTGCTATAAAAACAAATAATACTAGTGAAAATTTAATATCTTGCGACCGTTAATTTATCATTGTATTGGCCTGGTTATATTTAATATTAGCAGCAACTTGTGAAACCGCATGGACCTTTTGTTTAAAGTTCATGAAATTTAGTGATCTTAAAACATTACGGTTTATAAATTTTTACAGATGGCAGGGCGGCTTACCTGTCTTGATCCCGTTTATAGGTTACATTTTATTTGGTTTAGCTAATATTTATTTATTCTCTTTGGCCATCAAACAACTACCTACTGCCATATCGTTTGCCGTTTGGACCGCAACCACACTAATATTTATAAAAATAGCCGAACTGATATTTTTCAAACAAAATATTTCATTTGTCGAGATATTTTTTATGTTGCTTATAATGGCAGGTATATTGGGTTTGAAGATCTACGCGGTGCAAGCTAAATGAGGCTATCCCAAAAGGCTATAATTGAAAATGTGTTTAAAATAATATTAGGTCTTTGTGTTCTTAGTGACTGCTTGGTGTCCTTAGTGGTAATTTTTTAACATAGAGGGCACTAAGAGTTTCACAAAGGGCACCAAGTTTTATCTTCCAAATATTTGGTTCATAATTCTATTATCCGACTTTTGAGATAGCTTCTTTATATATTGATCACTATTATTTATCATCCGAATCTTTCCCCGCTAATTTAGCAGGGTAATCCTTATTTCCTTTTGCCGCAAACCAAAGTATCCTATTCATTAAATCATCGTTACCTCCATCAATATGATCAAATTCCGGGCGCAATGAAATTTTCGCGTAATGTAAGGCAGCTCCCTTAAGTGATGATAATTTGGGTGTGATATTATCAAGAGGGATACGATTCTCCAGGTGCTGATAAGTATAATCTGTTGGCTTTTCGCTGAAACAATTAAACATAGGCAATGCTGTAGCATCCATAATGTTCATAGGAGGGATACCTAAAATTTGCTCAATTGAACGGAGTAAACTTGTTTGATTATAATTTGTAGATATCGTTTTTCTTAACCGATTATAGGGGCTTATAATAAAACCGGTTGTGCGATAAGCGGAAACATGGTCCCAGCCTGCCTGCGAATCATCTTCGGTAACAAAAATCACCGTGTTTTTCCAAAAGCGGCTTTTTGAAACAGCCTCTACTATACGCCCAAGTGCAAGGTCATTATCAGCTACCATTGCCTTTGGAACAGGTAAACCAGGACGGATACCCTGGGTATGATCTGCTGAAAGGGCCATAACCATTAATTGGGGCAACTGGTCGCCAGGCTTGTTTTCATAATCTTTTAGTTCACCAATAAATGCTGATGCCCGCAATTGATCTGTAATTTTAAGTTCATCAGAGGCTGGATAATTTTGAGAAAGCATGGGCCTTACCCGCGATATGGTGCTGGTATTATAAAACTCAAGTTTTTTACCCGCTTTATACATATTGTAAGTATCCGTCCAGCTTATTTTGTCATCATAATTCGGAGTGGATGCTTCTCCATAAATTCTTACTGTTTTTCCATGGTCGGCAGCATTATTCCAAATGAACCCATTTTTGTCATAAACTAAAGCATCTTCCTGTACATGCGGATAACTGCGGAACCATGCCCTAACCATTTTTTCAACATAATCAGTTACCATTCCGGCGTCAGTCCATTGATGGCCTTCTGCAGAACATTTTCCTGAAGCATAATAGTTATCCAGTAATAAAAAATCTTTGGCCAGTTTGTGCTGGTTTGGCGTAATGCTATCACCATATATGCACAATTGGCTTGCACCATTACCTTCGGGCATATCGCCCAAAACCTGGTCGTAAGTGCGGTTTTCCTTTATAATGTACAATACATGATTAAATACCGAAGGCTCACCAATACGTTCGGGCATAGGCCGGGGAGCAACATTTTTACGTGGAAGCAATTGCGCTATTGCTTCCCTGAAAGTAAAATTGAGGTCCATTACACGCTTTGTATATTGATTTAACAAAGCAGTACCTGGTAGTGGGATAATGGATACCGTTGCTTTTTGATGATGAGAGTTGTAAGCATTAAACGAAGGCAAATCATCAGATTTTGTGCCTTTTGGAAATACCTCAAGACTACTTACACGGGCTCCCTCACCTTCAAGATTGGTAACAAATAGATTATTCTTATCAATTGCAAGCCCGCCGGGATAGGCTTCGGTAGGAATAAAACCTATTATTTCATTTTTTCCTGCTCCTTTAGCGGAAGCATTTACGCCCAGTTTTATAACTGCTACAGCATTATCCATACCGTTCGCTACATATAATATTGTCCCGTCTGCATTAATTGCAAGCGCATTTGGTGTATCGCCTATAAAGCTTTTTTTACCCTCAATTAATTTAACCGGTATAATATCTCCATTTTGAAGGTTAGCAGTATTGATTACAGAAATGTAATCGCTGTTACCATTTGCAACATAAACATATTTTTCGTCAGGGCTGCTGATCACTGCATTTGGATGTAATCCAACCGAAATTTCCTTAATTACTTTTCCTGTACTGGGTTCAAAAACAGAAACAGTTCCCTGTGATGTTGCGCCGGTTTTAGGATCAATATACGTTTTGCCATAAGGTACACCAGCAGTTTCCTTATTTAAGGTATCGGTTGGTTGTGGTCCGGCCCAGTTACTTACAAAAATTTTATTTTGTGCTATAGTGATACCATATGGAGCAACTCCGGTTTGTTTTGTCCAAACTGTTGAGTTATCATTCAGGTTTATTTTAACCAGCTCATCATTGCCATTTAAAACTACATACAAATAATTAACTCCGTTTTCATTATTTATAGCCAGGTCATTTGGCAGGGCCAAAGGTGAAGGGCTTTTGGGGTTAAAATTAAAACTGTTTTTAATAGCTATTTTTTTTCCATCCCAAACAGCCTGTAAAACTACAGAATTGGAATTGCGGCTTTTACTAACTGCAGCGCTCCAAAAAATCTGTGTTTCATTATTTGTCACTAAAACTTTAAGGCCTGAGTAAGTACTCATCAGCCCTTTAAACTTTTGGTCATCATTATAGGCCCATCTGTTAACAACAACCTTCTTTTGAGTATCTATGAGTGCAATTCCATAGCGGTCTTCTACAGCTAATAAGGGGGTGCCAGGGATTAGTTTAACATCCATGCTATGATTTTCGTCTCCCGGATCGCCAAATGAAATTACTTTCCCGGCAGGGTCAATTAACCGGTTGTATGGCATTAAAACCGGTAATATGTTATTTGCAAGCGTGCTATCATCATAAGTACTATGCATATTAACTTGCTCATTTTCTGAAATATTCTTTTTACTGGTTGCTGTATGGCAGCCTGTAAATAAAACGGCAAACAATGCAATGATGCCGACGTAATAAAATGAGTTGCTTTTTTTCATGACGATGTTTTTTAACAACAGAGTAATAGATAAAGCGAAAGTACTAATGGTGCTTTACCAATAAAACTATATAAAGTTAATTATTAATATATAAATAAATAAGCAGGGTAACATTAGTGCTACCCTGCTTATCATGTTCTTTGTGTTACTAAATTTTAGTGTTTGTTGCCTTTACCATCGCTGGTGTAAGCACCCATATCTGCATTATAAGCAGGGTTTCCATGTCCTATTGCTGGTGAACCAGCTTTTAAATGAAAATCGTCGTTGTTAGGAGCCCCATTAGCATTCAAAAACGAACCGTCAAAGCTTACAAACAGTGGGTCAGCGTTTCCAACAGCTGTAGAAATAATATCTGTTGATTGCGGAACACCAATTGAACCGGCAGGATAATAACCGGCTCTTAAATTAACTGTAATGGCTGGCCCAGGAATGGCTGCTGTTAACGGTGTATTATCTACAAAAGTATCCGCGGTTGAATAAAATAAATTGTATCCGTACTTAACATTTCCGGCACCGTCATCAGTAAATATTTCTAAGCCATGGTAGCAGTTTACAATGATATTGTTATATATGTTACCTTTTGCACTTACACCTGCAGAAACTCCTCGGCCTGGTTCAGCAGCACCTCTTCTCCATCCGTTCGAAACCAATGTGTTGTTATATACGTCAACATTGGTTAGCGCGGTTGACACAACAGTAGCGGTTTCTAACTTTATGCCTGAACCTGCCTGGCTAAATATCACGTTATAGGCAACGGTACCTGTTGCACCGGTCTTAATATTAATTGCCTCACCATCGGTACTACCTTCAGATTGAATAGTGTTTCTTAAAATGGTGATTTTTGCACCGCCAAATAAGCTTATACCATCATCCTGGCCATTCTCAAACCAGCTGTCTTCTATATCAACATTTATAGGCTTGCTTATAACAAAACTTCTTCTTGCTCCACCTGTATTATCTGGTCCGCCGGTATTAAATACTTTAGTCCATTTAACAGTTACCGCCTGAGCGCTATCACAGGCAAAACCACCCCATGAGCCTGGTTTGTGGGAATCCGAATCAAAGGTTACTGGGTTTGCTTGTGTTCCCAAAGACTGAAATACCCCCTGTATTTTAAATTGGGAGTTGTTTGTTACAACGATATTAGCGCCTGGTTGAGCCAATAACGTGTCACCTGGTTTAACATTTATATCTGCTGTAACGGTATAAGTTGAACCCGTTAACAGTGTTCCTTTTACGAAACCGCTAATATTGCCTGCTGTAATCGGATGTGAAGGTGGCAACACCGGCTTTATAACGCCTGTGGTATCCTTCTTTGAGCAGGAAGCCATTGTAGCCACTAAAGCAATAGCGGCTATCCAGAATGAGGTTTGTTTTGTTTTCATTTTGATAAATTTTAATTTTTGTTTTTAATAATTGTAGCGCATACCCACAAGGTAGGTTGCCTTGGTTATTTCATTGCCGTTTTGGAAGTTGTGCAATACAACTGTTGTATGTGTATTTAAAAGGTTATTCATTTTGGTGAATATGGTAAAGTGTTTACTTATACCTTTATCAGCGGAAAATGCCAGGACAGACATCGGTTGTTGTATATAATTGTCTCCATTATCAGGATAAATACCAACCAATGTTTTGCCTAAATATTGAAAAGCTACTTGTGCATTAATTTTTGCGGCTTTGTTTCTATATAAAAAAGACACATTAAGATCGTGTACAGAAGCACCTGTTAACATTCCATTTTCAAGCACCCTTGCCTGTGGATTGAGTCTGTCAATTTTCATCCTTGATACATCTGAATAATTATATGCGTAGTTACCACTAAGTCCAAAATCACCAATAAACTTTGTAAAAGCCACTTCAATCCCTGCTACTTTTGCACTAATAGCGTTGACTGGTTGAATTACACTGCTATTATTAACGTATGCATATTCAATAGGATTAGTTAATTGCTTATAATAGGTACCAATAAAAATCTGCTCATCTGCTTTTGGAAAAAGCTCGTACCTTAAATCATAATTATTTGCAGTTGTGTGTTTTAAACCGGGGTTACCCAGTCTTGTTACCCCGTTAGAATTAGGGGGGCTGGTAGGAACCAGTTCAAAATAAGAAGGCCGGGCTATTGATGCGTTGTAACTCAACCTCAAATTAGTTATTTCGCTTAACTTATATTTAAAACTGATACTGGGCAATATGTCGGTGTAGTTTTTGGTTATCTCATTGGCGTTTGTACTATCTTGTATTACATGGATATTCTGCGAGGTAGTTTCGCTTCTTACCCCTCCAAAAATTTCTAATCTTGGCAATGCAACTTTAAACTGGCCATAATAAGCGGTAACATTCTCAAAAGCGGTGTAATTATTTACGTTATATGTACCTGCTCCGTAGATGTTATAAACATTCCATTGTGCTGAATAAACATCGGTAAAAATAGATTTACCACCGGCTGTGGTTGCATCAGGTCGTAATATATATAAATCCTCGTAATTATACCTGGTTTTATGGCGGTATAAACCACCGGCTTTTATTTCGATGAGTGCATTTTTTACCTTTGTTTTGTACGTAACATTTCCGGCACCATCAATATCCTTATCGTTATTATGTGACCATGTACGATTAATGTTATCAAAATATTCCGGAGTTTTTGTAAAACCGGTAGCAGGAGCGTAAGAAATTGCTATATTGGAATTGATCGCCGCTTGGTCAGGAGTCCTTACAAAAGCATCAGAGAATGCACCGTACCAGTCAAACAGCCAATGTTCACCCAACACGTGGTTACCCGATAACTTCAAATTTTCAATGTATTGGTTAGTGGTTGTAGATTGCCTGGTAATAGATACCGGCCCGGTGCCGGGAACGGTCCTGCCGCCATTACCTCCCCTAATAGATGTATCCGCGTTGAATAAAGCCTCTTCAATGCGCGAATACAGGAAAACGTTGTCCAACATGATCTTATTTCTGTCATTTATCTTATAGTCAAAATGAGTGATCAGGTTATTCAGGATTTGCCTGCTAGATATGGCGCGGTTATAAATATCATTTATAACCGGCCGTTTATCCGGATCATTAGGATCAGCGTTTCCAATATTACCTTCAGTGTTTGAACCGAAGTAATTATTTTGATAGCTGTTGCCTATTATAAAACCAAGTTTACCTTTTAAAAATCTTTCACCATAACTTACTGTAAAGGTCTCTGAAGGCGGGGCCTGGATATTTTTAAAGTCAAGGTTCGACCTGGTAAAATCCCCCGGCTGGGCTGCATAAGTTGGCCCATTCATTTCAGAAGGGCTGTATTTATTTATATTAGCCTTTGAGAAATCAACAAATTTTCTGTCAATAAAAAGCTGCTCATATCCAATAGAGCTGGTTGCAGAAATTTCTCTTTTCTCGGGAGCGTCTTTAAAAACCATGTTTACCGTTCCTCCAATAGCGTCGGCTTCCATTTCCGGGGTTAATGTTTTGTCAACTTCAATCCTGGCTAACAAATCTGATGGTACTACACTTAAGGACACCAATCTGGTCTTGTTATCAGGGCTAGCTATCTGTATCCCGTTTATTAAAGTGTTATTATAGCGTGGTTCCAGTCCCCTTATAATTGCAAAAGCATCATCTCCGCCTGCGTTACGTTGAATGGTAACACCTGAAACTCGCTGTAATACATTGGCCGCATTTATATCAGGTGATTTGGCAATGGCCTGCGCGCTGACAACGTTTTTTATATTATTGGAGTTTTTTTCATTTGACCTTGAGGCAGCTTCCGTTTCTGAAGCAAGCCGGCCAACAACATCAACATTTTGTAAAAGCTCCGAACTTGAAACAATAGAAATATTTAAGGTTAGTTCCTGGTTTGGTGCAAGGGTTATTTGTTTCTCATATAAGGTATAGCCAATATACTTTACATTAATTTTGTAACTGCCTGGTTTAATGTTTGTAACAGTGTATGCACCATTTGCATCAGTTGATGAGCCAAGTTCCGTCCCTGCAAAATGAACGTTTGCTCCAACAAGCTTTTCGCCGGTTTTTGAATCTGTTATCACCCCTTTTATTGATGACGTTTGGGCTATTGCAACAGTGCCAAGGAATATAAAAAAAGCTATTAAGTAAAGTTTAAAATTCATAGAAAGTACGGTTGTGAATCAAAAAACCCGTCCAATTTTGGAGGAATTCTGGATTTTTTGGCAGAAATCCTATACTTAATTGATTCATAACCGTAGCTTAATATTGAGTAAATTTCCCTTTACAAATCCAACAAAAACGAAATGAAAATTTAATATTAATTTAACGGAAAAAATGGCCGTATACATTAAAAATTGAGTACAATTATCCGCGACAAGCAAAATTTATATCTTGCTTTTGATAAATTATCATGCATTCAAACAGCAAAGGGTGAGAATTTAAAACTGATTAATGCTATATATGGTATAGCAAATTCATTCAGGCAAAATGTTTACATTATTGAAGCGGGACGGCTTCAAAATGCGGTCAGATAATATGCCAACGGAAATATGTAAAAGAAACATTACTTATTCCCGATGGCTACCTTTAAGACTTAAGTCAATTTAGTCTTAAGTAAAGTAACCAGACTTCAGACTTAGGTAAGGCCTAAACTAATTATTCTTCAAGCCAATCTGGTGGTTTTTGTAATCCATTAAAAATTCATTATCAGTGAAAAAATTAATACTGAAAATAGTTCTTGGGTCACCTGTAAAAGATGGCTTGGCAACCTGGGTTACATTATCAGTGCTGCTGGTAGTGTATTGATAAGTAAACCCACCGTTTGTGGTTAAAGTTATCGGAGTGTTATCAGGCAGCGTACTGATGTTATTAGGAGCTGCACTATTCTCTAGAAGATTAATAGCAGGTGTCCCTGTGTCAAATAATACGGTAGCCGAAAAACTTTGCCCGTTATAGCTTATCGTTGATGGAATATCAGGTGAATATCCCCCCTGTGAAAAATAAGTAAGCGGGTGCATAATAAAACCAGAAGAGGAGGATAAGTCATTCGGGACCAATCCTATAGTAAGCAGATCGGATACATAGGTTCCGCTAATACTGAAAGCAGCCTTATTAAGCATCGCCAGTTTATAGCCACTTATTGCTCCATTTTTAGGGGCAAAATAGCTCAAAGGGCTTCCTATTGCATTATTAGCATAACTTACTCCGGGCCCAACCCCAAATATATCGTTTGAGTGCGCGGCCTGTTTTTGGCCTGTTGCTAAGTCAACAACTTTATAATATAAAAATATAGGTATACGGGTGGTTGTTATATTTCCGTTTTGGTTACCAACGGTAACTGTAGTATATGCAAGGTTCCCATACTCCTGTGTTCCACTTTGATTATTACCAAAGGCTATTACGGCTTGCTGAGGGGTAATGGTAATACCATTTACCGTTACTGAATCACCGGCTACCTGGATGCCGGCGTTACTGATCATGGATGCCGGCAAAATCCCCGTAGCGTCAATTGTCATGCCTGCTGAGCCGGTATCAAACACTAAAGGATAGTTAACCGTTTGCGTTCCAACTTTTGTAACCATTATAAATACCCTTTTATAAATACTGCTGTCTAATTCGTATAATCCAAGTGTTGCAAGACTGGTTGGCGCAGATGGGCCAGGTGTGTGATTATCCTTTTTACAAGCGGAAATCAGCATCACTATAAATAACAAGGCTACGAAAATCAGGTAATTATTTGGGTATGTTTTTTTCATGCTTTACTTTAATCTGTTGATAATATCCTTAAACGGCTTTTTGTAATTTACTGTATAACAACTGTTAAAAATTAAGTGTTGATTTAATTAAATCAAGTCCATTTGTAGGCTTAACAAGTTTGGCTGTGGAATATACGTACGAAAAGGACATTTTGTTCATTTTAAAAGCATTTTGATTTTACTTATAACCGCATCATTCTAAACATTAATTAATGTGACTTTTGAATTGCGAGATTTTTTATCTAAAATGATTTTTTGGAGAGTATAATTAGTTAAATGCGCAGAAATTATAGCCATTTTCAAGAATTTGCTATTCCTTATAGCCGCTTATAACAATAAACGTTCAAAAAAATCGAGCGTTATTTAGGTTTTATTTGAAAATTTCAATATCTGTTTACAGCTTTTTATGAGTCGCGAATTTTAGAAAGGAAATATAATTTAAAGTAGTGAATTTATATCCTTTTATTATAATATAATTAAAATAATAAAATAAAATCACTAAAATTTACATTAAAAACGACATCTATTGAGAATCTGATATTTTTTATTAATAAAAAATACGAAATTTTTTTAAAAAACAAGTTATTTTTTTAACTTAGTGATTAATTAACATAAATTATATACTAAACTAAAAAAACATGCGTGTACTTATACATTTATTTTCCTTAATGATGTGTTTTTTATTGTGCTCTAACGCTTTTTCACAAAAGCTAACAGGTACGGTAACAAGCGCTGGCAAACCCCTGCAGGGCGGCAGTGTACGGGCCCTGCCTTCCGGAGCAGGAACAGCTACCGACAGTTCTGGCAATTACAGTCTTTCTTTAAAACCGGGTACTTACAAGGTAACTTATTCAGACATCGGCTTTGAGAGCAAAACCATAACCGTTGAGCTTGCCGAAGGCGAAAACAAAGTATTGAACGTAGATCTGACTGTTTCGCTAAGTTCTTTAAACGAAGTAGTGGTAACGGGTAACCGTGGTGGTGGCCGTACCAAAATTGAGTCGCCGGTACCGGTAGATGTGATCAATATTAACACCATGAATACTAGTACGGCAAAACCTGACCTGATGAGCCAGTTGAATCAAAATGTACCCTCATTCAACTACAATAAGCAAAGTGGCGGCGATGGATCGGATGCTATTGACTTTGCAAGTTTGCGCGGGCTTGGCTTTGACCAAACATTAGTGCTTGTCAACGGTAAACGCCGTCACTTATCGGCATTTGTTAATGAAGTAGGAACCCGTGGCCGCGGCAATAGTGGTACCGACTTAAATGCTATACCCGAAGCTGCTATTGACCATGTGGAAATATTACGTGACGGCGCTTCTGCACAATACGGTTCTGATGCGATTGCAGGTGTTATCAACATCGTCTTGAAAAAAGATGTAAATCACCTGAACATTATTGGTGGGTTTAGCGGTTATAACGATCAAAAATATAATACGTTGAATAATGTTGATCCTGCCGCTTATTATACCGGCAAAAAATTCGATGGACAAACATTTACACTGGGCGCAAACTATGGGTTGCCAATCGGTAAAAATGGTGGTTTTATTAATATAGGCGCTAATTATGAAAACCAGGGTAAAACCTTTAGGGCTTACCCAGATACAAACTGGCAAACCAACCCAAATGCACAGCCTGTTGCCCGTGAGCGAAGAGCTTTTGGCGATGGGTCTGTTGAATCAGGTGGTGGTATGTACAACATGGAGATCCCTTTAGGTGGTACAAATACTACCTTTTATTCTTTTGGCGGATATAATTACAAACACTCCAATGTTTATGCTTATACCAGGAGTTGGAATTACGATAATGGTCTAAGGGCCAATCCAACAAAGTTTCCGACAGATGCAAATGGCAACTTAATATTTGTGCCTGGTATTATGAAGGTGCTTGATTATCCTGATGGTTCAATAGGGCCTAATAATGTATACTACAATCCGCAGGAAGATGTTTACATGACAGATATATCTGCGGCTTTAGGATTCAAAGGAACAACAAAGAGTAATTGGGATTGGGATTTAAGCAATAACCTGGGCAGAAACGATTTCCATTATTGGGGCGAGAAAACTTTTAATGCCTCATTACCTTATATTCCGGGCCAGCCAATTCAAACCCGTTTTGACGATGGTGGTTTTAACTTTTTACAAAATACTGCTAATGCCGATATAACAAAACGTTTCAGCAAAGTTGCCCAGGGGTTACAGCTTTCTTTCGGTGCTGAATTCAGGTATGAACGGTATAAGCTTTATGCCGGCGAACTTAACTCATATGTGGCGGGCGGGGCTACATTACCTGATGGTACGCCAAAAGCGTCCGGATCTGAAGGCTATCCAGGCTATCAGCCGACTACTGCATCGGTGGTAGGTGATGCATCGAAAGTGGACAGAACTAACGAAGCTGCTTATGCAGAAGCTGCTTTAGACGTAACCAAAGCATGGCTCATAGATGGAGCTGCCCGTGTAGAAAATTACTCTGATTTTGGCGGTGTAAGTACATTTAAGTTTGCAACACGTTATAAGCTTACTGATAATTTTAACCTGCGAGGTTCGGTAAGCACGGGTTTCAGAGCTCCGTCCCTCCAACAGCTTAACTTCAGCAATACAAACACTACTATAATTGGCGGTAACCTGGTATATACCAAGCTTGTTCCTAACTATTCTGACGTTGCTAAAACAGCAGGCATACCTAAATTAACACAGGAAACTTCCGTTAATTACAGTGTAGGATTTGCATGGCAACCTATAAAAAATATAACAGTTACTGTAGACGGTTATGAGATATTAGTTAAAAACAGGATAGTTATATCCGGGTTATATGCAACCGGTGATCCGACCCTGGGTGTTCCTTTAAATAATATATTAACCAGCCAGGGGATTGGCGATGCACAGTTTTTTGCAAACGCAGTTAATACCACTAACAGGGGTATTGATATTGTTGTGGATTATAAAAAACGTTGGGAGAAAAGTCATTTTTCAGCATTGCTGGCCGGTAATATACAAGATTTAACAATTGATAAAATCAATATTCCTTCTACTTTCAAACATTCAGCTTCTGATAGTGCCACTTTCTTTTCTGACAGAGAACAGTATTTCCTGAAAGCAAGCGCTCCAAAAGCGAAGTTTACACTTAATTTGGAATATGGCGTAAACAAGTTCTCTATCGGTACCCACCTTACTTATTTTGGGGATGTAAAAGAACTGGGTTTTGGTGAAACAAGTGCACCTGCCAACGCGCCTGATCCATTTTTCCCTTATGTAACGCTGGACAATAGTGGCGCAAAAGTGCCTGAAATTTTCGACTTTAAACCGAAAGTAACTACAGATGTGTACATATCTCTTAAAATCAACAAAACTGTATCGTGGACAGCCGGAATAGATAACCTCTTCAATGTACATCCTGATACTAATTTGGTAAAAGGCTCAGTAAGTCCAACCAGTGGCAGCAGTTCCTTTGGCGACAGCGAGTCAGGCGGTCCGTTTGAGGCGGTTCAAATGGGTTTCAATGGTATGAGAATATTTACCAAACTTGCATTTAATTTTTAATAGCATTTAATCCTAAACATTCTGAAGGCCGTCTCCTATCAATTATGAGGCGGCCTCTTTTTTATCACTGCTTTTCCGCCAAACATCTTATTACATTCATCTTTTTCCTGTTCAAACAGGTCGCTTTGAGATTTCTGAAATTTTTGCCTGCACTATTTACATAAAAAAGTTTAAACATTAGACCTCAGAAACGGTATGGCCGTCTTGTTTAAGTGCTTTACTATAATATTTACTCACCGTTTATTAGTTGATTAACTACAATATATTCCCATAAACTAATCATAACGTATCAAGACAAGTAATTAACACTTTTTCAATTGGTTATGGATTGATTTTTATTTTAGTCTTATTCAATTGTTTAAAACCTGCCTTACAGAGGCGTACAAGCTATAATGAGATAAAAAGGCTATAGAAGTTATAGGGCTATATTCAAAAGAAAGAAAACGCATTTAATGTAGGCACTTGCTTTGCAAGCTCAGGGCAGGTCGCATTTCCCTGAATTCCTATCAAATAAAGGATCACGAAGATAAAACTCTTATCTATTGTTAAAAAATAACTAATCATGAGAAAAAAAATTCATTTTATTAAAAGTGCCGAAGTGCGTCAATGCCAGGGCAATTCTAAACTATTCAATGCCATTTGGTTTTTACCGTTATTGCTATCCGTATTTACGTTTGGATGTCAGAAAGATAACTCAAGCAGCACTTTACCCAAATCTTCAATAACGTCAAGCTTTGCAGCAACAACCATTGATGTTGATCCGCCGCCTGTAAACCTTGGAACAGCAGGAAATTTTACAATTTTAACGGAAACCGGAATTTCAACTACTGGTGTTACTTCAATTATCGGAGATATAGGAGTAAGTCCCATAGCATCGACCGCGATCACCGGATTTGGATTAATAAATGATGCCAGTAACCAATTTTCCCATACTCCTATTGTAATTGGAAAAGTTTACGCAGCTAATTATGCGCCTCCTACTCCGTCTAAAATGACTACAGCCATAAGCGATATGAAAACCGCATTTACCTCAGCAAATGGCCGCACATTTCCCGCCCCTATTGTTGGAAAATATGCGGGAGATATCAGTGGCCAGACTTTACCTCCTGGCCTGTATAAATGGAGCACAGGAGTTTTAATAACAAATACCGGGGTTACATTAAACGGCCAGGCAGATGATGTATGGGTTTTCCAGATCGCACAAAATCTTACCGTAAATAATGGTGCTATTATTCATTTGACAGGCGGTGCATTAGCCAAAAACGTCTTCTGGGTAGTATCCGGAAAAGCGACCCTCGGAACAACTGTTAATTTTAGCGGAATTATTCTGAGTAAAACACTTATCTCCCTAAATACCAATGCTAAGGTTACCGGCAGATTATTTGCACAAACAGCGGTTACATTAATTGCAAACACTGTTAAGCCGAATAATTAATATAATTCTTGTAAACCAATAAGTTTGAAGCTGTCTCCAAAGAGGCGGCTTCTTTTGTTTTAAACGCGACCTAAACGAGTTTGGCCCATTACCTTCCAAATGCTTTTCTTAACTCATCCTTCGCTTTTTCGAGTATGTCTTTTTGGGAACCCTCCAAATTTTTACCTGCGCGATTTATGTAAAAAGTAAGCATAGACATAGCAGAACGATATGGAGAAGATTTTTTGCGTTTGCTTTTCTCTGCAGATTTTTTTAAGGATTCCGCTATTTCTTTAGGGTCTTTTGATTCAAATATATTGTTTTGTAAATCAAGCGCGTCGCTGTGTTCTGTTACCTCTGCCGACCATTTCTTCTTCGAAGTTTTGGCTTTCTTTTCGTGTGAATGTGTCGTTGTCATATTTAGATTGTTTAAAGTCTTTCAATCTTATTTAATTAATATTTGATATTATATAGTTAAACAATAATAATACCAATTTGTATATAAAGTAATCGTGGCCGTTGCTTGTAATCATTTCAACTTTTAATTTTTATGGAGCTTTCGGAAATCATCAAACAGCGGATCAACTTTGAAGGACCTATTTCCTTCCGGGATTTTATGGAAATGGCCCTTTATTATCCGGGATTGGGTTACTATACCTCTAAACAAGATATAATAGGCTGCAATGGTGACTTTTATACCAGTTCCAATCTTACCGAAGTGTTTGGTGCAATGATAGGAAAACAGTTGGAAGAAATGTGGCGCTTAACCGGTGAAAAAGAATTTACTATAGTTGAGTTCGGGGCTGGCACAGGAGCTCTTTGTCATGATATATTGGATTATCTGAAAGGAAATCCGGTTTTTTATGACAAGCTTCATTATGCTATTATTGAAAAAAGTCTAGTTATGTGCGAAAAAGAAAAGACACATTTAAATGAAAAAGTAAGCTGGTACGATTCCATTCATGATCTTAATAGCATAACCGGTTGTATTTTATCTAATGAATTGGTAGATAATTTTCCGGTTTACCAGGTGGTGATGGAAGATGAACTAATGGAGGTTTTTGTAGATTATCATAATGGTTTTGCAGAATTGCTAATGCCTGCTGATAAGGCGCTTAAAGATTACCTGTACGAACTGAATATCCTTTTACCAAAAGGATTCCGAACTGAGATAAACCTGGATGCAATAGATTGGATCAAAGCTATTTCCTCATCACTAAAAAAAGGATATGTGATGACAATAGATTACGGCCATACAACAGAAGCAATGTACAAGTCTTGCCGGAGTTATGGTACTTTGCTATGCTATCATCAGCATCAGATTACCGACCAACCTTATCAAAATATAGGTGAACAGGATATAACATCTCATGTTAACTTTTCTTCTTTATGCCATTGGGGGCTGAAAAACGGACTGACTCTTTGCGGGTTAACCAGCCAGGCAGAGTTTCTGCTCGCCCTTGGGTTTAAAGATTATTTAAGAAAAACTGCCGAAAATACCGGGAATATAGCACAACTTGCTATGAAAGAAATTATGCTTACCCGTAAACTTTTGATGGATATGGGAACCCGGTTTAAGGTGCTCATTCAGCAAAAGGGCATAGAAGAAAAAGAACTGCTGCAGGGCTTAAAAGTTTCTTAACAAGAAGAAACACATTCCCAAATAAAGTTAAGAAACAGAGTCTTACTAAGGACTCGCGACTTAGAACTAAAGACTTTTTTTAATAGCGCTGATCTCTCCGTTGCGTTCAATATATATCTTATCAATTTTATCAAGGTCATCAGTCAATGCAGACTTCCTGACCCCCTGCATAATTTCTTCTTCACATAACAAGGCCCTATGAATTTTATCCCTGTTAAAATGTCCATCATTAAAAAGAAGTATTTTATTTCCTTCAAGTATTTCGCTAAACCTTTCACTACGCGAAATTAACCAGCCTAAAAAACGGTGCAAAATCACTATAGTAAAGCAGGCAATAACAACAGGCAAAAAAGGTGATACGCCAACTATTGCACGGCTTAATATAGCGCCGAGCGATATAACAATAATATTATCTAATGGGGTACGTATGCCAAAAGAGCGTCTTCCCGATATTCTTATTAATACCAGGGCAATTAAAAAAATCACTATTGCCCGGCTGCTCATTTGCAAAATGTTTAAATCCTTTCCCTCACCAAATATTTCAACTAACGTTTTCATAAAAAATTATTAAGATAATGTTAACATATTAAGCCTGCAATCGTTTTATCAAAAGGATACAATTCATTTCAATCTTGATCGCAGATAGTTAAATTAAATTTTTAAATGCCATTCTTCAAGCATTTCTAAAACAAGAACCTCAACAGCCATAAAACTATTTTTAGAAATTCAGGTTATCTTAATTTCAAGAACCATACGGTTATAATACTTATTTCTTAATAAATGAGTAATTCATTATGGATCCAAAAATAAAAACAGTTATTATTATTGTTGCTCATCCTGATGATGAGACTTTATGGGCTGGCGGTACTATTTTGAACAATCCTTCATGGCGCTGTTTTATAATATGTTTGTGCAGAAAAAACGACCCTGACCGCGCTCCAAAATTTCAAAAAGCTTTAAAAATTCTTGGAGCCGCTGGAATAATGGGTGACCTGGATGACGGATCAGAACAAAACCCTTTTGCTGAAACCGAGGTTGAAGATTCGATTCTCCAACTTTTACCTACGGGGTATTTTGACCTGGTTATCACCCATAGCATTTACGGCGAATATACCCGGCATCGCAGACATGAAGAAATTGGAAAAGCTGTTGTTAATCTTTGGAATTCCGGCAAGTTAGCTGCTACCGAGCTCTGGGCATTTGCTTACGAAGACCATCATAGAGCTTATTATCCAATAATAATAGAAGATGCGCCAATCTATTATGTGCTTCCGAATCATATTTGGGAATCGAAATACAACATCATTACATCGGTTTACGGATTTGAAAAAGATAGTTGGGAAGCACAAACTACGCCAAAAGAAGAAGCTTTTTGGCAATTTTTTAATGCCGGCCAGGCTAAGCAATGGCTGGTTACCGGAACTTATTTATTATGAAAGTATTATTATTATATGATTATCCGCCTTCCCCAAGCGGACTTGCAACACAGGGCGACTTACTTTACAGAGGGCTTTTGGAATTGGGTGTAGAAGCTTATGCGGTTAACTCCTCATCAGTACAAGAAAAAGAATGGTATTATCGCTGGCTTGTACCCGATGTGGTAGTTGGTATTGGCTATTGGGGACATACGCCGGAGCTAATTCTTCATCCTCAAAAATATGATTTACAGCCTGTTCCCTGGCTGGTTGCCGATGGCTATATTGCTAATTACCAGGAAGTGCTTAATGATCTTCCCCTTATACTTGTAACTTCCAATTGGGTTAAAGAAATGTATGTAAGGGACGGCATTAACGCTGCCAATATTGAAGTATTGCCTGTTGGTTGTGATACTGATGCGTTTATTCCTTTTAATAGGGAAGATGTTAAAATTAAAGCTGTACGTGAATCGCTAGGCATATTACCTGGTGAGTTAATGATATTAACCATCGGCGGCGATGCAGCCTCAAAAGGCGCGCAGGAGGTTATGCAAGCCCTGGCAATGATTAATGACAAGGTCCCTGATTGGAAATATGTCTGCAAAGTTTGGCCGCAACAACGTACCGATCTTCAAAACCATGCCGACCTGGAGCTGGCAGTACAATTAGGTATTGAAAAGAAAGTTATTTATGCAACAAGTATTACTTCGCGCAATTTTATGCCTTATTTAATAGGTGCATGCGATATATATGCATCTCCCTCACGGCTGGAGGGGTTTGGAATGTCGCAAGTGGAGGCTAGTGCATGTGAAAAACCGGTAGTAGGCATAAAAGCGATGGGAATGCTTGACACGATGATAGATGGTGAAACGGCATATCTTGCAAAAGTAGCGCAGAAAATAGTTGTTGATTATGTGGTGCTAGGCAAAGAATCCGGCTTTGAAGAAAATCATAAAATAGATTTTGAGATACCCCGCACAATAGATTATCGTGCCAATACGGACGATATTGCCAACTATTTATTGGATTTGATAAATCATCCTTTACTGCGGATTCAAATGGGAAAAGCCGGCAGAAAACGGGCGACAGAAAACTTTGACTATAGGATAGTGGCAAAACAATTCGTTGAAATAATAAACCGGAGATTAGGCATATTTTAAATTTATGAAGCCGAATGCAAACAGTAAATTGGGAAGAGATCGAATCAGCTAAAAAGGCTGCGATCAACGTATTATTGCACAATGCACAGGGCCCCTTTCAAGGACTTCCGCGCACTGCCGGCTGGGGGTATCCCGAGCCTTACACACGCGATTTGATGCTTTCCATTTTTGGAATAGCGGTAACTGATGATAAAATGCTTATAGAAAGCATTAGAAAAACATTACAAACATTAGCTAAAAACCAAAGCAAACATGGCCATATCCCCTCCTTGGTGCATGATAAAGATGACCGGGGAGCAAGCGATACCACTCCTTTATTTTTGCTTGGAGTTGGCATATTCAGAAAATTAACAGGCGAACAGAATTTTTTGGAAGAAGCGGTTTGTAAATCATTAACATGGATGGAATACCAAAGCCCGAGTGACGGCTATATGATTGCCCAGCTACCCACAAGCGACTGGCGTGATGAACAATGGGTATTAGGCTACGGCTTGTATGTTAATACGCTGGTTTATAGCTACCTACTTTTACTTGGACAAAATGATCGGGCAGTTAAACTGCGTAAGGAAATGAAGCGGTTTACTATTGATGGCGGATTTATTCCTCACCGTGTACACGAAGGTCTTGCGGTAAGAAGTAAACCTTATTATGCTTTTTGGTCATACAAGGTATATTATAGTGACCGGTTTGATTTGTTAGGTAATAGCCTGGCTATCCTTTCGGGATTAGCTTCTGTTTCGCGGGCCGATGCAATTGTTGCATGGGTAGAAGAGAAGTGCGCAATCATGCAACAAAAAGGAGATCTCGCAGTTGAAATACCACCCAACTTTTTTCCATTTGTTTTGCCTGGTGATGATGACTGGAATAAACGGTATGAACATTTTAATATGCCTGGTAATTATCATAATGGTGGGATATGGCCTTTTATCTGCGGATTTTATGTAGCTGCCCTGGTTGCTGCCAAACGGTATAAGCTTGCCGAACAAAAACTATTGGAATTAACCAAACTCATAAAAATATCCCGTGATCCAAACCTTGATTTTGGGTTTAATGAATGGATTAAAGCACAGGATGGTAAAGTTATGGGGGTTGACTGGCAAACCTGGAGCGCTGCATTATATCTTTACGCGGCAAAATGTGTCCAGGAAAAACGTACTCCTTTTTTTGATGAAATAAGAAATAGAATATGATTGATTATTAAAGCGAATCAAGAGGCGATATATAAGAAGCAAGATTAATCATGAAATATTGAAAATTGGGGTTCAGACAAAAAATCTGCACATTTGCACATCCACATATTTGCACATCATTTATGATATTAATTACCGGAGCGACCGGTTTTTTAGGCGCAGAACTTGCATTGCAGCTTACAAAACAAGGTATACATGTTCGTTGTACCAAGCGTACCAATTCGGTAATTCCCGACATACTTTTACACCTAAAAACACAAATTGATTGGGTTGATGCTGATATGATGGATATATATGCACTTGAAGATGCACTACAAGGCGTTACACAGGTTTACCATTGTGCGGCTTGGGTCTCATTAAAAGCGGCTGACAAAAAACCCATGATCAATGTTAATGTAACAGGTACGGCTAACCTTGTTAACCTGTGTTTGCAAATGCACATACGGCTGGTTCATGTAAGTTCTGTTGCCGCAATCGGATCGGCAAAACCTGGAGATTTGATAACAGAAAACCATCATTTAGATCAGATGACTGAAACAGACGGCTATGCTATATCAAAACTGGAAAGTGAAATGGAAGTGTGGCGTGGTATTGCTGAAGGTTTAAACGCTGTTATTGTTAATCCTTCAATAATTATTGGGCCTAATGCAGGCACTGAAGGCAGCGGACAATTATTTGAAACCATTCGTAAAGGGCTTAAATTTTATACTTCCGGCAGTTGTGGCTTTGTTGATGTGGAAGATGTTGCTAAATGTATGATCTACCTCATGAATAGCAATCTTCACGCTGAACGATATATTATTAGTGCCGAAAACCGCGGTTATAAACAACTTACAGCAGAAATAGCTGAAGGCTTTGGCATAAAACCACCTTCAATTTATGCAAAAGCATGGTTGATGGGTCTGGCCTGGCGTGGTGCAGCATTAATAGCTGCTATTACAGGTAAAGCCCCTGCTATAGATAAAATATCTGCACAAGCCGCTTCGATGACACGCAATTATGATAATTCGAAAATTAAAAAAGCGACCAGCATTGAATTTAAACCGATAAGTACTTCTATAAAAGAAATTTGTGACCGGTTAGCCCCCTCTAAATTTCCCCCTGTAGGGGAGACTTTTTAATTTTCTGGGTTTCTTTTAATAAAGTCCTCTCCCTTGGAGAGGATTTAGGTGAGGCTAATACTGCCCTATCGACAATAATACCAATGTACAGGCATATTCCGTTTCAATACCTTTTTCATTTGCCATCCGGCGAAGTTCTGAATTTTCGGTTCCGGGGTTAAATATGATCCGGCGGGGACGGGTTTCTAAAATATAATCATATAACGATTCCTGGTGCTGTGGGCCGACATACAATGTTATGGTATCAATATCGGTATGAATTGTTTCGGGTTTTTCTATTGGAACGCCGGCAACTTCACCTGTTTTAAGCCCCACGTTAACTATAGGGTGTCCGTTCCGTACCAATCTATTAGCAGCAAGATTTGCGTAACGACCTTCATTCGGAGTTGCGCCTAATACTAAAGTTTTTTTCTCAGCCATATTATTGTGATTACACCGATTTTATACGGCGATTACACCGATTTTTTAAAAAAAGATTACGCAGATTATCGGTGAAATCATTTTCCAATCTGTGTAATCCTTGTTAATAAGGAGATTTGTCCGGCATGATATACCTGGTGTTGTATAAAACCATTTATCAATTCTTTATAGGTAATTACCGGTTCAATCTCACGTGTATCATTAATAGGATCATCCCATTTTTCTTCCGGGAAGTCTTGAATAATACCCAACAAATTTACGTTAACCAGCTTCAGATCATTGACATAAGTTTGCCATTTTTGCTCATCCGGCCTACCAGTTTCCGGCCAGTCGCCGCTGGATGGTAAACCGCCAGTCATCCCATTCATGCGGTCTAACACTTCTTCAGTCCAGGCCAGCATGTGCAAAACAATTTCAGCAATGTTGTGAACAGACCCTCGTGGCTTTTCATAAGCGGCTTCAAAGCTTACTTGTTCAATTATGGTATAAATTGGCGTTCCATACCAGGCGTTGCCGGATAAAACACTTTCTAAATTTTGTTGAAGCTCTTCTGATATGGTCATGATAATAATTTGGATGCTGCTATTGCGCAATTAATCCCATCTATCGCAGCAGAAATTATGCCACCGGCATATCCCGCGCCCTCGCCACACGGAAACAATCCTGTTACCTGCGGATGTTGCAATGTTTCTTTATCCCTGGGTATCTTAACAGGTGATGAGGTGCGTGACTCCACACCAACCAAAATTGCCTCATTGGTATAGTAACCTTTCATTTTACCGCCAAATGCAGGCAATGCCTTCCTTAATCGTACATTGATCCAGCCGGGTAAAATTTCTTTTAAAGCAGTGCTTTTTGTTCCGGGCAGGTAGGAGTTTATGGGCAGATCAGCAGAAATACGGTTTTCTACAAAATCAATCATTCTTTGCGCAGGCGCAAACAAATTGCCGCCGCCTGCCTTAAAAGCCAATTTTTCTATCTGCTGCTGAAACCGAAGCATTTTAAGCGGGTCGTTATCATCACCCGCCACATCTTCTAAATTAACTTGTACAACTGTGCCCGAATTTGCAAAAGGGTTATTCCGTTTTGACGGGCTCCAGCCGTTAACCACTATTTCATTTGTTTCTGTGGCACAAGGCGCTATAATACCACCAGGGCACATACAAAAAGAAAACACGCCACGGTTATCTACCTGTTCCACCAAGTTATAATAGGAAGGGGGCAAATCGGGATTGCGGTGTTCACAATGATATTGCGCCTGGTCTATAATCTGCTGCGGGTGCTCAATCCGTACTCCCAAGGCAAATGGTTTGGCTTCTATCAAAATATTTTGATGGTGCAGCATTTCAAAAATATCCCTTGCCGAATGCCCGGTTGCCAGGATAACAGCCTCAGCCATCATTTTATCAGCAGATGCCAGTTGCACCCCTTTTATCTTACCAAACTCGATCAATAATGAAATTACTTTTGTATCAAAAAGTATCTCGCCACCAGCATTTAGTATGCTTTCAGTAATAGAAGTGATGATCTGCGGTAGTTTATTGGTGCCAATATGCGGCCGGGCATCTATCAAAATATCTTCAGTCGCGCCATGGGCCACAAAGGTTTTTAATACTGCGTTTACATCCCCCCGCTTGGTTGAACGGGTGTACAATTTACCATCAGAATAAGTCCCCGCCCCGCCTTCGCCAAAACAATAGTTAGATTCTGGGTTAACCAAACCTTGTTTATTGATATTAGCCAAATCGCGCCGCCGTTGTTTTACACCTTTACCACGCTCTATAATAATAGGTTTTAATCCCAACTCAATGCATTGCAAAGCAGCAAATAAACCAGCCGGGCCAGCACCAACAATAATAACCGGCCTGCCCGTTTTTACATCCGGATAATTTATAGTAAAAGTTTCAGGAATGTAAACCTCATCAACAAATACCTGCACCTGCATACGGTAAACCACCTTGCGGCCACGGGCATCAATAGACCTTTTAATGATTTTTATTGCAGATACTTTTTGTGCAGGTATATTTAACGATGACGCTGCTAACTTTTTTAAGATGCTCTCATCCTCTTGTTGCCCGGGCAGACAAACAATTTCTATTTCTTTGATCATAGGCTTGCCGGGTTTTTATCCCGGATGGAGGCAAAGGTATGGAAAGAATTTATTATGAAAACTATGAAACTATTAATGCCACATCCCAAAGGGTAGTTTGCCACCGCGCCAGTCAATCCTGTTTATCCTAAAATCCTATAAATCCTGATTCAGACAAATTTGTCTCATTGCCAAGAAATACAAATAGTTTTTCTATACTTTCGTAAGATCAACCATCAACGCTATGACCCGTTCTGTTTTTTCTTTCATTTTAATCTGCTATACGCTGGTTTGTTTTGGGCAAAATAACAGCATTCCTGCATCCATACAGATTCCTGAGGGCAGCAAATTAATTCGGCATACCTATGCTAAAGGGGTACAGATATATGTTTGCATTCAGGACGCGAAAGACACCTCACGTTATATCTGGCTGTTTACGGAACCCCGGGCTATGTTATATGCCGATAGCAGCTACCATCAATTTATAGGGAAACACTATTTCGAGCGCGGAAAAAATCCCACCTGGGAATATACGGATAGTTCCAGGGTCAGCGGTGTCAAAATACAGCAAGCCAACTCACCCGATAATCTTGCCATTCCGTGGTTATTACTCAAAGTAGGTGAAACGAAAGGAACCGGCGCTTTAAAGTCAGCTGCTTTCATCCAAAGAATCCGCACAAAAGGGGGAAAAGCTCCTGTTACGGCTAACAAGTCGCAAAAGGGACATTTCCTCGAAGTACCTTATACAGCTGAGTATTTTTTCTACGGCGAAAAATAATAAAGCTATGTACTCAAGCGCTTGAAGCGGGAGCATAAATATCTGTAGTTTGCGCCCTTGTTGGTGTATCACCAACCCTGTTCGGAAGAAATTTTTAAAAGCGGTGGACAAGAGCGATTCCTTCCTCGGGGGTTTAGCGAACTATTTTACACCATGCTACTGTTCCCAAATTCGAAAACACAGGTATTTATGCGTGCAGTGTCGGCGAAACCCCTCCCCGCCACTTCACAGACTGTCGCGCCCTCCCCATGGGAGGGAGTTTTTAAAACAATTTGAATCTTCCGAACAGGTATGGTGATAACACCAACAAAGGCAAATTCAGGACAAGACAGTGTATTTGATTCAATGGATAAACTGGTATTCTCTGAAAATGCTTCTGGTTCTATCATCAATATTCCCCTTTGAATTGAAAATATTGAATTCTTTTTGGAAACTATCCTAATTAAAGTCACTTTATTCAAATGTTCATGAACTTATAAGCTAAACAATTCGTATAAATTAATATGATAAACCAAAATTGAATAAATTTTCATATTGGTTAACTGCTGTCATCGAACCGATTCACAATTATTATTGAAATAATTAATACAGATTAAATGAATATTTACAAGTATTACCTACTTATCCTTTTATTATTTAATTCATTAGCTAGCCTTTCCCAAAACCAAAGCCTCAAATTTGAACATATAGGGATTAAGGAAGGTCTTTCACAAATTAATATTACTTGCATAAAACAGGATAAGCGCGGGTTTATATGGATAGGAACAAGGAATGGGTTAAATAAATATGACGGTTATAAGTTTACCATTTACAAATACGATCCCAGGGATAGCAATACGATAAGCAATAATTTTATTCAGGATATTATTGAAGATAAGGGAGGAAATTTATGGATTGCAACCCTGAGTGGTGGCATCAATAAATACGAAGTAAAGCATGACCGGTTTACAAGGTATAAACATGATAATCATAATCCAAATAGTATTTCAAGCAATACGGTTAACAAACTGGAATTGGATAACAGTGGTAATTTGTGGATAGCGACTCAAAGGGGAGGGCTGGATTTCTTTGACCTTAAAAAAAATCGTTTTAGCCACTATGTACATTCTAATGATGACATAAACAGCATTAGTGATAATAATGTAAAAACTGTATTTGAAGATTCTAAGCGTAATATATGGGCTGGTACTTTGGCAGGAGGTTTGAACCGGTTGAACAAGAAAACCAATACATTTGTTAGGTTTGAACATGATGATGCAAATTTGCAAACCATTTCCGGGAACACAATTTCCTGCATTTTTGAAGATAAAAACCACCGCATTTGGGCGGGTACGCTGGGGAATGGCCTGAATTTATTTGACCCCAAAAAAGAATTATTTACCCGTTATACACATAATGAAAAAAATGAAACCAGCGTTGCCGGCATTAATATACTAAGCTTAAATGAAGACGATGAAGGAAACTTATGGGTGGGTGCCGAAAATGGAGGGGTAAGTATCCTCAAGAAAGGAACGGATAAATTTTATAATTATAAGCATGATGAAATTGATAATAACAGCCTCAACGGGAATTCAATTTATTCAATTTGCAGGGATAGGTTAGGAAACATGTGGTTAGGCGCCTTTAGCGGCGGAATTAATCTTTTTAAGAGAAGCACCAAAAGTTTTAATTATTATGCCCACAACGATGCACCTAAAAGTTTATCCAATAATTTTGTACTTGGTCTTTACGAAGACGCCGGTCACAATATTTGGGTAGGTACGGATGGCGGCGGGTTAAATAAATTTGATCCGCAAACCGGGAGTTTTACTCATTTTAAACACAATCTCTTAGATAAAAACAGTATCGCGGGTAATTATGTACTGGTTATTAACCAGGATCAGGATGGTGACCTGTGGGTTGGTACCTGGGCAGATGGTATCAGTATCCTAAACTCAAAAACTCATCGTTATAGCTACCTTAAACATGATCCTGCCAATCCAAATAGCCTTAGCGGAAACAATATTTATGCTATTACTTTTACCAGCGATAAAAAAACATGGATCAGTTCCTTTAATGATGGGTTGAACGAGTACGACAAAAAAACAAACACTTTTAAGCATTTTAAATTTGATGTTAATGACTCTCAAAGTTTAAGCAGCGACATGATTTTTTCCATTATAGAAGATAAAAGGAAAAATTTATGGATAGGCACGTATGATGGCGGTCTTGATCTATTAGATCGTAAAACAAATAAATTCACCCGGTTTCAGCATGATGAAAATCGCAACAGTATTAGTAGTAATACCGTAGCAGATATTTTTGAGGACCATAATGGTAATTTATGGTTAAGCACCTACGCGGGTTTAAATCTTTTCGACCCTCAGACCCATCGGTTTAAAATTTTCACCCAAAAAGATGGTTTGCCCAGTGATGTCATCTATTCCGTTAAAGAAGACAATAATAATAAATTGTGGGTTAGTACCAACAGCGGGATAGCTGAGTATGACCCACTGACAAAAACTTTCAGAAACTTCACTACGGAGGATGGGCTTCAGGGTGATGAATATAAACCTCATTCCGCATTAAAGGCTGCTGATGGCACGCTATATTTTGGTGGTGTAAATGGGTTTAACTCGTTTACTCCCGGGCAAATTTTAAATAGTAAGGGTTTTTCGCCCCTGGTTTTAACAGCACTACAATTATTTAATAAAACCGTTCAAATTGCAAGAGACCGTAATGATCAATCTCCCTTAAAAGAAGATATTTCAAATACCAAATCGATCCGCTTATCCTACGATCAATCGGTTATAACACTGGAGTATGCCGCCTTGGATTTTACATCTGCTGATAAAAAACATTATGCCTATATATTAGATGGTTTTGATAAAAGATGGAATGATGTAGGAACAAGGAATACGGCATTTTATACTAATTTACCTCCGGGCAAGTATGAATTTAAGGTTAAATATCAAAATAGCCAGGGTAGGTGGTCTCCGGTTGTTACAAGCCTTCAAATCACCATCATACCCCCATTCTGGTTAACCTGGTGGTTTGAACTATTGGAAGCATTATTTGTAATTGGCTGTACTTATGCGCTTTTCAGGTACCGAATTGAGCGTATTAAAGCACAAAAACGCATACTTGAAAAACTGGTTAAAGAACGCACAGATAGCTTGGAGCAAATGACCGCTAACGAACATCAGTCGCGCATAGAAGCCGATGAAGCTAACCAGGCGAAAAGCATATTCCTGGCCACGATGAGTCATGAGATCCGGACTCCAATGAACGGTGTGATCGGTATGGCGTCGTTGCTGGGAGAAACACCTTTAACGGAAGAGCAGCGGATGTTTACCGAAACGATCACTACCTGTGGTGAAACGCTGATCAATGTGATCAATGATATTTTGGATTTTTCCAAAATTGAATCCGGAAACCTGGAACTTGAAAGCGTGGATTTTGATCTGCGTCATTGTGTAGAGGATGTACTGGATATTTTTGGCAATAAAGCTGCGAAAGTTGGCCTGGACCTTGTTTATCAGATTGCCCAGGATGTTCCGTTGCAGATTGTAGGAGATCAATTGCGGCTGAAGCAGGTGTTGATTAACCTGATAAGCAATGCCATGAAGTTTACGGAACGGGGCGAAGTTTGTATCGGTATCGATTTGCAAAAAACAATGCCCGACGGGGCACTTGAATTGAGATTTAATGTAAGGGATACCGGGATCGGCATACCCGAAGATAAATTAAACAGGCTGTTCAAAGCTTTCTCCCAGGTTGATTCTTCAACAACCCGTAAATATGGCGGTACTGGTCTGGGTCTGGCCATCTCCGAAAAACTGGTGAAATTAATGGGGGGCGAGTTCAGCGTGCAAAGCGAAATCGACCATGGTTCCACGTTTTCATTTACCGTAAGAACTGTTGCCGGAACCAAAGTGAACCAGCCGTACACTTACTATAACATGGCCGACCAGGAAGGTAAGAAGATACTGGTTGTAGATGATAATATAACAAATCTCACCATCTTAAAACATCAGTTTGAATATTGGAAACTAAAACCTGTACTGGCGGATTCCGGTAAAAAGGCGCTGGAAATCTTATTGAAAGACGGCGCAATAGACCTTGTTATTACCGATATGCAAATGCCGGGGATGGATGGCATGATGCTGGCAATGCTTATAAAAGAGCAATATCCAAATATTCCAATTATTCTGCTAAGCTCCGTTGGTGAAGATTTTAAACATGAACTTCGTAAGCGGTTTGTTTCTATCATGACCAAGCCTATTAAACAGCATATATTAAGTAAACAAATTCTTAATGCCTTGAAACGACATGCTCCGGCTCAGGAAGAAAGGGTTATCAAGAATAAGCTTTCAACTGATTTTGGTGAAAACTTTCCTTTCGACATATTGATAGCAGAAGATAACCAGATGAACCAACATGTGATTATGCATATTTTGAATAAAATGGGCTATCAGCCACACATGGTTAATAACGGACAGGAGGCTGTTGAAGCAGCGAACCAAAAGGATTATGGCATAATTTTAATGGACATGCAAATGCCTGTTATGGACGGACTGGAGGCAACCAGGATAATTCGGCAAACTGCTTTAAAACAGCCGGTAATTATCGCTCTTACCGCCAACGCAATGGCAGACGACGAAGAAACCTGTTTGAAAGCCGGAATGGATGATTATATCTGCAAACCGGTTAAACTGGAAGAGCTAATGAATAAGCTTGAAAAATGGCATGCCGCCGTCGTTGAAAAATAAAATGCAGAAATTATAGGCAGAAAGGGGAAAGCGGAAGGGTAATGAGCGGAAAATTAAATGAGTTGGAATAAGTTCGCCTCAACAAGCTGTTTAATACTTTTACTCCATCACAACAAAAGAATCCGCACAAAAGCGGGAAAAGCTCCTGTTATGGCTAACAAGTCGCAAAAGGGGCATTTCCTGGAAGTGCCTTATACAGCTGAGTATTTTTTCTACGGTGAAAAATAATAGCCTGGTACCAACGCTTTAAAGTGGGAACACATAAATTTCCATGAGTCAGGCTAAAGACGTTTGAACTGGCGGTTATGAAGCCGCTAACTTTTTTAATATGTCCTCTTCCTCCTAATGCCCGGGCGAACAAATAACTTCTATTTCTTTAATCATACACTTACCGGGTTTTTATCCGGGATAGGGCAAAGGAATAGAAAGTATTTATTATTAAAACAGCCATCAATTTGAGGATCATAACCGCTTTACTTTAATATTCTTAAGCCACACTTTTTGTCCATGATGCTGAAACATAATATGACCACTTGTAGATTTTGCAAAGTTAGGATTGCTTCTATATTTACTTTTACTTATTAAGTCATT
>JAQBOA010000076.1 GCA_028288305.1 Mucilaginibacter sp.
TGAAGCGGTTTTCCATATGTTCCAAAGGTTCGCTCCGGGCACACAATACCGTAAAGTTGCCCATCCTGTCAAAGCGGAAATTCGTTTCCAGCGAGGTAAGGTCAGGAACAAACTTCAGGCGTACACATTGTTTTTCTCCTTCCTTGATAAGCTCTGTCACCTCACTCATCCTATTGGTATCTATAGAAACAAAGACCTCGTCAACTCCCGAGTTAACCGCTGCCATAAGCTGCTTTGCCGCAGAAGTCATCACCAGTTCTCCCTGTTCGCTTACACTGATCCCATCATCCAAAAAGCCTACAAAATTTAAACTGTTTTGCTGCTCCAGGTATTTGGCCAGCTTATAGCCGCCCTGGTTCATATCTAAAATAGCCACGGCTTTCCGTACGCCAAAGTTTTTATTGAGTATGGCCTGCAAAGCTGTGCCGGTAAAACGGCTGAGCAGAAATGAAACCAGCAGCAGCGCATAAAAAGATACAAAAAAGTGTTTGGAGAAATCTATGGCACTGCTGAAAAACAAGTAAGCGATAAATAGGGATAAGTGCAGGGCGAGGCTTTTCCAGGTAGCCCTGTAAATGGATTCGGGATTATGGATAGTATGCTGGGTATATAGCTTAAATATCCCCGTGCAGATGATCCAGATCAGGTTGCAGATGACAACGGAATGCAGATAAACATCCTTACTGATATGAACCCCATATTTATTGGATAAATAATAAGCAAGAAAAAAACAGGTATTTACCAATGCAAGATCAGTCCAGGCCAGTGTAAAACGTAATAAATAAAAGTAACGCGTTTCCATTTGAAATTGTTAAGATGCTAGAAATGCTTAATGCAAATTGTTTTATTATTAACACCAATCATATATGATTGTCAATAATAATTATCAATAGAAAAAATTATCAATAGAAAAACATAAAAGGGGAATGTTTTTTAACATACTATGCAATAATAGTACTACAATTTGCAATTGTCGTAACAATAAGGAATTTGTAATAAAAAGTTAACAAATGAGCTTGTCAGCAAATTTTTTAATTTAAAAAAGAAATTTAAAACAAAATAAAACTTTGTTGCTAAAAGAAATTGAGGAAATTTGGGGACTTTTAACTCTAAATCGGGGCATTTATTCTACATAAAATGCCGATTTTATATATGATTTAAAATTTATATACGATTAGAATGCCAGTTTATATGTTATTAAAAGCAATTCAACTTAAAAAAGAAAATAAACAAGTGATAGAACTACTGCGACCAGTAAATTACCGGCTATTAGAGTTGTAATAGTTGCAAATGGTGAGTTGATTATTAGAGTACGCATATAAATTAATTAGTAATCATAAATATTAATTATGATTACATGGAGCGGCTTAATTAAATTATTAGGTTTATTGGTAATTAATAATTAACGGTTTAGCCAAAAATTTATTATTTTGTAATGATATAAAATAAATTTCAAGTTACATCTAAAAAAAGATATAATTTTTAGATTAAATAGTGCAAAAGTTATCAACATTTGACGATAACTTTTACACAAGAACTTTGCCATAGGTAAAAATAACTATTAAAAAGTAAGACTGTCTAATAATTCTTAACGTACTGTATCATTTCTAATACAGTACGTTTGAATATCATTTCTGATTATTGATATAAATAATAATTCAATATTGGGAGCGTGAAAGAATATATATTTATCAAAACAAATTATTTATTATGAGAGAACTTTCAGATTCTTAATCTTTAATACTGCTTGATTTGTTATTGTGGCTTAGGTAAATGTACTTGCTGTTCTAATTATAATTTTACAAACATGTTTTTTCCAACCAGGCTTTTGTCATTGCTGTTTTGTACCGTTATAATATAAGTGCCAGGCAGCAGGTTGCTTACATTGCCCTGCCAGTTTGGCTGCGATGAAGTAACTGTTTTTATAACGGTACCCGAAATACTTATTATTTTAATGTCATACAATGGGCCACTATTGTTAGTCTGAATTAAATCAGCAGTTTGAAGTACAGATGAATTGGAAGTCGAACTACTGTTTTGAGCAATCGCTAAATTTATAACAGTGCTTGCCGGATTGGGATACACACTTATAGTTTTAATGGTTAAGCTGTTACTTAAGTTTGAATACGATAATGTAATCACTTGTGAGTAACTAATGTTGCCATTGAAATCTTCAAGCTTTAAACGATATTGATTTGGAGCCATAGACGGGGCTTTATCTAAATAGCTATAAGTACCCTGATTGTTCGACAGAAAACCATCCAATACATCAAAAGTTTTTCCATCATCAGTACTTCTTTGAACTGTAAAATTGGTATAATTCTCTTCATTAACGGTTTTCCAAACTATCTGCGCTCCATTAGTTACTTTGGTTGCTGTAAAATTCAATAAACGTAAAGCTAAAGCGGGGTTCTGACGCATAACAAGGCTAAACCGTTTTGAACCATAGCTCGCTGAGTCACTGTTATTAATATTAAAACTATAGGCCGGATTGTTTCTGATATCAACTGAATCTTTTTTATAAGCGTCTATTAACCATATATCAAATAACGCCGGAATACTTTTAACATCAGGCATAGATAGTTGATATGCCCCGTCAGTAACTGCGTTTACTTTTAATGCTATGGCCGCACTCTGCTGAGGCAATTTAAGCGAATTGATTGACAAGGGAACTCCATCGCTTGACATGCTGGCTAAGCTGGCTATACCAAAGCCGGGCTTTTGAGCCGCATCTTCATTTATTAAAAAGTTGGAACTTGCTCTATTATTAAATCTAATATACACTTCATCAGCTTGCACACTGTCCTGTCCTTGTTTCTGACTTAATTTTAAATGCAGGTACTGGATAACATCGTTAGCAACCGGCTTACCTAACAATAAATTAGGGCCTGTTACCTGTACAGTTGTCTTTGCATCTTCATTAAAAGTTAAAGAAGCGCCTGTACTTTGTGCCACAACAAAAAAGCCTTGCCCGCTGGGTATAATATGGGTTGCATTATTTGAGGGTGGTAAGCCTGAATTAGCCATATACACGCCATAATTTTTACTTACAGGATCTATTATATAAACACTATTACCAACGTTGGGAGCATAAATACCTGTACCAGGTGTGGTGGTATTATAAGTATCCCAATCTATTGAGCTTGCATATGGGTTCCCTACTAAATTAAAACCTCTTGCTGCGCCATTAGCTATATTGTTTGTATAACTAAGGTTAGCAGATGTTGGTGTAAACCAATCATGTACAGTAATTGGCCCGGCATTTAATGTACCTGTTGTAACCATGGTTACACTTTCGGCGACTGTACTTGAAATATATTTATTAGCAAGGTTATTTATTCTGTCACCCCTGAAAAAGAAATCAAAGCCATTTCCAACTGGTACATTAACGGTTGAACCTCCGATCACATTATAATTGTAAGCAGGTGAATTATTAAATTTACTTATTCCCCAATAATTACCGCTGGAATATGAATTGGGAGGTACCTGATCTTCACGGTAAAGTAGCAAGCTTGGATTATTTAAGGGGCTACTATCAAATCCATTCGCTGTACCACCTGCTCCGGTAACTAATGATGATGCCTGAACATAATTAAGACTATAAATTTTGTTACCATTTGCTGCACTTTGATAAACCGGTGAAGATAACAGCCTGTAACCGCGGTACACACTACTACCACCTGAAATATATCTTTCAACACTTACCTTTCCTACTATTGAACTGGTAGTAATTTGCCCAACAGAAGCAGAACCGGCGGCAGTGGATTGCAATGTGAAGTTTACAAAGGGGCTAATGGTTAAAACTCCTGTACCTGTTCCGGCGAAATTTACGGTTGCCCCTGATCCAATATTTATATTTGCAGGACTGCCGGCAGATGAACTGATTGCAGCAGTGGCTCCCTGATTTATAGTTAGGCCGGTAACAATCGTAAAATAATTATTTGCACTTGTAGGTATTGTTAGTGTTGTTGCATTAGCTGACCCAAAATACACTTCGCCAATAGTAGTGGTGCCTGTGATGACAGGCTGAAATCCAGTATAGGCTGTTTCCCCAAAACTAACCACATCACCTGCCGCAGGAACATTTGAGGGATTCCAGTTTCCTGAATTATTAAAGGCTGAAGTTGTACCAGTGCCAGTCCATACATAAAGTGTCCCACTTCTGTTAATAGTAATTCCCGTCGTTCTGGTTGTAACACCGTCTTGTGCAGTAACCTGTATAAGGATCAGCGTAGAGCCATTATTTAAAGTTACAGGGGATGACGGCACACCGCTGACAGTTGCAAAACCGTTAACGGTTATGGTAGCGTTAGGATCCAGTGTTACAACAGTAACCGTAAGCGAGAGTGTATGAGGGCTTACACTTGAAGTATAATTTACATTATATATTCCTGTTGTTTGGAGTGTTAAAGTTTTGGTACTTAAGCTAAAACTTGAATTTGCATTGTTTGATCCGTTTCTTGAAATTGTAATAGAGGTTGTCTTTGTTACCGTTCCACCCGGTGATTTAACAGTTAAAATAACACTTGTGGTTGAACCTATGGCAGCAAGAGTTATAGGGCCTGATGCAGTACCGCTGTTTATAAGAGTAGTGGTTCCATTAGCAGTAATTGTAATAGTGGCGTTTGGATCTTGGGCGGTGGGTGTTACAGTTAATGAAGTTATTCCAGGGCTGACAGATGTTGTATAATTTGTGTTAGTAGTACTACTTGAAGTTAAAGTCAGCGCACTGCTTGTACTTAACACTATACTGCTTAAGTTAGCATTATTTGATCCGTTTGTTAAAACTTTAATAGAAGTGGTTTGTGTGCTTCCGTCCTGTGCTTTAACCACTATAGTAATTGTAGTACCACCAGAGGGGATTGTTATTGAACCGGATGGTTGCCCACTTGTAACCTGGGTTCCATTTACGGTAATGAAAGCATTAACAGGATCAGCAGCAGTGGCCGTTACCGTTAATGAACCTACAGAAGATGGGATAGACGTTTGATAATTTACATTGCTTGCGCTTTGACTTACAAGAACGAGGCTGGTATTTGTACTTAATGCAATACTGCTTAGGTTATAATTGTTTGATCCATTCCTGTTAACTGTAATATTAGTTGTTGTTGTTGTACTTCCGTCCTGTGATGTAACTGCGATAGTAATTACTGTCGGAGTGCCTACTGCATTAAGTGTTATGGAGCCAGAAGCCGTACCGCTGGTCACTGCAACCCCGTTAACGGTAATAGTTGCACCGGCGCTTGTTTTGGCATTAACGGTAGGCGTTACCGTTAATGAACTTACATTTGGATCTACATCTGTAATGTAACTATTAGTCCCCGACGGGACCAGCGAACTATTTGCACTTAGTACTATTGAACTTGAAGTTCCGGAAGTTCCATTAGGTAAAACAGTTATGGAATATGTTTGTTGGGTAACTCCATCTTGAGCAGTAACCACCAAATAAATTGACGTAGATCCGGGAAGAAGTGTTATAGGACTTGAGTATACTCCACTTGAAGCGGGGTTCCCATTAATAGTTATTGTAGCATTTGGGTCAGCGGCCGTAGGCATTACCTGGATAGAGGTAACAGTCGACTTTACAGATGTATTATAATTAAAATTACTTGTTCCTGAAATTGAAACCAAGGCAGTATGGGTACTTACACTTAGCGAACTTAAAATTGCATTGTTAGATCCTGCCTCCGTTACAGTTATGGAATAAGTTTGTTTGGTAACGCCATCCTGGGCAGTAACCTGGACGTTAATTGTCGTCGTAGCATTCAGTGCAGAGTTGAGTGGTATTGAGCCAGACGCATTACCGCTGGTAACCGGGTACGTGTTGCCGTTCGCAATAATAGTAACTGTAGCAGTAGGATCTGCAGTTATTGGTGTCACAGTAAGCGAACTGGTGCCCACAGTTACAGAAGTAGTATAATTATAATTACCAGGGCCTGTTGCTGATGAAACCAGTGCGCTGCCTGTACTTACTGACAAGCTGCTTAAAAAAGCATTGTTTGATCCCGATTGATTAACCGTTATACCATAAGAATACTTTGTAACACCATCAGTTGCGGTTACTATTATATTAATAATAGTGCTGCCTGTTCCGTTAACGTTAAGTGTTATTGGGGATGAAAATTGTCCGCTGGTAGCAGAAGCTCCGTTTATAGTAAAAGTAGCACCAGGATCATTAACCGTAGCTTGAATAGAAAGTGATGATGTACCTGCGCTTACCGATGTGGTATAATTAAAATTACTCGAGCCGGTTGAGGAATAAACCAGTGTTGTAGCGGTACTTAGTACTATCGATTTTAGAGTCGCGTCTGATCCAGCTCCGGATAATGTTACAGCCTTTGCACTAACATTTGCATAAGTAAGTATCGATATTAAAATAAAACAATAACGTAGTAATGTTTTCAAAATCTTATAAATTTAAATTAACGGCAATGTATAAAGCGTTAATAATTTATCAAGAATAATACCTATAATGAATTATAATTAAAACTTGTGTTATAAGCACTTAATTTATAAAGACAGCTCATATAATTTAGACACTTATATATTTTAAAATGCATGATTTTAGAATTAAAACTGCATATTCTTTTTATTTTAATAATAAATCATATAAATATGATAGCTTAAGATTGATTTATAAAAAAATAATAATTCGGGGCAAAATGGCCCTTTATGAGGAAATTAATTCTCAATTATGTTTATTATATGTTCAATTTATTCTTAATTCCTCTGGTAATTATAGGCTTTGCCCCATAACGAAGAGAAATATTAATTCAACGCTACATCACTCAATACCGGATAATGGTCAGAAATTACTTTATGGATGATTTGGTAATCTAAAACATGAAATTGTTTGCTAACTAAAATATAATCTATCTGGAAACTTGCAAAACCGCCGTTAAAAGTCTTTCCTATACCGGTTCCTTTATCTCTAAAAGCATTATTCATCCTTATTGCCATTTGATTAAAAGCATAAGAACTTGGTGTATCGTTAAAATCTCCCATAAAAATATAAGGATAAGGACATTTGGATGCATGTTGACAAATAAGTTCAACTTGCTGCCCTCTTTGGATAAATCCTTCTTTCAATTTTAAAATGATTCTTTTTAACTCTGGCAAACTAATTATGCCCCTATGAGAAAAACTATTCAAACTATTATAATCTTGTTCTTTAAGTTCAAGTGATTGTAAATGAAAGGCATAAATTCTAACTATTGTTGACTGATATTTTATATCAATATAAATAACTTGATTCTCATTTCGTTCATTTGAAAGTCTGATAATTCCATGGTTAATAATAGGATATTTAGAAAACAAGGCAAGGCCGGTTGAATCGTATTGAGTTTTTATAAATGGTTCAAAATAAAACTGATCTGTATTTAAAATTTTTCTTAAGGAATCACAAACTTTAAAAATTGAAGGTTTAAAATTGAATTCTTCAAATCCTATAACATCGGGTTGACTTAAGTTAATCAATTGAAGTATAGATCCATGAGCTGGTAAATTAAGTGTATTTTCAAAATTATGCACATTATAGGTCATTAATTTTAAGTCTGCCTTTGATGACGACGATAATGTTTTGTGACAGTAATTGAATCCAACATTATCTAACAAAACATTGAAACCCAGAATTATAATGATTGCAGAAATGAAAAAATATTTTTTTAACCGAATGACCCAATAAACACAAAAAAGTAAATTTATAGATAATAGTATTAAATAGAATAATCCCAAAATTGCCAGCGGCCAAAACTTTTGCGGACTGATTAACGGTGACAGATAGCTTAATAATAAAAGTGCAGCAAAAAAGAAATTAAAGTATAAAACGAACCTTTCTATTATTAGTAACGCTTTCTTGAATTTCATCTATTGTAAATTATGAACCCGCCAATCAGAATAAAACGATCTAAATAATTTGATTACTTAATTAAGAAAGGTAACAAATATCATTTTTGATACTCTTCAACATATTGCTTAATAAGAACGTCTTCACAAAATGCCTGTTCAATAATTGTTCTTCCTTTCTGTCGTATAAACATCAGTTTTTCTTTATCAAGATAAGCTTCCTTTAATTTTTCAACAATATTTTCTACATCAAGGGTACTAATCCAACCCAAATTTTTTTCTTTTACAAAGTCGGCAAGGCCCACGTTTTCTGAAATTAAAACTGCAGTACCCATATGCAATGCTTCTATAACTACGTTAGCAAAATTTTCATTTAACGATACTAATATAAAGAGGTCTGCCTTATTTAACTCTTTAAATTTCTTTTCCCTGTCTAACCAACCAAGCCATTCCAGTTTTGATGTAATTTTTAAATTTGCAGCGAGTTCTTTAAGTCCTGCAATATATTCTTCATCGCCATTACCAGCAATTTTAAGCTTTATACTTATATCAAGTAGACTTATTGCCTCGAACAACTTTTCAAGGCCCTTTTTTGGATGGATACGGGATAAAAAAATAATTGTAAAAACTTCATTTATGTTTTTTAAAGGTTGAAAAGTGGGCAGTGGAATTATATTCGATAATACAAAACCTTGCCACTCTGGAATCAATTCCCTGCATTCCTGGTATTCAGAATATGCAGTTGCATGTAAAACGCACTTAGATAATAATTTACGGCCAATTAAACTGTGAACGTATTTCTTATAACTGCTTTTTCCTGACGTAAAAGTATATTTGCTAAGCATTCCTCTCGGTGCAACAATTACTTTCTTTTTACTAGTTAATGATAGCATTGCTGCAACTACAATTAATGTATTCCACCATGAATGCAAATGGATAACATCATAAGTCTTAATAGATTTAATAAGTTTTAGCCATAAAGCGGGACTAACATTAGTTTTGTCACCTGAAAATCGCTTAAAGTATGTAACATTAACTCCATCAACGTTATAAACTTTCCCTGGTATTACATTCAATTCTGTTTCACCGTTGGCTGTAGTAGCAAAAACATCTACATCATGCCCATTAGCCGCTAAACCTTCGCATAGTCTTGATACAGATTCTGTTGGACCTCCATAACCATAGGCTGGCTTGTAAGCAGGTATAATATGAAGTATTTTCATAGAAGTTTCTGATGGCAGCTTTCTTTATAAGCTATTATTTATTATTTAAACTGATTTTGTTCAAATAATGTTTCGTGCCGTAAAAGTCTTAATAATATTGCATAAAAAGAGAATTTTGATAAGAAATCATTCTATTCATTGTTATTTCGTAAAAATGATATTCCGAATATTGACTGAGATTATTGAATATAATCTATAATTAAAATTACATCCATTCAGGATTCCTCATTTCTAAAATTTAAATGACCAATCAATGGTATGTAGTCAATGTGAAACTATTACAGACAAATTATTAAAGAATATCTAATTTTTACTTATAATCAGAATGATTAGATAAATGATCTTACAATCGTTAATCGTAAAAATATTTCCTTACTATTCTAACTATTTACTATATTGCAAGTGAAAAAGTCATTTTCTGTTGGTTAATATTATTGTATGTTTAAGTTCATTTTCAAAGAGAAATAAATGATTTTAACAATTTTGCTTTTTAGTAGGAATTACCCATATTTAAAACTTGTATTTTCAAATGCGTAATCTGAATTCAATAAATCCAGACTGCATAATTTTGGCTTCCCAGTTTTTTAAAAACGGCGGTGCTAAATTAACTAACCTGTACCACAAAATATACAATGTTTTTAGTAAAACAGAATACAATACTCATCTTTCACATAGGATCCTAAATGTGAATCCATTTACAACGATAATAGAGAAGGACTTAGTACAAGGTAATTTTCTCGTAGTGTAAAACCTTATTAATTTATATCAAAAATAATGAGAATAAATGAATCTAAAAGATATGTTGCGAACAAATTTTGATTTATGCATTGTTGGAAGTGGCCCGGCTGGAATAATTATTGCCCTTGAATATACACGATCAAATCCTGATAAACAGATTTTACTCATAGAATATGGGTATCCTGGGCAAAAAAGTAAGAACACACTCGATGATTCTATTCAAGTACAAAACATTGTAAATCATCATAATCCATACGAATGTACAAATAAGGGGCTGGGTGGTTCATCAATAAGTTGGGGCGGACGGTGTGTTATGTATGATGAGGTAGACTTTATAGACAGACCCTCAATTTCCGGAGGCTGTACTTGGGATATTAATTTATTTAATGAAGTAAAGACTTACATTCCGCAAACAGCTGTTTATTTTGAATGCGGTGATCCAATATTCAATTTAAATGACATTCCTAAATTCAAAGACAAAAAAATTGCTGAAAACTTTAAAGAAGGAATTATAACTGATAGCAGTGTAGAGCGATGGAGCATGCCAACACGTTTTGGACAGCGATACGAAAAAGAATTAGCTAATTGCCCCAACTTAACTTTACTTCAGGGGTATGAAGCAAGAGATTTTGCTGTACCGGATGAAAATAATTATATATCATCTTTAGTATTAAGAAATGTTATAGATAAACGTCTTTTAGAAGTTAAAGCTAAAAATTTTATTTTAGCTGCAGGCGCACAGGAAACAACCAGAATATTACTTCGAAATACCCAGCTATTTAATTCATTAGATAATGTGCCTCCAGCATTGGGGAAATATTACCAAGGCCACTTATCCGGGAAAATAGCTTCAGTCAATTTTTATGGTAATCCTAAAAAGACTGAATATGGATTTTTGCGTAATCTGGATGGAACCTATATAAGAAGACGATTTCAGTTTGCATCAAAATATCTAGTGGAAAACGATTTACTTAACACGGCAATTTGGCTTGACAACCCACTTTACTATAATCCAAAACATAAAAGCGGTGCAATGTCGTTTATGTATCTTGCCATGATAACTCCAATTTTAGGCAAAAAACTCGCGCCTCCAGCCATTGCATATGCTTTAACAAAAGGAAAAGTAAAGGGTATTCACAAGCATGTGTGGAATATTATAAAAGATTTACCCGAATCTTTTGTTAAACCTGCAGCTATATTTTATAAAAGATATTGCGTAAAACGCAAATTACCTGGAGTTTTTTTATTTAGTCCTAAAAACAGTTATGCTCTTCATTTTCATTCGGAACAGATACCTTATGCTGAAAATCGAATGGAGCTTGGTCCTGATAACGAAAGTCTTATTATTCATTATAAGCTTACCGATACTGATGTAAATTCTGTAATTAAACTGCATGATACGCTTGATAAATGGCTTAGAGCATGCAATTGCGGAAAATTGCAATATTGGTTTGAAAAAGACGAGTTACCGGATGTTATAAAACAGATATCAAAAGATGGTATACACCAGTCTGGAACTACCCGAATCGCTGATTCACCAACACAAGGTGTAGTAGACCGCGATCTGAAACTTTGGGGAACAAAAAATGTCTTTGTATGTAGTAGTTCGGTTTTTCCCACTTCCGGACAGGCAAATCCTACATTTTTTTTAGGAGCTTTTGCAATCCGTTTGGCAAATTATTTAAAATAATATGAGAACAGTTGAGTTAATAAAGGGAATTCATTCTTCAGTACTTGGATTTGGGTGTGCGCCAATTATGGGTTCAGTGGATGCAAAAACAGCAAAATATGCGCTCGATTTTGCCCTTGATCATGGCATAAATCATTTGGATCTGGCTAGATCTTATGGCTATGGCGAAGCAGAAAGGTTTGTGGGAAAATTAGTAAAAGAAAACCGGCATAAAATAGTGCTTGCAAGTAAATTTGGTATAAAACCTAATTGGAAAGCTTCATTGCTTAAATCTGTAAAACCAATGATTAGAACAGTTCGCAATCAAGTAAATAAACACAAAATACAGTCATCTTTACCTCCTTCAACTAGTGTAACAAATATTGCAGGTAGCTTTCTTAATCGTATCGTACCGGTGCGTAGTAAGGATATGCGCAACAGTTTAGAGAAAAGTTTAAGGGAATTAGGTTCGGATTATCTTGATTATTTTTTTATTCATGAACCGCAACATACACTTACCTATTTTGAAGAATTACGGGAAACTGCCGAAATATTAAAAACTGAAGGTAAAATAAGGGGGTGGGGAATTGCTTATATGCAATCACAACGAAATCTTCACTCATCTTACATTGATGAGTTTGATTTGTTACAATTTAATAATCCGCCAGAGTTACATCATTATGAAAATTTAGTTTTAACAAGGGGTTTTGAACCAAATGTGATTTTTTCTCCCATACGGGGAGGGGGTAACAATTTGAAACCTACTGATAAAATAAAGAAACTTTTAGATGATTTTCCAAATAGTGTAATTCTTTGTTCAATGTTTAATTTGGATCATTTAAAGCAAAATGTTTCTATCATATAAATAATAGATCAAATATTCTTAGAAATATTATTTCTTAAGAAAGCAGTCAAGATGTGATTTGATGCGCATAAAGTTTTATTCTTCTATACCTTTAGACAGAATTTCTTCCTCAATAAGTCTTAATGCCAATAACATTTCTACCATTGTTCTTTGAAGCGTGTAATGCCAACCCGTCCAACCATTAAATATTAATCCTTTAACAAACAAACAATGAAAAAAAACAAAAACAGGAGCAAATATTTTTGTTTTACGGATTTTTGAAGTCAGGGATAGTTGATTTATTGAAGTATTTAACAGTTTTTTACTTTCTTTAATTGCATAGCCATCCTGGTTACTTAACCATCTTGTTAATGACTTTCGATCATCATGCAATATGTATGAATTAAAGCTTCCGGTATTACCATTTATTGATAGTCTGTGGCAATGCCCATCATCGTAATAATTACAATTAGTTAATTTAAATAAAACAGCCCGCGGAGTAGTATTATCACCTAACAACATTTTACCGAAAACTAAAAATTTAAATTTTACCACATAGGCAGTTTTTTCTCCATCTTCTATAAACTTTTTAGTTTCCGAAATAAAATTATCAGTTAATACATAATCAGCGTCAAGACTTAGTACCCATTCACTTGTAATTAAAGACAACCCATAATTACATTGAGTAGCAAAAGTATCAAATTTACGTTGGTAAATAATCACATTAGGATATGACCGGGCAATTTCGAGTGTAGCGTCAGTACTGAAACTATCTAATATGACAACTTTTTCCAGCCAGGTTAATTTTTCCAAGACCCTTTTTAAGTTTGGTTCTTCGTTTTTAGTTAATATTAATGCTGTTAAATAAGTTGATTGTGTTAATTCCATTAGTCAATATTGATGTTTAATAATGTATTTTAAAGTGGTTATTTATTTGCATTTACAAGTTTTTAATCAACACCAATATGGGCATTATCTAATTGCTTTTGTAATATTTTTGCTAATCCTAACGCATATCTCGGATCAAAAATAGTTGAGTGCTCGCCATCAATTTCATATATTTTAACTGATTTTGCATACCTCTTCCATGAATTTTTTGTGTCATCGCTTATGCTTATTCTTTTATACAATATCCGTTTATCCCTATCTATAAAGTAATAGTGTTCTTTTGCATAAAATACTAATATTTCATCTTCATAATATTTCATTTTATAACTACGGATTGCTGTTTCGAACACTTCTGACGCTTTGTTAAATGATTCTAATTCTATGTCTTCCGGTGTGCTTTCGGTTACTCCAATTATTGATTTTACTTTTTCAACTTTATATAGTAAAGCTTGTTTAGGATGTTTCCGTAACAAATACGTTTCAAATTTCATTTTTAACGAAACTGCTGAAACGGAATTTTTTATGATGCTTGGTATGTGATAGTAGTTATTAAACGTTGCAGGGATAATTTCTTCTTCCTCTATTGTAGAGGCATCAAACATCCCTAACATCGCTATTTTTTTACCCGTCTTTTTTAATTGTATGGCCATTTCAAAAGCTATGTTACCTCCGAGACAATGCCCGGTTAGTGCGTACGGACCATGCGGATTTTGCTTTAAAATTTCTTTAAGATATAATTCTGCAATACCCTCAATTGTATCCGGAAATCCTTCCAGATCCTTACTATCCGAAGGCTGTTGTAACCCATACACAGGTTGCTCCGGATCCAATAGTTTTACAAAATCAATAAATTTAAATACAGTTCCCCCGGCGCCACAAATTATATAAAGTGGCATTTTATTTCCAGTTATCTTGATGGGTAACAATAATTGCGATGTTAATTTATTTTTAGATTCTAACTGCCTGGTAAGGTTTGCTATTGTGGGGAAAACAAAGACATCACTTATAGGAAGTTCTAATCCAAACTTTTTCCGTATCACTGAGACCAATCGCAGAGCCAGCATTGAATGCCCGCCAAGCTCAAAAAAATTATCTTCTATTCCAATTTTATCTACTTCCAACACTTCCTGCCAAATTTCTGCCATCAAGGCCTCACTAGCAGTCCGAGGAGCTACATACCCTGCTATAAGTGCTGTCGCTCCAAAATCCGGCAACGCTTTTCGGTTTATCTTTCCGTTAGCAGTTATCGGAAGATAATCAAGCTCTACCCACAAGGCAGGTACCATATATTCCGGCAGTTTTGTACCTAAATAGCTTTGTATCTCTTGTTTATCAAACGTCTCTTTTGGTACGACATAGCCCACCAACCGCTTATTACCGTTATCGCCTTTTGCCAGTACTACTGCCTTGTTAACTAGTCCACTTTGGTTCAGGACATTCTCAATCTCTCCCAGTTCAATCCTATAACCTCTTATTTTTATCTGGTCATCTATTCGGCCCAAGTACTCTATGTTCCCGTCAGGTAACCAACGGCCAAGGTCGCCTGT
>JAQBOA010000025.1 GCA_028288305.1 Mucilaginibacter sp.
CGGACTTTTCCGACTTTCGGACTTCTCCCCTATTTCACACTCTTCTTTAGCACTATAAAATATCCCACTATAAAAATTACTAGTGCAAAAGCAAGGCTAACCCATATTTCCCTGGTAAACAGATCAATGGTAATTTGTTGCATTGCGCCGCCGTGACTATTTTTGACACCGTTCTCCATAGTTGAAATTGCCAACATCGGGTGCGAATAAGGAAAAAGATAAGCATATTTCCAGTTGTTACCGGCCAAAAGCACCCCGGTTATGGTAGCTATAAACCCAATACCCATAGGTTTTAAAAAATCACGGAATAGAAGGCTTAACAAAAACTGTATGGATAATATACCTAATGCTGAAAGGAAAAGTTTAATATAAACCTGCGTCAACAAACTGGCTACATTATATTCACTAAACTTTAATTCTGGTTTTACAACGCCTAATAGGTTACCGAAACCAAGCGTAAAAAGCACAAAGAGCAACAGGCACACGAGAACCAGGAAGAAAGCATAAAAATATTTAGCCGCATAAACGGAAAATTTTGAAATTGGTAAACTAAACAATGTTTTCCAGGTATCCGCTTTATGCTCAATACTATTTACCGAATAAGCAATAAAAACGATCAGCATAGGTAATATCAATGACCCCATAATAGCTAAAATTGCTCCGGCAAATTGTAGCCATAATATCATCCCTGGCGAGTGGGCTAACTTTTCGCTATTATTAAAAAAACCTATAAACAGTAACAGGCAAAGCAGTAAAGGCAATAATACCGAACTCCAAAAACCCATAGTTTTACGGGTTTTATAAAATTCAGAACGGAATGATAGTATAAATCCTTTCATGGTTCAGGCGTTTTGGGTTATAGCTAAAAACAGCTTTTCAAGATCTTTTTGCTGCTTATTTATGCTATAGATAGTATACCCATTTTGATTAAGCAAGGCATTTATTTCACCCATTTGTTGTTTTGATGAATAAGGTATATATAAATGATGGTCATTTACATCAGCAACTTTAAAGTTATTGCGGGTTAAAAAATTAGCAGCATCAACCGTATTCTCCGTTTCAATTTGTACTAATGGCTGGCTCAAAGCTTCCAGGTCTTTAATGCTCCCTTGAAATAAAAGCTCGCCATTGTTAATTATCCCCACATGAGTAGCCATCCGCTCAACCTCAGCTAATAAATGACTGGATATAAAAACTGTTTTTTGATGCTGGTTAACAAGTGTGATCAGCAATTCTCTTACTTCAATGATTCCATTGGGATCGAGGCCGTTGGTAGGTTCATCAAGAATAAGCAATTTAGGATCTGGCAGCAAGGCTAAAGCGATACCCAGCCGTTGTTTCATACCTAAAGAATATTGTCCGGCTTTTTTATGTGCGGCATTAGTTAAATGCACCAGGTTGAGCATTTCGTCAACCCGTTTTTCAGGTATTTCTAATAATAATGCCCTGTTCAGCAAATTTTCCTTACCGGAAAGATGAAGATATATTGCAGGTTGTTCTATTAACGAACCAATTTGCGAAAGGATTTCTATGCGATTGCTTTGCAGCTCCTTTTCAAAAATATGAATGCTTCCATCCTGCATTTTCAGCAGGTTCAGCAAAAGTTTTATTGTAGTAGTTTTACCGGCACCATTAGGGCCCAAAAAACCATATATACTTCCTCCAGGTACCTGTAAGGATAACGACTTTACAACTGTTTGTTTGCCAAAATTAAAGGTTAAACCTTCAGTACGGATTACCATACTTTTTCTTTAGCTATTGAGCACACAGTTTTTATCAGGCTAACACTTTTATAAAAAAGTGATGTGGCCTGAACTGATGAGCCAACAATTGTTTCTCTTTTTTGCTGAAACTGGTAACTCACACCCATAATCAGGGCAAACATCACCGGGATCAATAATAAGATGAAAGGGTTTGAATTTGTGATTAGCTTCTTCATTGTGGTTTCTTTTGATGATACAAAGAAATACCAAATTTTTTACCTGCTAAAAAGAATTAGACCAACAGACAGGATTTATAGATGAACAGTTGTTTAAGCAAATTAAACCGTTCGTCGGATATTTAAGGCTGTTCATCGGCGAAGCGTCCTGCTATATATAAAATACATCGTTTTTCACAATCAAAATATTAATTTCGGAGTAATGAAACTAGGCTGGCAAATATTCTGGCATGTATTTTTTTGGGTATTTATAATCTTATTTTGTTTAGCGATAACACACAACAATACAAAATTAAGTGTTAACGATCTCCTGGTTATCATTGTACTATATGGTATCATCAACATAAGCCTATTTTACCTCAATTACCTGGTACTTATTCCAAGGTTTTTGGATAAGAAACATTATGGATTATTCGCCATAGCGGTAGTTACTGCCCTTATTATGTATGGTTTTGGCAAATATGGGGTGGCGATAGTTTTCAAGCAATATGTGCTGATGCGTATGAAAGCTAAAGTTGTTGGCTTCGGCTCATACTTTTTGAGTACCATTTTTACCAGTTTGTCGTTTTTATTTTTAAGCTCAGTATTAAAGTTTACAGTAGACTGGTTTTTGAATGAACGTATACAACGTGACCTGGAAAACCAGCGGCTTAGCGCCGAATTAGCATTTTTGAAATCGCAGATTAACCCGCATTTTTTGTTTAACTCCTTGAACAGTATTTATTCTTTAGCATATCAGCGATCAGAAACTACGCCCGAAGCTATCCTGAAACTTTCGGAAATTATGCGTTATATGCTATATGAATGTAATGACAATAAAGTAGATCTTGTAAAAGAATTACAGTATTTGCAGAATTATATCGATCTTCAAAAAATAAGATTTGGTACAAAAGCCTATATTGATTTTAAGATTGAAGGGAAAGTGGAAAATCAACAGATAGTCCCATTATTACTAATTGCATTTATTGAAAATGCTTTTAAACATGGGGTGGCAAATAACCCACTAACACCGATACATTTGTTAATAGATGTGCAAGAGTCGCATCTTCAATTTTACATACAAAATAAAAAACACACAAATAACCGGGATGCATCTGGTGGCATTGGTTTAAACAATGTAAAGCGCAGACTTAACTTACTTTATAAAGGTAAATATAACCTGGATATACATGACGAAACAGATATTTATACCGTTGAATTATCGCTAATTTTGTAATATGATCAGATGCCTTATTGTTGACGACGAGCCTCTGGCGCTGCAAATATTGGAGGATTATTTATCCAAGATCCCTTTTTTGCAATTGGTTAAAGCTACAACAAATCCTATTGAAGCATTAACATTAGTGCAAACAGGTAATGTTGACCTGGTATTTTTAGATGTGCAAATGCCCGAGTTAACCGGGATTCAGTTTTTACGAATATCAAATGGCAAGGCTAAAGTAATATTAACAACCGCGTATCCCCAATATGCGCTTGAAGGATATGAACTTGATGTGATTGATTATCTGCTAAAACCAATAGCTTTCGATCGTTTTTTTAAATCTGTTCAAAAAGCGCAGGCAGTTTTACAACCTCAGATGGCTAATGTAAAACCAATACAAGCCGAACCAGTACATCCACAGCAGGATTTTTTGAGTGATTTTATCTTTGTTAAAACCGAGCATAAAATACAAAAGGTTTACTTAAATGACATCTTGTTTATTGAAGGCTTAAAAGATTATATTTCCATTTTCACCCCGGCAGAGAGGATCATCACCCTGCAAAACATGAAAAAAATGGAAGATGCTTTACCCCCAAAGCATTTTATCCGCGTACACAAATCATACATCGTATCTATCAATAAAATTGACAGTATTGAACGCAGCCGTATTTGTATACGCGACAAAATTATTCCAGTAGGCGATACCTATCGTGAAGAGTTTTTTAAAATTATTGATGGGAAGAATATTTAGGTTTTACTGATCGACATTTTTTATTTTGGTTAACTATTATAAAATTGGGATATGAGAATTAAAACTGCTAATCAAATAAAGGACCTAAAAATAGATATCATAGACAGAATAGGAAGTGCGAAAGTTCAAACTATCCTTTGGCTTGTTGGCGTTGGGGTGTTGCAATTGGTTGCCCACTATTTCCTTAAGTAAAGGCACCCTTACACAGGAAGAATATTTGAATAGGTTTAAATCTTTAGCGGTTTAACGGTATAACCTTTTAATCTCAACTGATTAATAAGGCCGTATTCCCTTATAAGGTGGGCAACGCCAACGGCAATAAAAGTTGGCTGCTTATGTATTATTTTAGGAATTTCATCTATCCATTTTAAGTTTCTGTCTTTGAGCATTTTATCACTTTCCTCAGGGCTGTATTCCTCTAATGTAGATATTAGTCTGTCTATACCCCTAAGGTCCTGCTCTTTATAGAGTCTAGTAAGTAAAATTAAATTTTTGCGGGTAGAATCCATATTTTCCGTAAGGAAAAGCAAATTCTTTTTTTGAATATCAATTGGGGTATTAAACAACAGGCTACTTTGAAATTCTAAAGTTTCGAGCCCAATTACTTTATAACCATGTTTTTTCCCTTCATCCTGGAAATACTCATCCAACCCAGGGTTAACAGGAGATATAGTTTTCGGCGCAATTCCATTTAATATAAGTAACTCAATAAACATTGGTTTTGCGCTGTTCAGGTCTATGAGCCTAAAATGTGAAAACTGTTTTAAATTTCTGTCAATGGAAGCAAACTCGACAGGAGTGAAAATTTTGCTAAGCGGATAATAGGTCGATAACATATTCGGATTTGCCTTATGTAATGCAGCAGTGTCAATAACAAATTCTCCAGCAATTGCTTTACACATATTAAATTTTTCACCAATACCGCTCAGGCTGTCTGCAAATTTTTTTCCAACAAGATGATTAGTGCCGAACAAATAGGACGGGGATTTTAACCCTTTGCCACTGATCTCCCATAACAAACTATTTTCAAGTGGAAAAATTTGATTTCGTTTGGTTTGCTTGCAGGCCTGATTTATTATTAGGGAAAACAGACAAACAAATAAAAAGGCTTTTTTCATGATTAGGGATGTTGTAGTGAGGCTTTAATCCTATCCTCCGCTTCCTTAACCAATTCTTCTGCTGATCTTCCTTTTGGCTCTATCGGCTCAAGCACTTCCCAGGTCATGCGTATAAAGGTATTTAACGGGTAATACCCATATTGGATCATTTTTCCGGAGTTGTTGATGGCTATTGGTACCAGCAACGCTTCAGGGCATTTTTTCAGGATAGTAGCTACACCTGCCGACTGGAAAGACCTTACCTGGCCATCTTTTGAGCGTGTTCCTTCCGGAAATATCACCGTCGACCATTTGTTTTCTTTCATACGGTTAGCCAGCTTAACAAGTTCTGTGATGGATTGTCGCGGGTCTTTGCGGTCAATATTAGCGCCGCCACCGTATTTTAAATTAAAAGATATGGATGGGATGCCCTTCGTTAGCTCTATTTTAGATATAAACTTAGCATGATATTTTCGCAGGTAATAGATCAACGGCGGTATATCGAACATGCTTTGATGGTTAGCCAAAAAAATTATAGGTCTGCCAACAGGTAAATTTTGTTTATTGATAAAAATCACCGTGTTTCCCGTAAGGTAAACCGTTCTTAGCAGGCAAAGATTTAAAATATCAACAACCCTTTTATGTGCTATATAACCAAAAAATTTATAGGCTATCCATTGCAAGGGCTGAAAAATAAGCAGCACCAGGAAAAAAGCCAGGATGGTAAAAGGAGATAATAAATATCCGAAAAACTTTCTCATAAAAGCTTCAAATTTAGATTTTTTTCGGAATTTGTCTATTATAACTTGTTTTCTATCAATAATAAACGAACTTTTAAAACTGCTGCCACAGTCATCGAATCGGTGATTTCCCCATTACAAACCATCCGGTAAGCTTCTTCAAAAGGCACCTTATTAACTATAAGTTGCTCGGTTTCTTCAGGCTCAGGCTCAAACTGCTGTAAATCACGTGCAAGATAAATAATACTTAATTCATCGCTAACAGAGTTGGAGAGATGCATACGCAATAGCTCATCCCACTTTTGTGCTTTAAGTCCGGTCTCTTCCAATAGTTCTCGTTTGGCTGATTCTATAGTATCTATACCCAAAGCCCCTCCTCCTTCAGGCATTTCCCAGCTGTATTGGCCTAATGCAAAACGGAATTGTCCTACCAGGTAGGTATTTAAATTCTTATCCAAAGGAAAAACACCAATGGCAATATTTTTAAAATGCACCTTTCCATAAATTCCCGGGTTACCCGAGGGATTGATTACCTGGTATTCGGTCAAATTAATCCAGGGATTATCATAAATATTTTTCTCTGAAGTGATTTTCCAGGGGTTTTCTTGGGGGTGATGCATGGGGCAAAATAAGAGTATTATTATTATCTTCCAAACACTTATAAAACACTGAAATGGCCCCAAAGTTGACAGACGATTTAGCAGTTTATAAGCAAAATAGTAACTTTGTAGATGTAGTTGATTATATTACATCGCAAACTTTAAAAGGAACTTAATAAGAAATGATAAAATCAGAAAAACTACCGATAAAAGTGGCCATACTTGACCTTTACGATGGTACAGAAAACGAGGCTATAAGTGGGTTCCAGGATATACTGCAGCGTTACAAGCTCAAAAATAATTTGAGTTTAACTTATGAAGTATTTAATGTCCGCAAAAAAGTAGAGGTACCAGGTACTGATTTTGATATTTATATTTCGAGCGGCGGCCCGGGCAGCCCGATTGATAGTGAAGGAACCGAATGGGAAAAAAAATATTTTCAATTAATAGACAAAATTGAAGATCATAACCTTTCAAACAATCCGCAAAAAAAGTACAGCTTCTACGTTTGTCATTCTTTCCAGTTAATGTGCCGCAAATACCAGTTAGGCGACGTTAACATGCGAAATTCCGCTTCATTTGGGGTTTTGCCGGTTCATCAAACACAGGCAGGTCTTATTGAACCGGTATTTGAAGGTCTGCCAGATCCTTTTTATACAGTTGACTCCAGGCTGTGGCAGGTGATACATCCAAATGAAAAGCGCTTTGTGGATTTAGGGATGCAATTGCTGGCAATTGAAAAAGAACGCCCGTATGTTGATCTGCCACGGGCAATGATGGCAATCCGTTTTGACGACTATTCTATTGCTACCCAGTTCCATCCTGAAGCGGATGCGGCTAGTGTAAGAACCCTTTTATTGAAAGATGAGGAAAAGCAAGAAGTAGTAGCTGAACATGGCATTGATAAATATAACGAAATGCTTGAGCGGCTTGATGATGCAGACAAATTAACGCATACACAAAATACCATTATTCCGAATTTTCTGGACCAGGCCGTGTTGAGTTTTCAGGAAATGTAACCCTATTGTAATTGTTGGAATTCAAATCTGGATGTTATTCTTGAATCTTACTTTTGGATCTTTTTTCCGAAATACTATTTTTCGTGTTTATACGTATATATATAAATTGTATTAAATTTGTGACGTGAATATTCAGACAGTTATTATAGCCATATTATTTATAGCGGCATTGTTTTACGTTTGCAGGCTGGTTTACAGAAGTGTGTTTGTTAAAAAGGGTTGCGGCGAAAACTGTAAATGTGGAGTTGATTTTTCTGCAATTAAGCCTGGTAAAACACAAAATAATTAAACCATATTAAAACCTTCATTATAACCAAAATTTTATTTAAAGCATTTAATGGCTGATAAACAGGTTTTTCAAACTGATACTCCCGGTAGATGGATCCGTTTTAAATGGCTTAGCCGTGTCCTGCTAGTCGTGCTGGTACTCAGCGTTTTAGCCGCTGCAATTACAGTAACTTCAAAACAATACCCGAGCCTGCCAAATTTAAACCCACCTCCAAAAAAGCTGACTAAAGAGGAGCTTGAAAATTTAAAAAAGTCTAAAAAGTTTAAAGATTTTACAATTGACAAAGCCGAAATACAAAAATTAGCGCGTACAAGGCATTTGCATCAGTTAAAGCACCCCAATAATAAAGACCGTATTAATGCTGCATTTTACAGAGCCTGGGAGCCGCAGGCCTATAACTCGCTGGTTGATCATATTGCCAGGCTGGATATGGTAGTGAGCGAAGGTTTTTATGTTTTTCCAAAACACGATACAATAGTTGCCAACGTTGATACCGGATTAATAAATCTAAACAGAAAATATAGAAAACCTGTATTAATTTCATTATCAAATTATAATAATTATAATAATGCAAGCGGCGGTTATGATAGCAAGGATGTGGAACGGATCATTCAAAATAAAAAGCTCCGTACCCAATTTATCTATAGCATTGCCCGTCAACTAACAAGATTTAAATTTCAGGGGGTTAATCTTGATTTTGATGATATTAAAGATATTAACAGTAAAAACTATATAGCATTTGAAAATGATCTTTATGCAATATTACACCCGTTAGGCTTTTTAGTTACACAAAACGTAAGTCCTGATGATGAGAAATATAAACTTGAAAGATTGCAGCATATTAATGATTACCTATTTGTTATGGCTATTGACCAGCATAATGAACAAAGCAACGCTGGTGATCTTTCAAATCAACGCTGGGTAGAAGAAATATTGGATAACGTTTGCTCGAGGATACCGAGTGAAAAAGTGATCTTAACTGTTGCTGGGGGTGCATATGACTGGCCTGAAAGCAGTTTAGGTAAATCTATCGGCTATCCCCAGGCGATAAGTACTGCTCAGACAAATCAAAGTAAAATCGTTTTTGATCCTAACTCAGCCAACCTGCATTATACCTATATTGATAAAGATAGTTTAGAGCATACCGTTTATTTTACTGATGCGGCCACTAATTTTAACATTATCCGGATGGCGGATGATTGGGCAACCGGGGGCGTGGCGCTTTGGCGCCTTGGTGCCGAAGATCCGCGGCTATGGACATTTTTTCAAAAAAACCTTTCCATTGACTCATTAAGAAAAACAGGAATCGACATTAAAAGGCTTACAACAGTAGGGTTAGACAATAAAATTGATTACGATGGGAACGGCGAAGTACTAGACCTGATTACCACACCAACTACCGGAAAAATTAATGTACAATTAGATACATCAAACTATTTAATCACCAACCAAAAGTATATTAAGCTACCGACAAAATATGTGATCAGGAAATATGGTTATGCACCTGGTAAAATAGTTTTAACATTTGACGATGGCCCTGATCCCGATTGTACGCCACAAATATTAGATATTTTAAAAAAGGAGCACGTGCCGGCTGCATTTTTTGTGGTTGGATCAATGGCCGAAAAAAACATCCAGATATTACGCAGGGAATATGAAGAAGGTTATGAAATAGGTAATCACACTTTCTTTCACCCGGATATTTCAACAGTTAGTGTAGACAGGGTAAAGCTCGAGTTAAACGCTACACGAAAGCTGATTGAATCTGTTACAGGAAGAAGTACTATATTATTCAGGCCGCCTTTTAATGCCGATGCTGAACCACAAACATTGGCAGAAGTAATTCCCGTGGCCGAGAGCCGCAAGCAAAGTTATATTAATATAGGTGAATCCATTGACCCCTGGGATTGGCAACCAGGCGTAACAGCCGATAGTATTATAGCGCGTACTATCAGACAAAAAGACGCAGGCTCGATGCTGTTATTGCATGATGCAGGCGGCGATACCCGCGAAGAAACTGTAAAGGCTTTACCTGCAATTATACATTATTTTAAAAGTCATGGTTACCAGTTTACTACCATTGCAGCCGTTTTGGGAAAAACAAAAGCAGATTTGATGCCTGCTATAAAAGATGATGCAAATTCGGGTATACTGGGTTCATTATATAACTTATTGATCCAGCTTTATTTTTATGGGAATTTATTTTTACTTTATTTGTTTTTATCGGCTATATTTCTCGCTGTAGGCCGTATTGTATTGATTGGGGTGCTGGCTTTAAGACAGTATGCAGAAAATAAAAAATTTAACCGCGTTCTTGTTCCAGCTAACCAGCTTCCGCCGGTAAGCATAATTGTTCCCGGTTATAACGAAGAAGTTACCGTTATTAAAACAATACAAAGCTTACTGAAAACTGAGTATCCCGCATTTGAAATTATTTTTGTCAATGACGGATCAAAAGATAAAACTTATGAGCTTGTTAATAATGCCTATGGTAATCATCCCTTAGTTAAAGTGTTAACCAAGCCCAACGGCGGCAAGGCCACGGCCCTTAACTTTGGTATCAATCATGCTCAAAACGATTTTGTAGTTTGTATTGATGCAGACACTCAATTAAAAAATGATGCCATTTATCATTTGATGACTTATTTTACTGATGAAGAAATTGGTGCTGTTGCCGGGACTGTTAAGGTTGGAAACGAGAATAACCTGATTACCCGCTGGCAATCTATTGAGTATATTACAGCTCAAAATATGGATCGTCGTGCTTTTGATTTGATCAATAGCATAACAGTTGTGCCCGGGGCCATAGGGGCTTTCCGCAAATCAGCTATATTTAAGGCCGGAGGATTTACTTATGACACTTTGGCTGAGGATTGTGACCTGACCATGCGAATATTAAAACAAGGGTATGTTGTAAGAAATTCAGACGAAGCTATTGCTTATACAGAGGCTCCTGAAACGCTTAGCGGATTATTAAAACAACGTTTTCGCTGGAGTTTCGGTGTGATGCAAAGCTTTTGGAAAAATAGAGATGCACTATTTAATCCTAAATATAAATTTTTCGGCATGTTGGGTATGCCCAATATCCTTATTTTCCAAATCGTGCTGCCTTTATTTTCTCCGCTTGCCGACTTAATAATGATATTTGGTTTATTTAGCGATAAGCCAGGCAAAATACTTGCTTATTATGCTGGGTTTGTATTAATCGATTTTATAGTAGCGGTCATCGCTTTCTGGATGCAGAAAGAAGATTACAAAAAATTAATATACATTATACCGCAACGTTTTATATGGCGGCAGTTAATGTACTATGTTTTATATAAATCAGTCCGCAAAGCTTTAAAAGGTGAACTTAGCGGCTGGGGTGCATTAAAACGTACAGGCAATGTAACGGTTAAAAAGGATGTAGCTGTAAGAATTGATTAGTCCGAAAGTCTGTAAAGTCCGGAAGTCCGAAAGAAAAAAGCCTTTAAAGAAGTATATTTATAGCTTCATAAGTTGGTCATAAGCTTCAACTAACTGATTAGACGGCTGAAACATATTACTGACTTTCGGACTTTGCTAACTTTTAAGACTTCTCTATTAAACAAACAGCATAAGCAACAACCCCTTCCTGGCGGCCAATAAAGCCTAATTGTTCATTGGTGGTTGCTTTAATTGATATATCGTCCTCATCTATATTAGCTGCTTTAGCTATATTAGCTTTCATTTCGGGAATGTGAGGATTAATTTTTGGCTCTTCCAGGCATACCATGGCGTCAATGTTACCTATTTGCCATCCTTTGTCTTTTAAAAGTTTCACAACATGCTGCAGCAATATTAAACTGCTTATCCCCTTCCATCTTTCATCCTTATTTGAAAAATGAAAGCCTATATCACGTAAATTTGCTGCTCCTAATAAAGCATCGCAAATTGCATGTAATAACACATCAGCATCCGAGTGGCCAAAGGCACCAGCATGGTGCTCTAAATTTACTCCTCCCAAAATAAAAGGATGCTGTTCTTTTAACTGATGTACATCAAAACCAAACCCTACCCTGATTTTTCCCATTATTTTTTGTTTGCATTCTTATTGCCACCAAAACTACCCATAAGGGTAAACCGTAATGTATTAGCCAGGGCGCTGTTTTGCTGGGTTGAAGCAATGTATGAAAAATCGAAATTAAACAGAATATATTTAAAGCCCACGCCTAAAGTTAAATAGTGTGAACCTCCGGTATTGGCGCTATTGGGATTATTAGGATTTTGGTAAAAATAGCCCATCCTTAAGGCAACTAGCTGGTCGTACCAATATTCAAATCCGGGTGAAACTGTTATTTCCTTAAGTTCCCCGCTAAAGCCTCCCGGAGCATCAGTAAATGAGCCAAAAACACCTGAAGGCACAGAAACATTATCGTCCTTTCCGCTAATAATATTTCCATTCGCATCTCTTACAGGTGGTGTTGGTGTTAATAATTTATTAAGATCAAGGGTTAAAGTAATTTGGTTATAGTCATCAAGATTTATAACATCAGCTGCACCAATTTTCAAATTAGCCGGTAAAAAGTACTTGGTTCCAACATCACTATAGCTAATCTTTGAACCGATATTAGAAATATTAGTACCAAATGAAAAAATTCCATCTGTTCCAAACTCTTGTAATTTCTTTCTATAAAAAAAGGAAACACCAGCTGAAAATGCGTTGCCAGCCCTTGCCTGCTGCGATCCGGATGAAAAACTTGCATTAGAAAAATTGGAATGGATATACCCCGCAGTAAACCCTAGTGAAAATTCATCTCCAAATTTCCGGGCATATGATCCGTTCACAGAAAATTCATTGGGGCTGTAAGTACCCTGGCTATTTGAATATACATCTGTAAGTGGAATTGATCCATAATTAAAATATCGGAGTGACGCACCTACCGAACTACGGTCATCAATTTTGTGTGCATAGCTTAAGTAAGATAAGCTAATATCAGGGATAAGCTGGCGTAGCCAGGGGCTGTATGATAAGGATACATTGTCATCATCCTCAAGAAAAGTCAGTTTAGCCGGGTTCCAGTAATTCGCATTAACGTCTGGTGTAGTTGCAACACCGGCTTCGCCCATAGCGCCAGAACGTGAATCGGGAGTTAAATTTAAAAAGGGGACTTCACTGTTAGGTATTATAATGCCACTGGTATTTGTTGCTGTTGTTTGTGACATTGCCAGTGAGGGCAACATTAAAGCAGTATAAAAAAGAATATTTTTAAAAGAAAAAAACTTCATTGAGAAAATTTACCTTGTTATTAAGGAAATAAATATAGGGTAATTGTAACCTATTACGTTCAAGAGGTTAAATAAGTTTTCCACTAAAAGAATTCAAATTGTTGTAACTACATTAAGGAGTTTCCCGTTTAAAACCATGTAAAAGTTTAATTTCTATAAAAGAACCAGAAATTAAATTAACATTTATGCAAAATTTTATAAATTTACATTATAATATAACTGTGAAAAAATGAAAGTACTTTTTACTAAAACCGCTATAGTGCTGTTAGGCTTGGGTACCTTAGTGAGCAGCTGTAGTAAACCAAAGCAGCAATCAGGTAAAACCGGCATTGCCTATAACGACAAAAAGACAGGTGGATATATGCGTTTCCGTCAAACACACCCAGCACCCGGGCCGGGACTTGTCCCTATTGAGGGTGGTACTTTTGTAATGGGAGGCAGTGCAAACCAGGATGTTACTTTTGAATATAACAATGTTCGCCGTAGGGTAACTGTTCCTTCTTTTTATATGGACGAAACAGAAGTTGCAAATCAAGACTGGCTTGATTACCTGCATTGGATCAACGTTACTTATCCTCAGGATCATGAGTTATATTATAATGCATTACCAGATACTTTGGTATGGCGCAAACCTTTGTCATATAACGAGCCTTATGTGGATAACTATTTAAGGCACCCTGCGTTTCAAGACTATCCTGTAGTTGGTGTAACCTGGGACCAGGCGCAAGATTATTGCACATGGCGTACCGACCGTGTTAACGAAAATATTTTACGGGAAAGAGGAAACCTTGTATCCTGGCAAGACCTGAGCGGTCCTTCAAAAGGCAAAAATGGCAAACCAGCTGCTTCTCCGTCTGCGGGTAAAGACCCCTTTAATACAGATATTTATCTGAACGGCCAATTAACAGGTCCTGGATATGATGGTAAAAACATGATGCCTGATTTAAGCCCAAATGCAAAACCAACTGCAGCTGCTAAAGGTAAAGGAGCAGGAAAACAACCTGTTAGACCTGTACGTATAGAAGATGGCATCTTAAAACAAGCCTATCGTCTTCCATCTGAAGCTGAATGGGAATATGCAGCTTTATCATTAATAGGAAACACACAATTTGAAAACATTGATGATGGTAAAATATATCCTTGGAATGGTTTAGGTGTACGTTCAGCAAAAAGAACAACCAGGGGATTAATAATGGCTAACTTTAAACGCGGCGCCGGTGATAACATGGGTGTTGGCGGATACTTAAATGATAAAGCGGATATTACAGCACCGGTAAGGTCATATCAGCCAAATGATTTTGGTTTGTACAATATGGCAGGCAACGTAAATGAATGGGTAGAAGACACTTATCGTCAAACTTCATTTGAAGAATTTGATGACTTTAATCCTTTCCGTGGAAATGAGTTTGCCAACAAACGCCTTGCGGATGCATCAAAAGGATTGTATGCTAAAGATAAATATGGACGTCCTATTAAAGATCCTTCTCCATCAAACAAAAAGCTGAAATACAGTGAATTATTAGCCATTCAACAAGCTCAAAGCGCAAATGCTAATGGTGCTGCTAACAACGCTAATGGCACTACTCCTACTGGTACAACAGCAAATCCTGCAAGTCCAACGACACCAGCCGGTACTACTGCTACCCCGGAGACAGCTCCAAAAAGCGCATTGGATGGTAAAGCTTTTAAACCTGACTATAGAGGCTATGGTGATACAGTTAATACTACATTATATGGTACCACTACATTGGTAAGTGATCATTCAAAAGTTTACAAGGGAGGTTCATGGAATGATTTAGCATTTTGGTTAAACCCGAGTACCCGCCGCTTTATGAATGAAGACGATGCAAGCGCCGAAGTTGGTTTCCGTTGTGCAATGACTCTTGTAGGTGCACCCGAAATACATCCTGAAGGAAAATCGCATTACAGCGTTAAAAAACCAAAAAACTTTAAAGCAAAATAAACATCCTGCAATTGCAGCGACATATATGAAAAACAAAAAAGCTGGGTTAATCCCAGCTTTTTTGTTTTTCTTCCCTTTATGATTGCATTTAAAACATCATCAATACTTGCCCCTTTTCTACTTTATCACCAGATTTAATTTTAACCATTTTTACTATAACATCTGCAGGAGCTTTAATGATATTTTCCATTTTCATTGCTTCTAAAATAAACAGATTATCACCCTTCTTAATTTCCATTCCCTCGTTAACAAAAATTTTAAGCACCATACCAGGCATTGGAGCTTTAATCTCACTAATTTTAGCAGAAATTAAACTGCTCAGTCCCAATTTATCAAGCAAAATATCAAATTGATCCTTTGCTTTAATTGTATATATATTATTATTTACTTTAATTTCAGCTGTTTTATCTGATCTGTTAAAACTGATGATTTCAACATTATACGATTGTAAATCATTAATTATGTGCCACGTAGATTCATTTAATTTTTTTATGTCCGCAGCATTATGTTCACCATTGATTAATTGGCCCTCGCCATTCTGATCAAACTCATAATTATACTTGTCGTTTACTTTTACCTGATACATGCTGTATGGAGGTTTTGATTAGAAATTAGATAACAAACAATAAGTGAACAATATAAATAGTTAAAAATGAAAAACTTATTTTGTAAGAACATACTGAATCAGGTTGGCGCCCATTTTTAAAGCTTTTAAGCGACTTTCCTGGGTATCGCCTGCGTAAGTACCGTAATCTTCCCATCCATTACCTAAATCACACTCATAGGTGTAAAAGCAAACCAGACGGCCTTTATAAATTAATCCAAAACCCTGAGCCCGTTTTCCATCATGCTCATGTATTTTTGGTAATCCCAATGGGAAGTTAAATTTTTGGTGATAGACAGGGTGATTTAACGGCAATTCAACAAAATCCAGTTCAGGAAAAACTTTTTTCATTTGAGGGCGGATAAACTGGTTCAATCCATAATTATCGTCTATATGTAAAAAGCCGCCTCCGGTTAAGTACCTTCGTAAGTTTTTAGCCTCCTGGTCCGAAAACACAACATTCCCATGGCCGGTCATAAAAATAAAAGGGTAGTTAAATAACCCGGTGCTGCCAACATCAACAACCTCATCTTCCTGTTGAAAGTTTGTTTTCAAATTTTCGTTGCAAAACTTTATTAAATTAGGCAATGCAGTCCGGTCGCCATACCAATCACCGCCGCCATTATACTTAAGCTTGGCCATTTTATAGGTAGGAGGTACATTAAAACTGCTTATTAAAATAATTATTCCGAAAGCCATCGGAATTAAAGCCATACGTAAATAAATAGCCCTTTTCATTTTAACGATTTAAAAAATTCACTTCAAAACAAGCTTCTAATGCTGCCGTTTCGGTCCTTAAACGGCTTTGCCCTAAAGTTATTGCTTTAAAACCAATATGCAAAGCGTCCCCAATTTCGTTTGTTGTAAAATCACCTTCGGGCCCTATCAAAATCAGATACTTACCTTGTGTAATAAGTTGATCCTTTAAATTTATTTTGTCGCTATTTTCGCAATGGGCAATAAATTTCTGGCCTTGAAATGGCTGTGCTAACAACTGATTAAAACTTAAAGGCGTATTTAAAACGGGATGATATGCTTTGATAGATTGCTTTATTGCGGTAGTAATAATTTTATTTAAGCGGTCAATCTTTACTTCTTTTCGCTCCGAATGCTTGCATATTATAAGCGATATTTCATCTATTCCTATTTCAGTTGCTTTTTCTAAAAACCACTCTATCCGCTCAATGTTTTTAGTCGGGGCAATTGCTATATGTAAATAATGGTTTCTTTTGTTAAACTCTGTTATTACCGAATTAATATGAAGCAATGTCTTTTTGGGATTGACATCTTGTATTATTGCTTTATAAAATCCTCCCTTGCCATCAATTAACTGAACTTCATTTCCTGCCTCAAGCCGCAGCACCCTGATGCAATGCTTACTTTCCTCTTCATTAAGAAAATAGTGAATGTTTGAAGGATCTATATCAGGTGTAAAAAAAAGTTGCATGAGTAAAGCAGATCAATGTAAATCTACAGCATCTTCTTCATTTATCAGCAGTTCAAGCTTAACCGATTCAATATTTTGTTCGGATTTTTTTAATACTGTAATGTTATACCCGTTTGATTCTTTCTGTTCACCAACTTCGGGTATTTTACCAAATATATCACCCAGCCAGCCCGATACGGTGTCAAAATCACCATCCTCAGGCAAATCATGCGGTAAATGTTCATTTACATCATATATTGGCGCCAGGGCATTTACAATAAATTCACGTTCATTTACTACTTCAACAATTGGCTTTTCCTCATCATATTCGTCTTGTATCTCTCCAACCAGTTCTTCAACTATATCTTCGAGTGTCACCATACCCGCCGTACCGCCAAACTCATCTAATACAATGGCAATTTGTATCCGTTTTTGCTGTAACTCAGCCATCAGATCATTAATCTTTTTTGTTTCCGGTATAAAATAGGGCTTTCGAATAATGTCTTTTAAAATAATTTCCTCATGGCGTGCCAATAATGGTAAAATATCTTTTGCGTGTACTATACCTACAATTTTATCAATAACATCATCATAAACAGGCATTCGGGAATAACCTTCTGTTATTAATATTTCAAGCAGCTCATTTTGTGGAGTATTGATATCCACGCCAGATATTTTTGTGCGGGGAACCATAATATTTTTTACTACGCGTTCATTAAAATCAAAAACGTTCTGTATAAGTTCGTGTTCGTTTGAATCCAATGCCCCGGTTTCTTTCCCTTGTTCCAACAAATACTGCAATTCTTCTGAGCTATGGTGCGCTTCTCCCTGAACTGCATTTATTCCCATAAGCTTTAAAATAAAATTGGCAAACCCGTTTAATACCCAGATTAATGGTTTGAAAACTATAAAAAAGAAGCGTAAGGGAACAGAGATTGTCATTATTGTACGTACAGATCTCTGTATTGCAATAGATTTAGGTGCAAGTTCACCAAATACAATGTGCAAAATTGTAATAAAGGCAAATGCTACTACGTGACTGGTATTAATAATAAAACTTGAAGTGATAATTACGCCAAATAATGCAAACATATTCAGCATTAATTTGGTCACCACTTCCTGGCCAACCCATCCTAACCCTAAAGAAGCGATAGTGATACCTAGTTGTGTGGCCGCCAGGTAACCATCAAGGTTATGCATAATGCCGCGTGCAACCTTTGCTACTCCGCTTCCAGACTTGGCTTTAAGTTCAATTTGAGAACCGCGCACCCTAACCATGGCAAACTCGGCGGCTACAAAAAAACCGTTGAGCAAAACCAAAAAAAAGGTAAGGAACAAATATAAACCGCTTATTTCAAGATCAGGCCCCATGAATTATTTATTGGTATACAGGAAAGGTAGACTTATACAATTCCATACTTTCTAAAATTACCTTATGTGCATAACTCATTCCCAAAAGGTGTTCGATGGTTACATTTTTTCCTTCAAGTTTCTTATAATCCTTAAAAAAACGAACGATTTCTGTCATAGCATGGGGTGGGAGTTCAGCCAAATCATTAATATAATTTACTGACATATCATTTTTTGCTACTGCAATGATCTTGTCGTCCTGTTCGCCATTATCAACCATATGCATTACTCCAATTACTTTTGCTTCAATCATTGACAGTGGAAAAACATCAATTGAACAAAGTACAAGGATATCTAAAGGGTCATTATCATCACAATAAGTTTGAGGTATAAAACCATAATTAGCAGGATACATTACCGATGAAAACAGCACACGGTCTAATCTTAACAGGCCCGATTCCTTGTCTATTTCATATTTTGCTTTTGAGCCTTTAGGTATTTCAATTATTGCATTAACAATTTCAGGAATATTTTCACCGGGCGAAACCTGGTGCCATGGATGTTGTGTACTCATTTATAATTTTATTTTAGTTCTTTAACTTTTTCGTTCTTTTGCAATCTTCTTTTAAAAAAAGCTATAACAAGGGGAATTGTTGTAAATGTAATTAGTCCCAATACAATATATTCCAGGTAATGTTTTAGTTGAGGATACTTTCTGCCTAAAAAATATCCTGCTAAAGTAAAAGTTGTTACCCAAGTAATACTGCCTATTAAGTTATAAAGTGTAAACTTTTTAATATCAACTTTAACAACACCTGCAAAGATAGGTGCAAAAGTTCTAATTATTGGGAAAAATCTGCCTAAAATCAAAGCCATACCGCCATGTTTCGCATAAAATTCTTCAGCAAGCTTTATATAATGCTTTTTAAAGAATAGCGAGTTGCTTTTATTGAATAATGCAGGCCCTGTTCTATATCCAAACCAATAACCGGTAAAGTTTCCTAAAACACCAGATGCTATAAGGGATAACACAAGCTTGTAAATAGATACATTAAAGTGGCCCGTTGAGCATAGTAAACCTGCCATAAATAACAAGTAATCTCCCGGCAGAAAAAAACCGAAAAACAGACCGGTTTCAGCAAAAACAACTATAAGCAAAAAGTAAAACCCTAAGCTTATGATGGATTGAGCGTCCGTTAAATTTTGAAAATGTTCCCAAAAATTATCCATTCACTATATCCGTAAAGCTACAAATATAAATCAATTTGTAATACGTGCGTTACAGATTAAATTAGGTTTGATATTAGGGCTGGATAAATTCCTATTAAAATTATTACCAATGCTGAAAAACCCAGGACGATTTTGTAATAAAACGGCACAATGAGCGCTTCATTTTCGGCATCACGAAAATACATAGCAATAATTACTCTGAAATAGTAAAAAACGCTTATAACTGCATTAACAACAGCTAAAATAACCAGCCATACCTGGTATTTCATTAATGCTCCTGAAAACATAAAAAACTTACCGATAAAACCAGCGGTAAGCGGAATACCAGCCAATGACAGCATTGATATAGTTAAAACAAGTGCCAGAAAAGGATTTTTTTTGGCCAAGCCATTAAAGCTATCGAAATTATCGCTGGAAGATTGTTGATGAACCAATATTAAAGCGCCAAAAGCAATAATGGACGCAATTGAATAAGCAGATGCATAAATAAATACTGAGTTAGCAGAGCTTGCACCTAAAGCTACAATTGCAAAAAGTAAATACCCTGCATGAGATATACTTGAAAATGCCAGCATGCGCTTAAAGCTTTGCTGATAAAGTGCAGTTATATTTCCAATAAAAAGGGTAACAATAGTTATAATCAATAATACCGGTACCCAAAAATCAGACAATGGTGCAAAACAGGCGGAAAATAATCGTAAAAATGCGGCAAAGCCTGCGGTTTTTACTACTGTTGACATAAATGCAGTAATCAATGTAGGTGATCCCTCATACACATCTGGCGTCCAGAAATGGAATGGGGCTGCACCTACTTTAAAACAAAGGCCAACTATAATTAACAGTATACCTGTATAAAACATGGGTGTAATATCACCTGGATGCGGATGAGCCAAAACCCAGTCACGGATGACTTCCAGGTTAAATGAGCCTGATGCTCCATAAATTAAAGTAATGCCGAACAATAAAAATCCCGTTGAAAATGCACCCATCAGAAAATATTTTAAAGCAGCCTCGTTTGACGCAAAATCACTCTTTTTAATACCAGCCAGAATATATAAACTTACCGACATGATCTCTATTCCTATAAACAGCATTGTTAAGTTGTAGAAAGAGACCATAACTATAATACCAGCTAATGAAAATAAAATTATAGCATAATATTCGGCTATATGCTGGCTAATCCTTTCGAAATACCCCTTTGAGAGCAATAAGATAAGTATAGTAGAAATAATGGTAATGGCTGAAAATGCTATTGAAAAATTATCAAACAGCATCATACCATGATAAATGGGTTGCGCGCTATTGTTCCATTGAGCAACAGCAGAACCCAAAGCGGCCAACAAACCAATAATGGTAACGGGCAACAATGCTTTTTGAACTTTATATAAACCCAAATACAGTAGCAATATGGGTAAAATGGATATAATGATTAAGGTACTCATGGTTTTACTGCGTAAAATTTGGTATTTACCGAATTAACTAACTCTTTGACGGCAGCTTCGGAAATATGAAGAATTGGCTGCGGATAAACTCCAATAATTATTATTAAAGCACAAATGATACTTAGTACCACCGTTTCCGAACCATTTATATCGCTAAATGTAGCTGTTAAGGCGTTAGTTTCGCCCTGCATTACTTTTTTATACATGCGCAACATATATACTGCGCCAAATATCATGGTTAGTCCAGCCGCGGTAACCATCCATATATTCCATTGCAAAATGCTCAGCAATAATAAAAACTCACCTACGAAACCATTAGTTAAGGGCAAAGCAACGGTTCCTAATACAATAATTAAAAATGCTAATGCAAATTTGGGAGCTACTTTGGCTATTCCGCCTAAATTGCCAATCTCTCTTGTATTTAACCGTCTGCTAATAATATCCCAAATAAAGAATAATCCAACAACGTTAATACCATGGTTAAGCATCTGTATCATGGCGCCCTGAACGCCCACTGTTGTCCAGACAAATATCCCGGCAGCCATTAATCCAACGTGAGCTAAGGATGAATAAGCTACAAGGCGTTTACCGTCTTTTTGGGTGAAGGCAATAATTGACGCATAAACGATACCTATTACCGCAAGCATAATTGCCATGCTTTGCCATTGTAAAAAACCCAAAGGTGCATTCGGGATCATCCAGCGTATGACACCATATATTCCCATTTTTAGCATAATACCTGAAAGCATCATAGTGCCACCTGTTGGCGCTTCAGTATAGGTATCAGGCTGCCATGTATGAAAAGGGAATAAGGGCATTTTTATAGCAAAAGCCAGAAAAAAGGCCCAAAACACCAGGGACTGGTGATGCGCATCAAGATTTAAATTATAAAACTGTAATAAATCGTAAGTTTTTGAAGGTGTTTGCAGGTACAGGTATATAATACCAAGCAGCATAAATAATGAGCCCGAAAAGGTATAAATGAAAAACTTCAGCGTTATACGTATACGGTTTTCACCGCCCCATAAGGAGCAGATAAAATAAATTGGTATTAGTGCCGCTTCCCAGCCTATATAAAATAAAAAGCCATCTAAAGCTGTAAATACTAAAAGTAACCCAGCCTGCATAAACAATATAAGTGCATAAAAAGCGGGCGCATTTTTATACTGGTGCTGATAAGTAGTTAAAATAATAAGCGGAACCAATAAAGTGGTAAGCAATACCATTATCATACTAATACCATCAATACCGGCACTAAAGTAAATGCCGAATTTTGGAATCCATGGAAGATCAACAGCAAACTGCACGGAAGCATCAGGTATAAAACGGCATAAAAAAAATGCTGCTATAATGAGTTCCGCAACAGAAAAAGTTAATGCAGCATGTTTAGCCGCATCGTTTTTAAAAAATAAAACCGCGAGCGCTGCAATTACAGGTAAAAAAATTAAAATACTAACCGTCATTTTTTGTTGTAAACGTTAATCGTTTTATACTTTTATTAGAATGTACATTAATACGGAAATGATACCCACCACCATCATAAATATATAAAACCCAACATTACCCGTTTGCAGTAACCGTAAGCCTTTGCTTGCTTCTATTGAACCTTTTCCAAGTCCGTTTACGAAACCATCAATACCTAAACGGTCGACTACTTTATAAAAGAATACTGATAAAGCATCCAGTGGCTTACGGATTACCAGGTCATACAACTCATCGATATAAAACTTATGATAGGATATATCTATCAATGCCGGACGCTCTTCGCTATCCGAAACCGGTACTTCTGCATTCTTGTTATATTTAATATATGCATAAGCTAATGCCGCAAGAGCTGCTAACACTGATATAGCCATTAGCGTCTTTTCAGTCAGGTCACTTAATGAAGCTTTCGTCATAAGTGCAGTTGATCCTTTAAAAACAGGGGCTAAAAATTCTTCCAGCATATGATGACCGCCTAATGATTCAGGGACACCCACAAATCCGCCAATAGTTGATAAAATTGCCAGGATAACCAGCGGGATAGTCATGGTTGGAGGTGACTCGTGAAGGTGATGCTCCTGCTCGTGAGATCCACGAAACTTTCCATAAAAAGTAAGGTACAGCATACGGAACATATAAAACGAGGTAAACATGGCTGTAATAACCCCAATTACATACATCGTTGTGCTGTAGTTAAAAGTGTGCGCTAATATCTCATCTTTGGAAAAGAAACCCGCAAATGGCGGAATACCCGAAATTGCCAGCGTACCAATAAGCATGGTGATAAAGGTAATTGGCAATTTGCCTTTTAATCCACCCATTTTACGCATATCCTGCTCACCGCTTACTGCATGGATCACTGAGCCTGCACCCAAAAACAGCAGGGCCTTAAAAAACGCATGTGTAAGCACATGGAAAAATGCCCCGGTATAAGCTCCAACGCCTAATCCTAAAAACATATATCCCAACTGTGATACTGTTGAATACGCTAATACTTTTTTAATATCTGTTTGTGTTAACGCTATCAATGCTCCTAAAACTGCAGTAGCCAGGCCAATTATTGCTATAATATGAAGGGTGACAGGTGCCAAAGTGAATAAAATGTTTGAGCGGGCTATCATATAAACACCTGCTGTTACCATGGTTGCTGCATGGATTAAAGCCGATACCGGGGTTGGACCTGCCATGGCATCCGGAAGCCAGGTAAATAATGGGATTTGTGCCGATTTGCCTACTGCACCAACAAATAATAAAATGGTTATTAAAGTGAAATTTACACTTGCAAAATCTTTAGTTGGGGCTTTTTGAAAAATATCACTGAATGAAGCACTTCCAAAAACAAGAATTAGTATAAATATGGCTATGATAAACCCTAAATCACCTATACGATTCATTATAAATGCTTTTTTAGCAGCATCAGCGTAATCCGGGTTAGTATACCAGAAGCCAATTAACAGGTAAGAGCAAAGACCCACGCCTTCCCAACCTATAAACATGATCAAATAATTTGATCCCATCACCAGCAAAAGCATAAAGAAAACGAACAAGTTGAGGTAAGAGAAAAATTTACCATAACCGTCATCGTCTTTCATATAGCCGACAGAATATAAATGGATCAGAAAGCCAACGCCGGTAATAATTAAGAGCATTATGGCACTTAGCTGATCAATCAAAAATGCGAATGAGATTTTAAAGTTTCCTACGGCAAACCAATCAAACATGGAAACATTAAATGCACCTGTAGATTTTACCTGTAAGAACGCGCCGATACTTAAACCAAATGAAGCAAATACCAAAAAACTGCCGATAAAGCCAATTACATTTTTTGGTAATATATTACGGCCAAGGCCATTAATAATAAAACCGGCTAACGGTAATAAAGGAATAAGCCAGATATATTTATCCATTGTTGTAGTTCATACCCCTATCCTCCTAAAGGGAAAGATGGTGGGTTTCTTTTTAATTTATTTATTATCAAACACCTCAAAACTCCCCCTTTAGGGGGTTGGGGGGTTACCATTTTAACCTGTTCAGCACATTAATATCTATCGAATTTGTATTGCGATAGATCATCACAATTATGGCCAAACCCACTGCCACTTCAGCAGCCGCGAGCGCTATAATAAAAAACACAAAAACCTGGCCGGTAGCATCTCCACGATATACGGAAAAAGCGGTAAGCAACAGGTTTACAGCATTAAGCATCAGTTCAATCGACATAAAAATTACGATTGCATTGCGGCGGATCAATACCCCAATAACACCAATCGAAAAAATGATAACACATAGTATGATATAGTGATTGAGAGGTATAGCTTGGATATTTTGTGTTAAAGTTTCCATCAGGCAGTTTTAGTTTCTTTAGTAGCCAACAGAACTGCACCTACCATTGCGGATAAAAGCAATATAGAGGATACTTCAAATGGCAATAAATATTCATTAAACAATATTTTTCCCAGGTTTTTTACTAAACCCAAATTAGGATCATTAAGAACTACAGGCTGTGAAACACCGAATGCTTTTAAGGCAGCAACTATAGTAACCAAAAAACAACCGCCGCCAATAACGCCTGCAAACTTAACCAAATTTGATTTACGGGGTTCCGACTCTTTATTTAGGTTGATAAGCATCAATGTATATAAAAACAGTACTAAGATAGCCCCCATATACACGATGAAATTAACAATAGCCAGAAATTGCGCATTCATTAAAATATAATGAATAGTAAAAGTGAAAAAAGTAAGTACAAGATAAAGAATACTATGTACAGGATTTTTTGCAGTAATAACCAGTATGGAGAAAAATACCGATAGAAATGCGATAAAGTAAAATGTATTCATGATTGATATTTACAAATACCTTTGCCCTTAAAAAAGGTTGGGCAAAGGTATAAAACTTCTTTATTGATTTAAGGGTGCTTCTACTAATTTGTCTTTACCATAAATAAAATCTTTCCTTAAATATTCTGATGGCACAATATCACCATCAAGATAAATAGCTTCTTTAGGGCAAGCCTCTTCACATAAACCGCAAAATATGCAGCGCAGCATATTTATTTCATATACAGCAGCATATTTTTCTTCACGATATAAATGCTCTTCGCCTTTTTGACGTTCAGCAGCTATCATAGTTATAGCTTCGGCCGGGCACGATAAAGCGCACAAACCGCAGGCGGTACAGCGTTCACGTCCATCTTCATCACGCTTAAGTGAATGCATTCCACGGAAATTCTCTGAAAACTCACGCTTTTGCTCAGGATAACTGATTGTTACAGGTTTTCTGAAAAAGTGTTTCATAGTAATTGAAAGCCCTTGTGCAATTGCAGGCAGGTATATACGCTCCCAAAAATTGAGTGGCTTATGTTCAAGTACTTTTCGTTTATTACTTAGTGGTTCCATTTTACTTAATCTCCTATCTATTTAAAAAAGTAATAACAATTCCGGTGACTATAATGTTGGCAATAGCCAGGGGTATTAAACCTTTCCATCCCAGGTCCATCAACTGATCGTACCGGAAACGGGGAATAGTCCATCGTACCCACATAAAAAAGAATATAAAGAAAAATATTTTTGCAAATAAAACAGCAATACCAATTATAGCAACCAGGTTTGGTGACCCAATATGATCCATGAAAGGGAAATTATATCCGCCAAAATATAAAGTAGCCATCACTGCCGATGATATAAACATGTTGATATATTCGGAAAACAGGTAAAAACCCAGTTTCATTGACGAATATTCGGTATGATAACCGCCCACCAGTTCAGTTTCGCACTCTGGCAGGTCAAAAGGGGTACGGTTAGTTTCGGCAAACGCACATACAATAAATAATAAAAACCCTAAAGGCTGCTTGAAAAAATTCCACGTAAACCAGCCGTGCGACCAAAATCCATGTTGTTGTTCGGCAATTTCACGAAGGCTTAAGGTACCTGTTACCATCAATAATGCGATGATTGATAGGCCCATGGATAGCTCATAACTGATATTTTGCGATGCCGCACGTATAGCGCCTAATAACGAATATTTATTGTTGGATGCCCAGCCGCCTATCATTACGCCATAAACACCCAGGGAAACTACACCTAATATATATAATACGCCAACGTTAATATCAGCAACCTGCAGATCAATAACATGTGTGCCGATAGTTAATTTTTGTCCCCATGGAATAACTGCCGAGCCTATACAGGCGGTAAGAATAGAAAGTGATGGGCCGGCAATGAATAAAAATGCGTTGGCATTTGTTGGAATGATCTCTTCTTTTAGAAACATTTTCGCACCATCGGCAAATGGCTGTAACAATCCAAATGGGCCGGCACGATTTGGGCCTATCCTATCCTGAAAAAATGCCGCTACTTTACGCTCCGCATAAGTGGAGTATAAAGCTATCAATAAGCTGATAGCAAATATTATTACTACCAGTATAAATTTAATTACTATATCTGCTATTCCCATTATAAGCGTGTGTCACGTTCAAATTGTTCTTCGTTAGCCTCCCTTAATAAAGGATTTGTTTTTACAACCGGCAAAGGCTTAAATTCGTAATGATTAGAACTAATTACCGATTTATGCGATACTTTACTTGGCCCTTCAATTACCCAATCAGAAGTTTTCTTTTTATCAAAGCGGCAGGTGTTGCATATAAATTCTTCAACTTCGCCATATTGATCTTTCCGTGCGGTTACGCGTAATACCTCTTCGCCTTTATACCATAGCGTTACCTTTCCGCAGCATTTATCGCAATCGCGGTGCGCCTGAACAGGCTTGGTAAACCAAACACGATTTTTAAACCGGAATGTTTTATCAGTTAATGCACCAACAGGGCAAACATCAATTACATTTCCCGAAAAATCGTTATCAACCGCATGCTGAATATAAGTAGATATTTCTGAATGATCTCCCCTGTTTAATATACCATGAATACGGTGATCGGTGATCTGATCGGCAACAAAAACACAGCGGTAGCACAAAATGCAACGTGTCATGTGCAATTGTATCTTATCGCCAATGTCTATTTTTTCAAATGTTCTGCGGTCAAACTCATAACGGGTTTTAACAGCGCCATGATCAAAAGCCAGATTTTGCAGATCGCACTCGCCAGCCTGGTCGCAAATTGGGCAATCAAGCGGGTGGTTAATCAGCAACATTTCAACAATGCCTTTACGGGCCTCTAACACTTCAGGCGAAGTAATATTTTGCACTTCCATCCCATCCATTACCGCGGTACGGCATGATGCAACCAGCTTAGGCATTGGTCGCGGATCTTTTTCTGATCCCTTGCTTACTTTTACCAAACAAGTGCGGCATTTACCGCCGCTGTCTTTCAATTTGGAATAATAGCACATAGCAGGCGGAACAATATCCCCCCCTATTTGCCTCGCGGCATTAAGGATGCTTGTTCCGGGTTCTACTTCGACCTCTATTCCGTCTATTTTTACTTTTACTGACATTTTATATTTGCCAAAATTAATATTATTCTTTTTGTCATTGCGAGCGTAGCGTGGCAATCGCGAACTTTGCTAATCCGACTTGCATAATTCGCGATTGCTTCGTCGTTCCTCCTCGCAATGACAATTTTTTAAGCCACTGCCTCTTTTTTTGTCAACGGATCAGCATAATGTGCTAGTCCAAAATTCCTTGTCACGGCTTCTGACGCATTTGTCACATGCCACTCAAACTCATCCCTGAAATGACGAATTGCGCTGGCCACCGGCCATGCTGCTGCATCACCCAACGGACAAATTGTATTTCCTTCAATTTTTTTCGAAACATCAACCAGCAGATCCATGTCGCTTAAACTGCCATGACCATTTTCTAAACGGTGCAATACTTTTTCCATCCAGCCTGTACCTTCACGGCATGGCGAACATTGCCCGCAACTTTCGTGATGATAAAAACGGGTAAAGTTCCAGGTATTGCGAACGATACACTGATCTTCATCAAAAGCGATAAATCCACCCGAACCAAGCATTGTACCAGTAACAAATCCCCCATCTGCTAATGATTCATAGCTCATCAGGCGGGGTTCGTTATTTATAGTTTTGAGGAACAAGTTAGCTGGAAGTATAGGAACTGATGAGCCACCTGCAACAACAGCCTTTAAACGTTTGCCGTTTGCAATACCCCCGCAAAATTCATCCGAATACAAAAACTCTTCAACCGGCAAACCTAAGTCAATTTCATAAACACCAGGTTTTTTTACATTACCTCCAGCTGATATAAGCTTTGTACCCGTGCTTCGTCCTACTCCTATTTTGGAATATTCTTCGCCCCCTTCATTAATAATTGGCACAACAGCTGCAATTGATTCCACATTGTTTACCACTGTAGGACAGCCATATAAACCAGCAATAGCCGGGAAAGGCGGTTTTATGCGCGGATTGCCACGCTTGCCTTCTAATGATTCCAATAAGGCGGTTTCTTCTCCGCATATGTATGCTCCACCACCGGGTTGAACGTATAATTCAAGATCGTAACCGCTGCCTAATATGTTTTTACCAAGAAATCCGGCATTTTTTGCTTCGGCTATAGCTTTTTCAAGTATCCTGATTTGGGGCATCATTTCACCGCGAACATAGATGTAAGATACTTTTGCTCCCAATGCAAAACTGGAAACAATCATTCCCTCAATTAATAAATGAGGTATATAGTTCATCAGGTAACGATCTTTAAAAGTGCCGGGTTCCGATTCATCAGCGTTGCAAACAAGGTAACGTGCCACGCCTTCTGGCTTAGCCAAAAAGCTCCATTTCATCCCCGTAGGAAATCCTGCACCTCCACGCCCGCGTAACCCGGATTTTTTAACTTCTTCAACCACATCCTCGGGCGACATAGTTTTCAAAGCTTTTTCAACGGAGGCATAACCGCCTTTTGAGCGATAAACATCAAGTGTGTTGATGCCAGGTACGTTGATATGTTCTAAAAGTAATTTACGTGCCATTGATTATTAATATATCCTCTTAGTGTGCTTGTAATAGTTAATGTGTCTTATTATGCAAGTTGCAAAAGCTGCAACTACCAGGAACTTTAAAAATAACGGAGTTTTACTAAACCCACCATCTGAGTAATTCATTGAAATTATAACTACGACAAACAATGAATCCGCTATAATTAAAATACTCCTTGTCATCTTTAACTGCTGCCCCTTGCCTTTAAATCTGCAATCAGCTTGTTAACCGATTCATTGGTTAAATTCTCGTAAAAAGTATATTCAGGGCCAATTTGCAAAACCGGGGCATAACCGCAGGCAGCAAGGCATTCTACTCCGCGCCAGCTAAAAAGACCGTCGGGTGTAACTTCACCTTCTTTAACACCAAGCTCTTGTTCAATATGGTCCATAATTTTTTCTGCACCAACCAGGCAGCAAGGTCCTGTACGGCAAACCTCCAGCACATATTTGCCTTGCGGGCGTAAAAAGTACATACTGTAAAATGTAGCTACCTCATATACTTCAATATCCTGTAAATGCAGGTATTCAGCAACTTTATCCATTGCTTTTGAGCTAAGCCATCCATGTTCGGCCTGTACCAAATGCAATATGGGCAGCAAAGCGGACTTTTGCTTCCCTGCAGGATAACGGCTTACAATATCATCAAACTTTTTTATCAGCTCCGGCGAAAATTCAACCGGCGCCTGGGCTTCTTCAACTCTAAGCATCTAATTCTCCGGCTATAACGTTTAAACTACTCATGTTAATAATCGCATCAGATAATAACATTCCCTTGCTCATGGGTGCATACATCTGGTAATTGATAAAACTTGGCCTGCGGAAATGTAAACGGTAAGGTGAACGTCCGCCATCATTTACAAGGTAAAAACCTAATTCTCCATTACCACCTTCAACAGCATGATAAACTTCTGTATTGGGAGTAGGAATTTCGCCCATCACAATTTTAAAATGATAGATCAGGGCTTCCATGTTATTATAAACTTCTTCCTTAGGTGGGAGATAAAAATCGGGAACATCAGCATGGAAAATATCCGATGGTTCTTTTTCTATCTTAGCTAATGCCTGCTCAATTAAGCGCAAACTCTGCCACATTTCTTCGTTTCGTACTAAATAGCGGCTGTAAACGTCCCCATTTTCACCCACCGGTACTTCAAACTCAAAATCTTCATAGGAAGAGTATGGTTCCATTGCACGTACATCATAATCAACACCTGTGGCGCGAAGTATAGGACCACTCCAGCTGTAGTTTAAGGCAGTTTCTGCAGTTACCGCTGCAACATCTTTTGTACGATCGACAAATATGCGGTTACGTTTAGTAAGATTTTCAAACTCTTTTAACACTACAGGGTATTCTTTTAAAAATTTACGTAGCTTACTAAAGGCTATTGCGTTAAAATTACGCTCAAAACCGCCTATCCTGCCAATATTTGTAGTTAAGCGTGAACCGCAAACCTCTTCATAAATTTCATAAATGGCTTCACGATATTCCATCACATAGAAGAAACCGGTAGCAGCGCCCGTATCAACAGCAAGTACACTGTTGCAAATAAGATGGTCTGAAATACGTGCCAGCTCCATTATGATTATCCGCAGGTAGTCCACACGTTTTGGAGTTTCAATACCTAAAAGTTTCTCGACAGTCATGTGCCAGCCCATATTGTTAATGGGCGATGAGCAGTAATTCAGCCTATCCGTTAACGGGGTTATCTGGTAAAATGGCCGGTGCTCGGCAATTTTTTCAAAAGCTCTATGTATATATCCAATGGTAGATACACCACTTACTATTCTTTCTCCGTCCAGTTGAAGCACATTCTGAAAAACACCATGTGTAGCAGGATGCGTTGGTCCGAGGTTAAGCGTTGAAAGCTCGGTTTGCGGATCGTTGTCTGTATATACGGGGTGGTTCTGCATTTCCTTATCTCCCAAAAAAATAATCCTTTTTATCAACACGATTAGGGTCTTCCAGCGGATGTTCTTTTCGCATTGGGAAGGCTTCCATATCGTCAACATTCAATATTCTGCGTAAATCAGGATGGCCGTCAAATATTACCCCGAAAAAGTCGTAGGTTTCTCTTTCCATCCAGTTAGCGCCATCCCAAACTACCGTGGCAGTTGGGATGTGCACATCATCCCCTTTTAAAAATACTTTTAAACGGACGCGTACATTATTTGTTAGGCTATGTAAATGATAAATAACGCCGAAAGATTTTTCCTGTTCTGGATAATGTATAGCGGTAATATCTGTCAAATAATTAAACTGAAGAGCAGGTTCATTTTTTAACCAGGTTAAAACCTCTATAATTTGCTCGCGTCCAGTTTCCAGGGTTACTAAGCCAAAAGGTTCGCCGAGTACTGTAACACTATCCTTAAACTTATCGTTGATCTTTTTTAAAAGGTCTTCGTTTGTTAGTTTACCCATTATTGTATTCCGTATGAAGCTAATAATTTTTGATACTGGGGTTCATTCCGGCGACGAAGTGATTCTGTTTTTACCAGCTCCTGGATGTGCATAAAGCCGTCAATTATAGCTTCCGGGCGTGGCGGGCATCCAGGTACATAAACGTCAACTGGTATTATTTCATCAATACCCTGTAAAACTGAATAAGTATCAAAAATCCCTCCGCTCGAGGCACATGCACCTACTGCCATTACCCAACGCGGCTCGGCCATTTGCAGATATACCTGCCTTAAAACCGGACCCATTTTTTTAGCTATGGTACCCATAACCATTAAAAGATCTGCCTGACGGGGTGAAAAGCTTAAACGCTCAGCTCCAAATCTTGCCAGGTCATAATGCGGAGACATGGTGGCCATAAACTCTATTCCACAGCATGAAGTAGCAAACGGCAACGGCCATAACGAATTGGCACGCCCTATACCTATAACTTTATCGATGGATGTAGCAAAAAATCCGGCCCCTTCTACACCTGGAGGGGCATCAACTAATTGAATATCACTCATGATCTATATCGAACAAAAACCTATCCAAACTATTTGCAACAAATTTACAACAAATTACTATGTAACAGATACACTGTGTCACACTAAATATATTTAGAAACAGTCTAAACAGGGCCTCACCTAAATCCTCTCCAAGGGAGAGGACTTCAACTTCGGCTTTTGAATAAAATAATTTCTTATGAAAGAACGCTTCTTAACACCCTGAATATTGCATGCCAATATGCTGGGGTGATCTTAGATTTTAATAAATATTATTAAATGGTGTTTTTTAAGTCCTCTGCTTTGGAGAGGATTTAGGTGAGGCTGCAGCTCTCTAATCCCAGTCCAGCGCGCCTTTTTTAATAACGTAAATAAATCCAAGCAGCAGCGTACCCATAAAAATAAACATCTCTATCATGCCATCTTTACCAAGGTCCCTAAAATTCACAGCCCAGGGGTACATAAATATAATTTCCACATCAAACAATACAAAAAGAATAGCGACCAAAAAATATTTAATAGAAATTGGGGTGCGGGCATTTCCTATTACTTCAATACCCGACTCAAAAGGCGTTAATTTATCCTTGGTTTGCCTTTTTGGCCCAATCTTATGGGTTACAAGCATTGTAACAACCACAAAACCTAAAGCCACTATCATTTGAAATATGATAGGCAGATAATTAACCGGTAAACTGTGTACTTCCATGATGCAAATATACAAATGGAACAATAATAAAAAAGCCCTCTGATTAAATCAGAAGGCTCCTTTATTTTAAATTATTTATTACTTGCTTTTTCCTTGACCTTTTTTCGAAAAATAATACACAACTTGTGGATTAGTTGGATCCATTTCTTTTGCTTTTGTATAGAGATCTAAAGCCTTTGCAGGATCTTTTTCCTTAAATTCGGCATAATTAGCTAAATATACATATGCAGCTGCCAAATATCCTTTGGTTTTATCGTCCGGCGTACCACCTTTGGAAGTAACCAGTTGTATATACTGCTCGAAAAGAGGTTTTGCTAATCCTTTTATATTATTCCGGTCGCCTTCTTCAAAATCTTTAACATTTGCATGGAAATATACTATTTGTGAATTTGGAGTAGGAAGTTTGCGTTCTACATAAGTAAAGGCTGAATCAGCTTTTGTAAGTAAAGTAGAATCAGGTTTTATAGTTTTGATTGTTTGTCCCTTGATAAGCTGATCTTTATATCCCTGATAATAGCTAAATCCTTCGTAAAAATGATCCATAAGTTTAGCCTGACGAGACTTTTGTGCATAAACTCTATAAGCATCCCCCGCATCTATATATTTACCTGAGGCATATAAGGACTTTGCAATCTCACCAACAACATCAACCTGACTTGTATCTAAAGACAAAGCTTTACGCAGATGGAGTACACCTAATGAATCTTGTTTTAATGCAAGTTCTATACGACCTAAATACAAATAATCATTTGGAATAACACGTTTAGGATCCGCCTGGCTAACCCATTTGTTCATGGCTGTCAATGCAGATTGGTAATCTTTATTTTCAAATGCGGCATAAGCTAGATAGCGGTAAGCTCTCAAGTTTGTTTTTGCAGATGCCGTAAGATCAGCAGCTACCTTTTGTAAGGTAACATAATCTTTGGCATCAATCAGGAAATCGGCATAACGCATTTGTGACTCCGGCGAATAATCAGTTAAGCTGATATATTTTTTATAATTTTCAACCGCTGCTTTAACTTTTGCATCATAAGTTGCTGCGTCTGATCTTGCCCAGCGAATATCTGTTTCTGCCCATTCGCGATAAGCAGGTCCATAGTTAGGATCTATCGCCAATGCGGCCTGGAATTGTTTTTGAGAATCTTCAAAATTGTCGGCAAATCTCCACAAAACACCTTCGGCAACATCTGCAGCAGCAGACTTTGGATCTATTATTAATGCCGCTGAATAATTATTATAAGCATCGGTGCTTTTTAATTGTGAACGATACGCATCACCTAACGCAACAAGTATTTCTGCATCCTTAGGATTAACAACCTTTCCTTTATTTAATACTGCAATAGCCGCATTTGCATCGGCGGGTGCAATAGCTGGGCCGTTAGGACCGATATTGCTGCCACTAAGTGGTAGTAAATATGCTAAACCAACATATAAATAGGGTTTGCTATTTTTGCCGGCCAATGTAACCGCCTGGTTAAAATTTGTGGTTGCTCCGGTATTATCCTTATCTATATGTGCAACCGCCCCTAAGCCAGCATAATTTAAGGCTGATTTAGGATTTACAGCAATACCTTTGTTGAAGGCTGCTTTTGCTGAATCCGGATAATCTTGTTTTAAGTACACCCATCCCAGATAAAAATAGTTTTCGTCTTTATCTGCTTGCGTAGATGTAAGGTTTTTAAGCATAGACTTTGCTTTCTGGTATTGTTCGGCATCAATAGCTTTTTTTGCGTCGGCCAAACTTTGCGCAAAGACAGATGAACCTGCAAACACCAACGCTAACGCCGTGCCGGCTATTTTATTGATAATTTTCATTTGAGTATTTCTTCTTATTAAGTTAATATTAACCGCACCTCTATTAGCTGCGTTGTTTTTTTGATTTTTATTTATTGCTTAATTTGAAGTAAATTGATTTATACCTATTTACTTTTGCAATAATATATTTTTTTGACTAAAATAACATATACAAGTTTAAACAAGTTTGTATCAAAATAGAATTTCTTATTCTATTGTTTTATTTTTTTCCCGATTGTAATTTCTCTTCCCGGTATAGTATCAGGCAAAAGGCCAGATTTTAATATTATTCTCTGTCCGCGATCACTTGCTAAAAATCCTGCAAATTTCATTCCTAAACTATGAAAACCCGTAAAATTTAAAATATACAAGTTTCTTACCAATGGGTATTGCTTTAACGCTAATGTAGTTTGGGATGGAGAAAAAAACTGTAATGATGCATTTTTAACAGTGTCATTTTTCACACTTACAATTTTAACCTTCTGCACCGCATCTGCATAATCTTTATCGGGATCATTTAGCCAACTAAAATCTGTTATGCCTATAGCGTTCGGATGCTCACTTACATATTTTATCACTTCCTTATTAGACTTAAGTGCAAAAATATTTTTTTGCTTAAAGTCCCTGTTGCCCGAAAACTCTTTTAAATATCTTACCAAACCTGAATTTGGATTATCAAAAACGATATTCTTATCTGTTTTAGTATACCCATTCAGCATCTTTTTAATTTCGCTTACTGTAATTGTAGTATCATTCGAAGCCTCGTTTACAATTAGCGTAACAGCATCAACAGCAAAACGGTTAGTTAGGGGCCTTAAATTTCTGCTGCTTAATTGCTTATATTCCTCTGGGGTTAAATCCCGCGAAATAATTGCAACCCGAACACTGTCGTTTAACAATAAATTTATGGCTTCGTTCTCGGGGGCGTATAATACTGTTGGATGAACGTCTTTATCAAGTGCCTTAAAAATATAAAGCTCTTCATCAACTATCGGCCTAAATGATTCATCAACTACCATTTTTGAGGAATCAGAAGTGAAGCTGTCAGTTTTGTTTTTTTCTGCTTTGTGTTTGCAGCTCTGCAAAATCAAGAAAAAAGCCACGCACAGACCTGCAAACTTTAAATTATACTTCATCTTTGTCTCGTTTTAGTAGTCGTGAAAAACGTATAATAGCATAAACTATTATTACTATTCCGAATATAATTTTTTGGGTTTTCGGAAAATTGGGCAACATGTCATCCCAAAAAATGATCATTAAACCCAAACAGCAAAAGCAAATAAATGCTGTGACTCCTAAAATAAGCAAAAACCGCCTTTTGGGCGATTTTTGCTTGTTATTATCAGGTAACATTATTTTATTATTCAGATAATGTAAAAGAGATTGGCACACTGTAAGCAACACGTACCGGACGGCCGTTTTGAATACCAGGTTTCCATTTTGGAGATGATTTTAATACCCGTACAGCCTCTTCATCACAACCATCACCTATACCTCTTGCCACGTGAATATCAGTTAACGACCCATCTCTTTCACACACAAAGCTTACAATAACGCGACCTTGTGTACCGTTTTCTCTTGCTACCGCAGGATAGTGGATTGATTTTGAAAGATATGCATAAAACTTTTCTATGCCGCCCGGAAACTCAGGCACCTGTTCAACCGAGGTAAAAATCTTATTAGGGTCTTCTTCCGTGACTTTAGCATCAGATGTACCAACCGGTTCATCAATGGTTACATCAGCATTTTTGTCCCCTTTAAGGTTCTTTTGTCCGGGATCGGCCACTTTCAATTCTTCAATTGTTGGTGGTTTTTCCTTAACCTCAACGTCTGGCTTAACAACCGGAGGTGGAAATTTTACCTGGTCAACCTTTGGTTTCGGCGGTTCAGGCGGAGGTGGCGGAGGTGGTTTTTTTAAATCTACCGGCGGCGGTGAAAGCACCACATTGGTGATCTTTACTTTTTCATGGGCTTTCGGGATAAACCCACCAACGATATTGAGGATTGTTTTAGCGGAGATAATTAAAACAAACACTGCTACGCCTATTATAAGAGCTTTCCGCGTGTTACGGTCATTGTCTCTTCGTAATTCGTATGCACCATAAGCTTTATTACGACCAGCAAAAACGACATCAATCCATTCCTGATTTAATATGTCTAATTTTGATCCTAACATTTTTTTAGGCTTTAATATTTAATTAACGTTAACGGTATCATTATATTACTAACAGTATCATTACAATACTAATAGATATTATTCTTTTTCAAATCACCAATTTCTAATGGTGTAATATCTACAATTGCATATGACTTAACACCGGTGATGCTCATCTCATCAAGCGCTGCCACCAAATTTTCGTAAGTCGAATGTTCGCTTGGCTTGATCAAAACAATCATAAAGTTATCTGGTGCGGCATGTGTTGCAGCTACATTTTTACCGTTTTCAATCAGTGCTTTGCGTATGCCATCTTTTCCGAAATTATCAACGGTAGGTGCCGTTTTTCCAGCCTCACCCATGTACCATTCCAATTTATTATGACTACCCAAAAGTATGGTCATTGACCGCGTTGCAGCAACTGGCAACTGGATTTTTTGTACAGATTTATCCGGCATAGCCAGATCCATTGCCTTTGGTTTATTAAGGGTAGTGGTAAGCATAAAGAAAGTGATCAGTAAGAAAGCAAGGTCAACCATCGCAGTCAAATCGACACGTGTTGAGGCCTTTTTACTTCTTACTTTGCCACCTTTATGGCCGCCACCCTTGCCGGAGGTATCTAATTCTGCCATAGTTTTTTATTTTTTTGGAGCTTGTCTAAGCGCCGTGATTAAACTAAATTTATTAATTTTTTGTCTCTGTAAGTTATCGATAACCATTTTAATAGCCGGATACTGTTCTCTTCTGTCACCTTTAATGGCTATATCTAAAGCTTTGTCATGCAAAGCTTTGTCAGCCTGGCGTGAAGTATATACCCAGTTAGACAACTCATTGTTTGCAGTGGTATCTACCGGAATACCCGGAGGCTGATAAGTTTTCTTATCTTCTGCAGTCATATTCAGAAACTGTTTTAACTGGCTCATCGGTACTCCGAAAACTTCTGTAACCGCAAACCGTGCCTGTTCTTCGGGTGTAAATGTTACTTTATATTTCTCACCCATTGCCTTCAATGCCTCTGTGCGTACATCAGTACCGGTAACAGAGTAAAACACTTTGTTGCCCTGGCCAATAGTTATCATTGCAACATTATCATCTGGGATAGCCTGCTCTTTTGATGATGGAGGCACATCTGCCTTTGCCGGATCTTCCACCCTGGGCTTTGCTGTTAATATAAAAAAGGTAAGCAACAGGAAAGCCACATCGCACATGGCTGTCATGTCAATGAATGTGCTTTTCCTTGCAACTTTTACTCTGGGCATAATTTTTAAATTTTAATAAACAATGTATAATGAATTTATACTATCCCGGTCATCCTTAGCAACTACTGCTGATAAATGACCGGGTTAAAACTAAGCACTAATGAGTTTTATTTATTTTTGTGCGATGCAGCAAATGTTTGTACAATGCTGAATCCTGTTTCGTCAATGGCATAAGTCAGTTTATCAATTTTTGATGTAAACACGTTATACATAATGATTGAAATAGCTGAAGTACTGATACCTAATGCTGTATTAACAAGGGCTTCGGAAATAGCTGTTGAAAGCGCAGTAGGGTTAGGCGATCCTGCGTGTGCTAATTCAGAGAACGCCTTGATCATACCGATTACTGTACCTAACAGACCTGTTAATGTACCAATAGATACTAAAGTTGCAATAACGGTTAAGTTTTGCTCCAGCATAGGCATTTCCAGCGATGTAGCCTCTTCAATGTCTTTTTGAATAGCTAAAGTTTTTTGATCTACATCCAGAGTAGTCTCTGTTTCCATTTCGCGGTATTTTTTCAAACCGGATTTGATTACGTTGGCAACAGAACCTTTTTGTTTGTCGCACTCTGCACTTGCTGCGTCAATATTTCCGGCGTTAAGTGCACTTTGTACTTTTCTAACAAATGCATCAACATTTCCTGTACCTGAAGCTTTGCCGATAACAACAAAACGTTCGATAGAAAATACAATTACAATTAATAAATACGACATAATAAGCGGTACAATTATACCCCCCCTGTGCACTGTTCCAAAAAGATCACTTGGTGTCCCTTTTTCTACGTCACCACCTTCGTAATGACTTGCATCCCCTAATATGAAAATGAATATTAAAATTGCAACGACAATACAAATTGGGATAGTGAGCGTTGCAAACATGCCTGATGCACTTGAGTCTTTTTTAACAGGAATACTTGGTTTTGTTGGTGCGTTTGCCATTACTTTAGTTTTTAGTTTTAATTTTTAGTTATATGATATAAGTTACTTAAATGCGAATTATTAGCGAATAACAAAAATAGAATTTAAATGAATTAAAAAAACTATTTATGTAATTCTTTATGATTTTTTAATACAAAATTTATTTCATTATTATTTGATGGATACAATAACGTAATTAAAAATAAAAATTGTCATTTATACAAACAATTTTTTACAATGAAACCCATTTTTTTTAATAATAGCAAACAATAACTTATAAAAATTATGTAACTATACTGATATGATTATATTAAGTAAAATTTGGTAATTTATAACGCGGCAAACCTGCGCATTATTTACAGCTTAAATAAAGAAAATTGCTAAATTGTTTGCTTTTTTATTATAATTCTAAGACCATCCCTGGTATTGCTTTGATTCTGCTAATTTATTAATTAAATTTTACTTATAAATAACAGTAAAGTACAAAACTTATTATCCCCCAGCCTTTTTTGTTTTATATCCATCAGCCTGAAGCAATGTCAAAACTTTATCCCTGAAATCGCCCTGAATCAATACTTCACCATCTTTTACTGAACCGCCAACCCCGCACTTTGACTTAAGCTTTTTTCCTATAAGTTCCAGGTCGGTTTCTGTCCCAATAAATCCATTTATCCGGGTAACCACCTTACCCCCTCCTTTTCTGTCAAGATAAATCTTTAGATTTTGCTGTTGAGGAGGTAATGTTGAAGTTGAGAAGCCTGAATTTTCCTGGTATTGAAAATCCGGGTCGGTAGAATAAACCACTCCTGTAAAATTCTTTTTTGACATACTTTTAAGTTAAGTCCAAAGTCTTTAGTCAATTACAATGTTAAGCAAAACCTACCAAAATGACTTAAGACTTTCAACTTAAGACTATTTTTTATAAGAATTACCAACAATTACTTTTAATGAAGACGGTATCACTTCAATTGTAATATCTGTTCCTTTTATTTGAGGTTCACCATCAAGATGTACAGGCCCGGGATTAATGCGTTTAACTTGTATACATTTGCCGCGGATAATCTCTACATAACTGGTACCTTCAGCTGTTTTGGTGATCATCCTAAGGCACATTTCAGGAAATTTCCATAACGGAAACTTCTTTATCACACAAATATCCAACAGTCCATCCTGTACTGAAGCATTGGGTGAAATATGAGCGTTATTGCCATATTGCGATGAATTTGCAAAACTAAGCATAAACGCTTCGCGCTCATATGCTGCCCCATCGATATCTAAATTATAAGTTTGCGATTTATATTTTGATAGCTCTTGTATAGAAGATTTGAGATAAGTAAAGAATCCCCGTTTTTTTCCATGGGAGAACAATTCACTGATGTGAGCATCAAAGCCCATGCCTGCCATATTAAAAAATGGCATTCCATTAAGCTTTGCCGAATCAATAACCTCAATATTCCCGGTATTAAGCGTATTAATTGCTTTTGCAGCATCCATTGATATACCAAGAAAGCGGGAAAGGCCATTACCAGACCCATAAGGTATTATGCCTAATGTAGTATCGCTGCCCACTATTGCAGATGCTACTTCATTTATAGTACCATCTCCGCCTACCGCCACTATCAGGTTAAATTTATTTACAGCCTCCTTTGCTATTTGCCTGGCATGCGATACCCCATCGCTAAAAACAACAACATAATTTAATGTTTCCTTATCAAGATATTTTTCAATCAGTTCCGGAACCCCGTCCTTTTTCTTACCGCCCGATATAGGGTTAATTATAAATAACGCTTTCCGTTTCAACTATCTTTAATTTCTTCCATCAAAAGTAAATGTATTTTCGGCTTTGTAAAAATTGTTTTATTTTAGCGCCCTGAATGTGGACTGATTTAATTGTCCTTGTCCGATATTACGGATACTTGGGCAGACCGGATTGCAACCACGTAAAAAAGTGCTAAAACCTGCTTCTTTTACTAACAATCCTTTTGAATCTTCTTATTCACGTGGTATTACACTCAGGGAAATTATACCTTGCGGGTATTTAAAGTATTGTACCTATATATTAGTTCATTATAAAATATAAAATTAAAACACATGTCATATTTATTCACATCAGAGTCCGTATCAGAGGGTCATCCGGACAAAGTTGCCGACCAGATTTCGGATGCTTTAATAGATCAATTTTTAGCTTTTGACCCGGATTCGAAGGTTGCCTGCGAGACGCTGGTTACTACTGGCTTGGTTATTTTGGCCGGAGAAGTAAAATCCAAGGCTTATTTAGATGTTCAAAAAATTGCACGCGAGGTAATAAACAAAATTGGCTATACCAAAGGCGAGTATATGTTTGATGGCAGTTCGTGCGCAGTATTATCAGCTATTCACGAACAATCGCCAGATATTAACCAGGGTGTTGAACGCCAGGCTAAAGAAGAACAAGGCGCCGGCGACCAGGGAATGATGTTTGGCTATGCCACTAACGAAACCGAAAACTATATGCCCCTGGCGTTAGATATTGCACATGCGCTTTTAATTGAACTGGCAGCTATCCGTCGCGAGAATACAGAAATAAAATACTTACGCCCAGATGCAAAATCACAGGTAACGCTTGAATATGATGACAATAACAAACCTGTCCGCATTGATGCAATCGTAATATCAACCCAGCATGATGATTTTGATGAAGAAAAGACCATGCTTGAAAAAATCAGCAAGGATATTATCAGCGTTCTTATTCCGCGTGTAAAAGCAAAATATCCTATATATGCGCATTTTTTTGGTGACGGCATCAAATACCATATTAACCCAACCGGCAAATTTGTCATCGGCGGTCCGCATGGCGATACCGGCTTAACAGGCCGTAAAATTATTGTGGATACTTATGGCGGTAAAGGTGCGCATGGCGGAGGTGCTTTTTCAGGAAAAGATCCTTCAAAGGTTGACCGTTCTGCAGCTTATGCCACCCGTCATATAGCTAAAAACCTGGTTGCTGCTGGTGTTTGCAGTGAAGTATTGGTGCAGGTATCATATGCTATCGGTGTTGCCCAGCCAATGGGAATTTATGTAAATACCTATGGAACCGGAAAAGTTGGCTTAAATGATGGCGAAATTGCTAAAAAAGTAGAGGCCATATTTAACATGACTCCTTACGCAATTGAAACCCGTTTTAAACTCCGTAATCCTATTTACAGCGATACAGCAGCTTATGGCCACTTTGGCAAACCAAGCCAAATAGTAACCAAAACTTTTGTAAGCCCCGAAGGAAACGTTGTGAAAAAAGAAGTTGAGCTGTTTACCTGGGAAAAGCTGGATTATGTGGATAAGGTGAAGAAAGCTTTTGGAATTTAATTAATTCAACATTCATTAATAGGTGTTCAGTTCCAATTTAAGATGACAACTGGAACATTTAGAACGCCTGGAACAGGCAAATGTTAAGCCATTAAAATACTTAACATTTGCCTTTTATATTTTTATTTCAATTTAAACGCAAATCCTATTTAAAAATATCGGAACAAAAATCCTTACTTTCAGTTTCTAAAGCTATAGTTACGTTAAAAGCATATGATAATAAAAAGGATTCGCTATAATCCACGCAGAAAAGCAGGAAACATAGGCGAAAGACCCGGGGCTGTTATTATACCGGATGATGCCGTAAAACCTTTAATCAGCATTTTTTCATACAACGCAAAAGAACTGATAAGCAGTGAGGGAAAAGACATCAAAATTATACTCGATCAGTTCAATAAATGCACCGATCATACGCATTGGATACAAGTTAGGGGCCTTGGGGATGCCAGCTTAATTGAAGAAATAGGCTCGATTTTAACTATTAACCCCCTGGTGTTGGAAGATATTGCCAACATTCATCAGCGCCCTAAATTTGACGAATATGATAACTATGTATTTGCGGTAAGCCGCATGATTTATTTTAGTAAAGATTATGAGCTTACAAACTATCAATTTTCGGCCCTGGTAAAAGATAACATCATTATTACCTTCGAAGAAACTCATGAAGAAAACTTCAAAGCTGTAAAAAACCGCCTTGCTGTTGGGAAAGGCGCCATTCGTACTGCCGGTGCAGGTTATATGTGCTATGCATTGACAGATACCATACTTGACTGTTATTTTGTATTGCTGGCACAACTTGGCGATTCGCTTGATGCGGTTGAGGATCACCTGTATAGCAATGCTAATAAAAGCATTATGTATGAAACCCAACAGCTTAAAAGAACGTTGATTGTTTTGCGGCGTTCATGCTGGCCGGAAAGGGATAAAATAAATGATATGTTGCGAACCGAAAGCCCACTTATTACTAAGGAAGTAAAAATATTTTTAAAGGATGCTTATGACCATTGCATCCAAATAATGGATCTGATCGAGAGTTATAAGGAAATCACTTCCAGTATTATGGACATTTATCTTTCCATGGTTAGTAACCGCATGAATGAGATCATGAAAGTATTAACCATTATATCTGCCATCTTTATTCCCCTAACCTTTATCGCGGGAGTTTACGGAATGAATTTTTCCAGGATAGACCCGGTAACCAATAAAGTGATGCCGGATAATCTGCCGGAACTTTATAACCCTCATGGATATTTTTATGCATTGGGCGGTATGTTTCTTATTGGGATAATTCAGGTTATCATTTTCTGGAAAAAGGGTTGGTTTAATAAATTATAAAATTGACCTACTATCTAAGACTTAAGTCTCTATAAGTTTTTAAGTCCTCTCCTTTAACGAGTATTTAAGTGAAGCTACTTAACTATGTCTTTGTTAACTCTAAATCATTATTCAGCTAATAAGTTGTTAATGCTTGAAATTTTCACCAATTAACTGTACCTTTGCGCAAATTTTAGAGGCGCATATACATGCAGAAGATAAGAAATATAGCGATCATCGCACACGTTGACCACGGTAAAACAACCCTTGTGGATAAAATATTACACAGTTGTGCCATTTTCCGCGACAATGAGCAAACCGGTGAACTGATACTGGACAATAATGACCTGGAACGGGAACGTGGTATTACCATTGTTTCGAAAAACGTTTCGGTAAGATATAAAGATGTTAAGATAAATATTATCGATACACCTGGTCACGCCGACTTTGGCGGCGAGGTTGAGCGCGTATTGAAAATGGCCGATGGCGTGTTGCTGCTTTGCGATGCTTTTGAAGGCGCTATGCCTCAAACGCGTTTTGTAACCCAAAAAGCATTGGCATTAGGCTTAAAACCTATTGTTGTAGTAAACAAGGTAGACAAGGAAAACTGTCGCCCGGAAGAAGTTTACGAGCAATTATTTGAATTGTTCTTTAACCTTGAAGCTACTGAAGAACAGCTTGATTTCCCGGTAATATACGGTTCATCAAAGCAAGGCTGGATGAGCACAGACTGGAAACAACCGACAACAGATATTTTCCCTTTGATGGATGCTATCCTTGCAAATATCCCTCCTGCTCCTATCAGCGAAGGCACTTTGCAAATGCAGATCACTTCGCTTGATTATTCTTCTTTCGTAGGTCGTATAGCTATTGGCCGTGTTGCACGCGGTACTATAAAGGAAAACATGCCTGTATCATTGGTAAAACGTGATGGCACTATTCAAAAATCAAGGATTAAGGAATTATATACTTTTGAAGGATTAGGAAAAGTAAAGGCAACAGAAGTAAGTTCAGGCGATATTTGTGCGGTTGTAGGTATTGAAGGTTTTGATATTGGCGATACCATTGCCGATTTTGAAAAACCTGAACAACTGGAGGTTATTCATATTGATGAGCCTACCATGAACATGCTCTTCACTATCAATACTTCCCCATTTTTTGGTAAGGAAGGCAAGTTTGTGACTTCACGTCACCTGCGCGACCGTCTTTATAAAGAGATGGAAAAAAACCTGGCACTAAAGGTTGTTGAAACTGAATCGCCTGACTCCTATTTAGTATATGGCCGTGGTATTCTTCACTTATCAGTGTTGATCGAGACCATGCGTCGTGAAGGTTATGAGTTACAGGTAGGTCAACCGCAGGTAATCATCAAAGAAATTGATGGCGTTAAATGCGAGCCTATCGAAACGTTAATTGTTGATGTACCGGGTGAAGTTGCAGGTAAGGTTATTGAGCTGGTAACCCAACGCAAAGGCGATTTACTTGTTATGGAACCAAAAGGAGATTTGCAGCACCTGGAGTTTGATATCCCCGCGCGTGGTATCATAGGCTTACGTAATAATGTACTTACTGCTACAGGCGGCGAAGCTATCATGGCACACCGTTTTAAATCATACCAACCATGGAAAGGGCATATCCCCGGCCGTTTAAATGGTGTATTGGTATCGATGGATACCGGTAAAACCACTGCTTTTGCGATTGATAAATTACAGGATCGTGGTCGTTTCCATATTGATCCGGGAGTTGATATTTACGAAGGACAAGTTTTAGGCGAGCACATCCGCGATAACGATTTGGTGATCAACCTTACAAAAGGCAAACAGTTAACCAACATGCGCGCATCAGGCAGCGATACCAACGTACGTATTGCCCCTGCTGTTAAATTTTCGCTCGAAGAATCAATGGAATATATACAGGCTGATGAATATATTGAGGTAACACCGCAAAGCATTCGCATGCGTAAAATATATCTGAATGAAAACGAACGCAGAGTAAATGCAAAGAAGTTCCAGAATCAGTAATTTTAATTTAGCATAACTAAATAATAATCGGAGGCTGTCAATTTATGACAGCCTCTTTTTTATGGCTTGTTTATTTTAATTTGTTATCGGCAAAATAAATCATTGCATTTCGCATAAAGGTGGCAAATGCAGGATCAGGTTTTCCATCTTCAGCCAGGTAACGCTCGTCTGAAACCAGTAATTCGGCAAGGCCTTTATAATTTATTGCTTTAAGATCAGTAGGGTCAGATATCCCCCAAAAACTTCTGATGTTTGCATAGTGCCGGGCAATCTGCAATTGAACCTGTTCACTTTCAGGATCTTCACCTTCCAGAGCTTTTAAGGCCTGTTTAATGTTTTTTTGATCAGCCTTTAACCTTTCAATGTCAAGTTTGGGCAATTCGAGCAGCGCTTTTTCCGACCGTAAAACGGTTTCTTCACCCCATTTTTCAATAGCCTCTTTTCTATAGGCAGCTGCCTGTTCGCGGGGCATGCCTTCATATAGCTCTTCGTAATTTTGCATGGTTTTGTTTTTTAAATGATTAACGGTTTTATTAACAGTGTTCAGTAAAGTATCTAAACGTTCTTTTCTGGCCTTAAGGGCAGCTTTGTGGCCCTCAAGCGCACTTACCAGACCAAAATACGGATCATCAAGAATATGGATGATGTCCTTCAAGGGAAAGTCGAGTTCTTTGTAAAATAGAATTTGTTGCAACCGCAGCAACTCCTTTTCGCCATATTGCCTGTACCTTGATGCTGTACGTATGGAGGGCTTTAGCAAACCGATCTTGTCGTAAAGGTGAAGTGTGCGCACACTTACCCCGGCCAGTTTGGCTAATTGTTTTACAGCATAATTGACTTTCATTTTTTAACTACTTTAATAACTGTTGGCAAAAGTATGGTATGACGTAAGGTAAGAGTCAAGTGTTTTTTGAAAATAATTTTTGAGGGGCTATTAGTAACTTTTAAAGATTAATCTATTAACTACTCATCAAATAAACTCAATCAACTAAATTTATACATTTGTGCAAATATGCGCTTCCCCAGTATTCCAGGCTTCGACCAGCAGGCATTTGAAAAGTATTTTAAAAATACAGGGATGCTGTTTATAGGTAGAGTTGGCAGCTTGCTGATTAAAATGATTGTTAGCATTAGTGTGGCCAATTACCTGGGTAGGTCAAACAATGGGGTAATAAATGGCGGTATTGTTTACATTTACTTTTTTTCGGCTATAGCCACCCTTGGGCTTGATCAGTTTATCGTTAAAGAGCTTCATCAATTTCCAAATAATAGAGATCAGATATTAGGAACATCTTTTGCGATGAAAATATTTGCAGGCTTTTGTTGTATCCCTTTAATCTACCTTGCTTACCTTATTTATCCCGCAAAGGGAACTCCTTACAGCTATGTATTTATACTTTCAGTTATTGGCATTGTCCAGGCATTTAATGTAATTGACGCTTACTTTCAATCGCAGGTACAATCAAAATATATTATGCAGGTTCAAATCACCGGCAACCTGGCATCAGCTATAATAAAACTGCTGTTAATTTTTACAAAGCAGCCGCTGATATATTTTGTTTACGCTTACACTTTTGATTTCCTGCTATTATCTGCAGGTTATTATTTCACCTATCAACGAAAGGAAAGAAACATACTTAACTGGTCATTCAATTTTAAGCTTGCCAATAAACTGCTATTATATTCGTGGCCTTTAATCATATCTGGCATCATGGTTTCGTTGTATATGAAAATAGACCAGATTATGCTTCAAAATATGTCGGGGGTTAAGGAGGCCGGTGCATATGCCACCGTTGCATCATTAAGCGAAGCATGGAACTTTATACCCGCTGTAATTGTTACTTCATTATTCCCGGCAATTTTAAATGCAAAGCGGGATGATATCAACAGGTATAGAAAGCGTATACAGCATTTATACGACTTAATGGTATATCTTAGCGTACCAACGGCATTAGTTATAACCTTCGCTGCGCCATTGATTTATAAATTATATAAGCCGGAATATGCCTATGCTGCACCTGTATTGTCGGTTCATATATGGTCGGGGGTGTTTGTTTTCCTAGGTGCCGCAAGCAGCCAGTATTTAATTGCCGAAAATTTTAATAAACTCACTTTTATCCGTACAGGTTTTGGTGCAATAGTTAATATTGTACTAAATCTTATATTAATTCCAAAAATGGGAATGATGGGTGCCGCTATTGCTACATTAGCTGCCTATGCAAGCGCCACATTCTTTGTAATATTTATTCCAAAAGTTAACGATCAGGGTATAATGATGTTTAAATCATTATTTTTAATTTCGCTGGCTCAAAAAATCATTAAACGATGAGTAGTAAACTCCACCTGCTTTATAAAGTATTTACAAGTCCTAAAAGACTGCGCACATTGCTTTCATTTAATGATAAAGGCTATTTGGATGAAATTGGCTGGTTTAATGCTTTTGACAGCAGATCGCCGGTTGACCAGGATAATAATCCTATTCCGTGGGTAACTTACTCTTTTATTGATTTTATAAAAGAAAGGTTAAACATCAAACATACAGTATTTGAATTTGGCTCAGGAAATTCTACCTATTTTTATGCAAAATATGCAGGAAAAGTGGTTTCTGTAGAACACGATAAGGACTGGTATGATAAAATAATAAAATCAAAACCTGAAAATGCTGAGTTGATTTTTTGCGAACTGGTTAGAGATGGTGACTACTGCCGGACTCCTTTGAGTTTAAAGGAAAAATTTGATATTATTATTGTTGACGGCCGTGACAGGGTAAATTGCTGTAAACAAGCAGTTAATGCGGTATCAGCTAATGGTGTAATTGTTTTGGATGATTCAGAGCGGGATTTTTATAAAGAAGGTATAAACTTTTTACTGGCCAACGGGTTTAAACACTTATCGTTCACTGGTATTTCCCCCGGATTATTTTACAGGAAATCAACATCAGTTTTTTATAAAACAGATAACTGCTTAGGTATTTAATATGACTGAACAGATCATCAGCGGCAGCGTTAAAACCGCATACGACGAATTTTATCAAAAACATGATGAGGCATGGCGTATGCTGGGTGCTAAATATAAAGCACAACACATTATTGATGTTTGCAAAGGTCATAATTTTAAGAAAGTGCTGGAAGTTGGCGCCGGTGACGGAAGTATATTAAAGCTGCTGGCTGATCAGAACTTTGCACCTGAATATTATGCAGTGGAAATTTCTGAGAGCGGGGTAAAGCATATTGAATCAAGAAATATCGGCAATTTGAAAGCTGTTCAAATATTTGATGGTTACCATTTGCCGTTTGATGATAACAGTTTTGATCTGATTATTCTTTCGCATGTATTGGAGCATGTTGAGCATGAGCGAATTCTGCTTCGTGAGATTAAAAGAGTAGCTCAACATTGTGTTATTGAAGTCCCCCGGGATTATAAGGCAGGTATGGACGCTCGTATAAAACATTTTTTGGCTTATGGGCATATTAATGTATATACCCCAACCTCGCTGCGTTATTTGTTACGCACAGAAGGCTTTGAAATTGAGAAAGACCTTACATCAATGATTGAACCTCAAGTAACCAGGTTTAATACTTATGTAAATCAAAAAAAGCCGAAAAATTTTTTAACAGATATAAAAATTACTGCCGAATATGCCGTTAAAAACAGCCTGGGCAAAATTTTCGGTAAAAAGATGAATGAGCAATTAGCAAACGCTTATACCGTGCTTTGTAAAAAAGCTGCCGACCAGATAAATATATTTTGAGTCAGGATTAGCCAAATAAAACTGATGGAACGGTCAATATGATTAGAATTTGAATTCGTTAAATTCGTATAAATTAGAGGAATTAGTGTTACTTATATGCAAAACCTGGCCCCGATAGCCTTATTTGTTTACAACAGGCCTGAGCATACACGCCGTATGCTTAATTATTTGCAAAAAAATTTACTGGCTGAGGAATCAAGGCTATATATTTTCTCTGACGGGCCAAAAACCGATGATGATAAGGTAAAAGTTGAACAGGTAAGGCAGCTTATAAAAGAAGCATCCGGGTTTAAAGCAATCAAAATCATTAATCGCAAAGAAAACCTGGGATTAGCCAATTCCATTATCAGCGGGGTTGCACAATTGGTTAATGAATATGGTAAAGTTATTGTATTTGAAGATGATCTGTTATCATCCCCTTATACCCTACAATACTTTAATGAGGCGTTAACCCGTTACGCTAATAACGAAAAGGTAATGCATATAGGGGCTTATATGTATGAGCTCGATAAAAAAAATCTACCTGAAACCTTTTTTTACAGAGCGGCAACCAGTTGGGGCTGGGCTACCTGGGCAAGAGCCTGGAAAAACTTTGAACCGGATATTGATAAACTCATAACACAATTCGATGCAAAAAAAATAGAGCAGTTTTCTATCGATGGCAGTATGAATTTCTGGAAGCAAATAGAACAATTTAAAGCCGGAAAAAATAACTCATGGGCTATACGATGGTATGCATCTATATTTTTAAAGGAAGGCTTAACATTAAATCCGTCAACTTCCCTGGTACATAACATCGGTCATGATGGCAGCGGGGTACATTCCAACAGCGAAAGCACTTATCATGTAGAAATAGCGAAAAAACCGGTTAAACAGTTTCCTTCTGAGATAAAAGAAGATCAGCAAGCTTACCAGGCAATTAAACATTTCCTTAAAAACCGTAAAGGCAATTTAATACAAAGAGGGTTGCGTTTTGTAAAGCAGCTGCAGGTTAAATACCTGGTAAAAAAAACCTAAATCTTTCCATCAAATATCTTCAACCAAACGTAAGTTAAAAGTCTTAAAATCAGATTGAATATGAGATAGGCGAAAACTGCAGAAAATCCAATTAAAATAGTGATTCTCAGAATTCCGCTTTTAGGGTAAATAGTTGTATGCCATCCTGGTATAAGAGAAGTTAGATAATCGTTGTAAATGAATACAGAAACAATTTGATAAAGCAAACAAAATGTAATTATGGCTGATACAAAATTCAATAGTATTTTATGCCAGCTCTTCATTCTACTAATATAAGTAAGTTATTTCATGTCTTTCAATACAATATACGGCGAAAGCGCCCTGCTTTTAATAGGGAAAATTTTAGTTGCTATTTTTCCTGTTTTCTGGCAAAAAAGTGATGTGTTATTGAATCGCATCAAAAGGTACTAGTTTTTCATTCTGTAATTTTTCTAAAAGATCATCCGCATATTTGTGCGCATATTTCTCTTTAGCACTCTTCGGAATCTTTAAATACACCTCAAAACGCTTGTCCCAATCCTCAAAATCCTCATCTGTTTTTCCGGGCATTTCCACAACTTCTAAATATTGCACGTAATGTCCAAATTCGTGCAACAACGTTCGGTATAATTGTGTGTTTCTAACTTTTTCTATTCCGTATGAAGATGTAAAGATGTTTTTATTTTCGACAAATTGATGACCATCTTTTTTAAGCCGCTCAAATTCTTTCTGATCGTCTGGAGATTGACTTTTTTTAAAATGTAATTTTTTGTTATAATCGACTGCCTCAAGAATTATTGCAGGATAATAATTGTCCTCAAATTCATAAGAATAAATTAATCTTCCCCAAACTGGTGAAACTATTTCTTCTTTCCTTTTAGGTTGCCGAAGCACTATTAGTCTCAAAGAACCGTAATGAGTTAAGGGAATATTTTCTATTATTCTTTCAATATCGCTAATCGAGCATGCATGTTTAGAGGATTGTCTTGTTGATTCGGTAACGAAAATGAACGAATGTCCATTTATTAGTTTTTCAACTTTTTCATATGGCCCAAGACGTTCGAAAAAAGTCTTTGACACAACACAAGGACTCGGAATTGTTAATTTATTACTTTTCCCATGACCTTGTTTTGACGTCCCAATGTTCCTATTTCTCCGGGTGGGATTGTGCATAATTCAACTTGATTAATATTCAGTTAAAGAGAATTATTTTGTTGCCTTCAAAACAATATAAGGCGACAACGCCTTGCTTTCAACCGGTATAATTTTGGTTGCTATTTTACCTGTTAACCATAATGCTTTTATAAAAGCTTTTACCAGGCCTGTTTGCTGCTCTCGGTTCTCCAGCCAAGTTGAAAACTTGCCATAGTAGTAAGCTTCAATATTTTTCAAGCCAAGCTCCTTGCAGTAAGCAGCAAGTAATTGCGGGTTCATGCTGCTGATATTGTGTTTTTCGTAATTGCTTTTATCATACTTGCGCTGTACCCATCCATTAATGCCGGTAAAATTGGGCAGTGTAATAAATAATGTCCCGCCTGGTTTTAAAAAAGGAAGGTGCCTTGCTATAATATCTTTGGTATCATTAAAATGTTCTATCAAACCGCATGATAAAACTAAATCATATTGTTTTTGAGATTGATAATTAAATAGGTCACCTTCAATCACCTCTATGTCTTTTTTGGTTAAGTCGTTTACATTCAAAACTTCTTTCAATACACCCTGGTGGATATAATAATCAAAAAGAGTAGTGTTTAAACCAAAATACTTTTTTAAAAAGATAGTATAATAGCCCGGAAAACCACCTAATTCTATGGCAGTTTCAAGCTTATGTTCATTTATGATCTGACCTAATAATTTATAAAAGGTATGGTTGGGTGGGACGTTAAACGCCAATCCTTTTTTTGATTCCCAGTAGTTTGCCCAGAATGCTTTATCGGTGAGTTCGTTGCTCATGAGCGCAAAGGAAAGAAAAATTTGCACGAATTACACAAATTGAGCTTCACGAATAGCACGAATTTAATAAGACTCAAATTCGTGTAATTCGATAAAATTGGTGTAATTAGTGCCATGTTAAAAGTAGTGCATTTGAATACCTACGATGGAAATGGCGGTGCCGGCCGGGCTTGTATGCGGCTAAACCGGGCGTTGCTTAGTCAGGGTATTGATTCTAAAATAATTGTTCACTATAAATTCGGGAATAACCCGCAAATCAAAACTTTTAACTCAAATTTAGTTCAGAAGGCCTATACAGCCGCAACTATTATTGGTGAGCGGGTATTAGCAAAACGTTATTTAAAGCCGGGCCGCACACCATTTTCATTTACATGGTTTGGCCGTTCGGTTATTCATCACCCAGACGTTAAAAATGCCGATATAATTCACTTGCATTGGGTTAATCATGATTTTTTAAACCCATCACATTTGGCAGAAATTGCCGAACTTAACAAACCGATAGTATGGACATTTCACGATAGTAATGCCTTTACGGGCGGATGCCATGTGCGCTATACCTGTGATCATTTTCAACGGCAATGCGGTGATTGCCCGCTGTTAAAAAACGCTTCACCTAATGATATTTCTCACCGGATCTGGATGCAAAAAAACGAAGCTTACCAGGTTTTAAACTTTAATATTATTACACCCAGCTTGTGGATGCAGGGTTCAGTAAAAGCGAGTAGTTTAATGATAGGGAAAGATGTAAAGCAAATCCCAAATACTTTAGAGACCGATATTTTTAGGCCAATAGACAAAAAACAGGCAAAGCAACAGCTCGGTTTACCCGTTGATAAATTTATTTTTCTGAGTGGCTTTATGCCATCCCGCAAGGATTTACATAAAGGTACCTCCTACTTGCTGGATAGTCTTGCTTTATTAAAAGAAAGAGCAGGCATCAGGGCAGACCAGGTTGAATTGGTAATTTTTGGCAACCGTAACACCGAAGACATGCCCGATTTTCCATTTAAAACCAGTTTTTTAGGAACCATTAGCGATGATAAGAAATTAGCCGCCTGTTATGCTGCTGCACATGCTTTTTTGATCCCCTCACTTGAAGATAATTTACCTTATACAGTAATGGAAAGCCTGGCTTGTGGGACACCTGTAATCGCTTTTACAACCGGTGGTATACCAGATATGGTACAGCATGAATATAACGGTTACCTGGCCAAATACCGGTCTGCTGAAAGCTTTGCAGACGGAATGGAATGGATCATCAAACATCCCGAAAAGGAAAAACTGCACCAACAGGCCCGGCAAACGGTAATGGATAATTTTGCTGAAAGTATTATTGCTGATAAGCATATCAAATTATATAAAGATTTACTAAAACTCCCCCACCAGCTGGCGGGGGCCGGGGGGCTATTAAGTGTAATCACCGTTGTTTATAATAATGTGCGTGATATTGAGCGGACAATGCTATCAGTATTAAATCAAACCTACTCAAATATTGAATATATTATAGTCGATGGCTCATCAACAGATGGAACGCTTGAAATTATAAAACGCTATGAAAGTCGTATCACCAAACTCATCAGCGAAAAAGACGATGGTATTTATGATGCGATGAACAAAGGGCTTACCGCCGCAACCGGTGACTATGTTTTATTTATGAACTCCGCAGATGAGTTTTACGAACCGGATACCGTTGCTAAAGTATTTTCTGCCGCTAATGATGCTGATATTTATTACGGTGAAACAGAAATGATTGATGATAAAGGGCAAAGTCTTGGCCAGCGCCGCCATACAGCGCCGCAGAATTTTACCTGGCGAAGTTTTAAATATGGAATGAGTGTAAGTCATCAGGCTATCTATATCCGCCGGTCTCTAACAGAGCCCTATGACCGTCAATACCATTTAAGCGCAGATATCGACTGGATAATAAGGGCAGCGAAAAAAGCGAAAAAGATTGTTAACGTAAATCAGTATGTGGCCAAATACCAGGTTGGCGGAATGTCAAAAACTAAACACCGCCAAAGCTTAACGGAGCGTTTTAATATTATGAAGCGGTATTACGGTTTGCTGTCAACGGTTTTTAACCATGTTGTTATCGCTTTTAACCTGGGATGGTATTGGGTAAAGAACAGGAGAACAAATGATTAAATATAAAAGAATCTCATCAAGTAAACTATAGCCTATAATATCAAAGGCTTATTCAGCAAACAAAAAAGGGCTCCGATCAATCGAAGCCCCGAAACCAATCACTTAACCATAAAAACTAATTTTAATCACCGTGCTCATCATGATCGTGATGATAAGGGTGGTCATAACCTTCACGTACTATACAACCTGAAGTCACCGATACAAAAGCGGAGATTATTAATGCGAATACAACAAATTTCCTTTTCATAACTTTAAGTTTTATATAAACATCCTGGATACCGGGTGTTTGTATGTTTGATGGTTTTTAATTAAAAAGGATTAATTGAATTCGAATTATTAAATGGATTTGTAATTAATTGGCCTAATTATCGGATTAAAAAGCTCCAATAAAAAAATCCGAAATCAAACTTCCGAAATCCGAAATAACATATCTGATAGAATATATCTACAGTATCATCTAAAATCCGAAATCGAAATTCCGAAATCCGAAATTCATTGCCCTGTTAGCTTTGGCAAGCTGCGTTTATCCGGCGGCAGGTTTAAATACTTTTTGTAACAATCGTTAATATATGCGGCTAGCGACGGGCCATTATTATTTATTAAAAATGTATATGAAGGGCGGTATAATGTCATAAAATTTTCGAGTTCCTGATCCTTTAATGGTACAATGCTGCCAACATAAGCCCTGGTAAAAACTGCATCAACATGTCGTTCTTCTGCTTCGTGTTGAAAATAACGTTTAAGCCTCCGGGCATCTTTCCCCTCTTTACTAAACCAGGTAGATGGCGACATTACATAAACTTTACTTTTTTCGTAAACTTCGGGGTACTCTTTATGCGGATCAAATGCCGTACGGTTGGCATTAATACTAACCTCTCTTAAAGCAATGCTCTTTACCCCCAGTAAAATTTTCTTCGGCGACATATCCACAACATACAATGTATCAGGATTATAACCCGGACATTCAAAAATAAGTAAATGACCGGTTTCAGTACCGATCACAAAATTCCCCTGTTTATCTGTAAGCGTAAATTGTTTGTTGGTTACATCCCGGATAAATACATCCTGCAGCCTCTTATTTGTTCCGTCTTCAGATACAGTACCTTTTAAAAGGCCCTGTGCATTTACTGAAACGGCTATAAACAATATTACGGCAAATAAAAGGTACTTTTTGAGCATGGCAGAAGGATTATGATATCAGGTTAACTAATTTTAAGTGTAATAGTTTTTGTTTTAACATTTTTGAAGGCGGTTACCCAGTTTGCAGTAAGCAGTTGGCAATACGCAAACTGACAACTGCTCACTGCAAATTTTTATTGCTACTGCCAACTGCTTACTTTTTCACCCATATATCATTTTCAGAGTTATAATCGGGGAATACTTTATCAGGATCGTAAGTAACTGACTGTATCTCTTCTGTTGATGGATATTTAAATGTCCAAGTATTATTACGCTCCCATATTTCAACCGGCAGTTTAATGCGATCAGTTTTACCACTTACAGTTTTAACTTCAAGTATGACGGGCATGACCATCTTTTCGAGGTTATCAATAGTGATCAATGCACCTTTTGTTGGGTCATTATCAACATACTTCACATCACGTACAGCAACATCAAGCCGCCAGTTGTTCAAAAACCAGCCTCTCCAAAACCACTGTAAATTCTCTCCCGAAGCGTTTTCTATGGTACGGAAAAAGTCATCCGGCGTAGGATGTTTAAATGCCCATTTTTCTATATAAGTTCTGAAGGCAAAATCAAAACGTTCGGGTCCCAATATTTGTTCACGAAGCAAAACGAGACCAGCACTGGGCTTAAAATATAGCAAGATGCCGGTATTTTTTTCTTTAAGGTTAGCAGGCTGACTCATTATGGTTTCTAAGGCCGGCGCTGTTAATACAGAAGCTACGCGGTGCATATCCGCCGGTTTCCTTTTATACTCGCCGTTGTTAAAGTCAGTTGTCGATAATGTATTAATGAAAGTATTAAAACCTTCATCCATCCAACCATATAAACGCTCGTTTGATCCTACTATCATCGGAAACCAGGTATGACCAAACTCATGGTCATTAACTCCCCATAAGCCGCCGTTTTTAGCTTTATAACCGCAAAATACGATTCCGGGATATTCCATCCCCCCTACTATACCTGCTACAGCTGTAGCCGCCGGATAAGGAAATTCAAACCATTTTGCAGAATTAAACTCTATTGATTTTTTTACATACTCTGTTGAACGGCCCCATGCATCGTTGCCATCGCTCTCAACAGGGTAAGCCGAAATGGCAATTGATTTTTTACCGCTTGGCAAATCCATTTTTGCTGCATCAATAATAAAAGATGCCGATGATGCCCACGAAGCATCGCGTGCATTTTTTATTTTAAAATGCCAGGTAAGTTCTTTTTTGCCTGCAGGCCTTGATGCAGGGTCAGTAACTTCGGTTGCCGAACGTATAATAACTGTCTTTTCGCTGTTTGCAGCCTCACCCCAGCGTTTTATCTGTGCAGGAGTATAAACATCCTGCGGATTCAATAATTCGCCTGAAGCCACAACAATATGGTTAGCTGGCGCAGTTATACTTAAATCAAAGTCACCATACTCCAGGTAAAATTCACCAGGACCAGTATAAGGAATAGTGTTCCACCCCAAGACATCGTCATATACACACATGCGCGGGTACCATTGACCCACCTGGAAAATCTTCCCGTTTTTAGTATCCTGTATGCCCATACGGTCTGATCCGTAATTGGGGGGAATAAATGAATATTCTATTTTTAATTTTACCTGTCCACCGTTTGGAACAACTTCTTTAGGTAAAAAAAGCTGCATACGGGTGTCAGAAATGAGGAATTTCACATCAGTAACAGTGCCCTTGGCGCCCAGTATCTTTACAGACTTAATTTTATATCCAGCATCAAAAACCTGACCTCTGCCCCAGTTACGACTGCCCGTCAAGGGAACTATTGCTGTTCCTCTTGAGTCCAGTTTAAAAAGGTTTTGTTCCAGGTTCATCCATAAATAGCCAAGTTTTTGAGGGCTATTATTGGTATAAGTTAATATTTCGGAACCTGTAATTTCGTTGGTTTCATCATTTAACTTAGCTGCCAACTGGTAATCAGCGTGGTTTTCCCAATATTTTGGCCCAGGCTCACCATCAGCGGCACGGTATTCGTTACCGTTTTTTGTATAAAATAATGGTCCGAAAGTTTCATGATAATCATAGTTGGAAGCAGGCTGTGCAGCGGCAGGTGTGGTTTGTGCCGGAACAGGAGTTTGCTGTGCGCGGCTGACGCTTGTTACGGCCAGAAAGGTCAATAAAAAACCAGCGATCAGGTTTAATTTCATTTTAATATAACTTTTGTATTTTAAGGCAAGTATAATATAAAAATATGCAATAGCACTTCGCGTAAAACGAATGTTACCGGATTAGTGAGTTGTTTATTAAGTTGATTGGTTGATTAGGTTAAAAAGATTAACAACACCACTCAATCAATCATTCACTTAATCAACCGCTCATAAACTTCTTCATCGAAACCAAAAAACAAAAATCCATCCTTTTCAATAACGGGCCGTTTAATTATACTGGTTTTTTGCTGAAGCAGTTTCAAAGCGTCTGTATTTGTTTTTATGCTTTCTTTAACTTGCGGATCAAGTTGTTTCCAGGTAAGGCCCTGTTTATTCATAAACTTTTCATAACCGGCTTTCTGATCCCATTCTTCCAGTTTTTGTTCGCTTATACTCAGTTTTTTAAAATCGTGAAATTCATAATCAACATGATTTGCCTTTAGCCAGTCGAGCGCTTTTTTAACTGAATTGCAATTGGTTATTCCGTATACTTTCATGGAGCTAAGTTAAAAGAATCAAGAGTTAAATTAAAAGAGTCGAGAGCCAAGAACCAGGCCAAGAGTTAAAGAAATGGATTATTGATTTTTCACCATTTTTTATCTTAATTCTTTGTTCTTGACTCTTTATTCTCACTAACCTCCCGCAGAGCTTTTACCACCGCCTTTGGTATCATCATTATTTATTCCGTGCTGGTTTTTCTTGATCTCGCTGTTTAGTTTGCCAAATTTGTAACTGAACCGTACGGCAAAAGTTCGATAAGGGTTTTGATTATACGAATATTGAGTATATTGTGGTGTAGTAGTAGTGGTGGTAAAATTATTGTACTTGCTTTCCGGGCAATTGGCTACAAGAGATATGGTAGCTTTTTTCTTTAAGAACTCTTTAGTTACTACTAATGAATTATAAATAAAATTACTCGTTTTGCCTTGCAGGTTTACGTTACCACTAAAAAAACCGGCATCAATACCAATGCGGTAACCACTGTCAAACTTGTAACCGGCATTAGCAAATGCGTTGCCTGTGATGCCGCTGTTTTCATAAAATTGTCCATTGTAAGTACCGCGCAGCCATACTTTTGAAACAAAGCCATTTAAGCTTATACTTAGTTTTTTTGTTATGTTAAAGTTGGTATTTATATTAAGTCCGAGCGTACGGTTACTTCCCAGGTTCTGATATGTTGTATTAGTAACAGTGTTCCTGATGTTATTGGCAATACTATCTACCTTCAGGCCGGATACATTCTGTATAGAATTATTTGAAAACTGATAAGAAAGTCCCGCAGTAAAGGAGTTATTTGAAAAATTACTATAGTTAAGCTCAAATGTATTATTCAATTCGGGTCGCAGGTTAGGGTTACCAGTGCTGATAAATTTTGGATTGGAACTATCAATAAAAGGATTGAGCTGATAAATCCCCGGGCGCTGAATGCGCTGTGTGAAGCCCAAACTGATGCTGCTGGTTTTAAAAGTGCGTTGAATAGATATAGATGGGATCAGATTATTATAATTTTGACTAACAGTCGCCCCGGCTGAAGAAAAGTTAGCATCTACACTGGTATGTTCAAGCCGCAAACCACCTTTGGCGGTCCACTTATTCATTTTTAACTGGTACGAATTGTAAAGACTGTAAACATCCTGGTTGTAATTAAAATCATTAGTATAAAGCGGGTTTAGATTATAATTGTTTGTTGCTGAATCAAGATCAGAACGTTGGAAGTTACTGTAATCATTTCTTAAAATGACCTTTCCGCCTGCTTCGAATGTCAACTTTTTAAATGGTTCTGCATAGTCGATTTGAATGGTGTGCGACCTCTCACCGGCATTATTATTCTGGAAAAAATTAGGCTGTACCGACTGGTAGTAGTTAAACCTCTCCGAAAAAACATCATTATTAAACTGCGTATTTGGTGAAAAGCTGAATTTATAGGACAATGTAAGCAATTGATCTTTGTTTCGTTTAAACCCTATCTGGTAATTAATGGATGCATCAAGCCCCTGGAATGAGCTTAATGAGGAAAACATTTGCCGGTCTTGCTGTGCAATTGAGCGGTCATAATTTAGCGTACTTGAAAATTGGTCGTTATTTTGATCACTATTACCATGGAACAGTTCAATCGACCCCGTCAATAAATTAAGGCTGTCAATTTCATAGCTAAGCTCTGCATTTCCAAAATAATTTTTGAAATTATTGCTGCCATAACCTGTTTGAGTGGTACTTTGACCTTTAAAAATCGTTTGTGTATTCCCAAAGGTAGCGTTAAAGCCGTTATTATGATTTGTTCCTGCAAACATACTAACCCCAAGCTTGCCCTGTTTAACATTACCATGCATATATAGCCCCGGCCCGAAAACGCTATTGTAACGCCCGCTTATGCTGGCATTGTAACCCTGGTCAGCATTCCTCTTGGTGATAATGTTGATAATACCTGACAAACCTTCTGAATCGTACTTAGCCGGAGGGGTGGTAATCACTTCAATCTTTTCAACATTATCAGCCGGCATGGCCTTTAATACCTCCGAAGGGTCTTTAGCCACTAAGGCAGATTCCTTTCCATTGATAAGTATCTTGTAATGGCCGCTACCCTTTAGTTTAATGTTGTCATTAGCATCAACAGACAATAGCGGCACCTTACGCATCATGTCTAATGCGGTAAGCGCTTTACTTTCGGGGTCGGCTTGCACATCGTAGGTGATACGGTCAACTTCCTGTTTCAAGATGGGCCTTACCGCGGTCACAGAAACTTCTTTTAATGCATTGCTTGATGCTGATAAGAAAACTTTTCCAACATTGACCTCAGCATC